>PFJN01000058.1 GCA_002783105.1 Candidatus Pacebacteria bacterium CG_4_10_14_3_um_filter_34_15 | reverse complement strand
GATGGCAGAGATTCACCACCAACGTCTGGGATTAATTATGTTCAACAGATAATGGACAACTGTAAGATTCTTGGAGTTGGAGAAATCGCAACATTAATGGGCAGATATTTTGCTATGGACAGAGATAAGCGTTGGGAAAGAATTGAAAAGTCATACTACGCCCTTACTATTGGTAATGAAGAAGCATGTACCACTGACCCAATTGCCGCCATGAAAGCACAATACGACAAAGGTGTAACAGATGAATATATAGAACCAATCAATATCTGCGATACAGATGGTACTCATAGAATAATCAAAAGCAATGATGCAGTCATATTCTTCAACTATCGTATCGATCGACCAAGAGAGCTAACTAGAGCTTTCGTGATGCCTGACTTCGAAACTGGAATTAAGCATGAAGCTTTTGATCCTTATTCAGAAAAATATAACAAAACTAATATTCAAAAAAATATCAAAAATATTGAAACATTTGATAGAAAAATAAAATTAGAAAACTTATACTTCACAACAATGACCAAATACGAAGAAGGACTACCTACAGACGTAGCATTTCCTCCTCAAAATATTAAGAATCCTCTCTGTAAAGTCATTTCTGAAAATGGCTTAAGACAACTACGAACTACTGAAACAGAAAAAGAACGTTTCGTAACTTACTACATGAATGGTCAAGCAGAAACTATGTATCCAGGCGAGGATAGAGTAATTATTCCTTCAAAAGGAGTTAAATCTTACGATCAAGCTCCAGAAATGAGTGCGTATGAAATTGCTGAAGAAATGATTAAAAGAATTGAAAAAAATGAATATGATGTCATTATCGCAAATATTTGCAATGGAGACATGGTGGGACATACCGGTAATTTTGAAGCTTCAGTTAAAGCCTGTGAAATTGTAGACGATGTAGTTGGTAAAATTGTTTCACATATAATAGCCAGAGGAGGTGTAGTTCTAATTACTGCAGACCACGGTAATGTTGAAGAACTGATAAACAATGACACGGGCGAAGTTGACACCGAGCATTCAGCCTATCCAGTACCCCTGATGATAATCGGAAAACAATATATGGGACAATCTATAATGCTTCCTACTGGAATTTTAGCTGATATCGCTCCAACAATACTCAAAATCCTAGGCATTTCTAAGCCTTCCTCAATGACGGGTCGAGCCCTTATTTAGACTATAAATTGTTTTCCATAGTTTGATATGTTTATTACCATTAAGATCTAGTTGTCCATTCGTACTAACTTCGGTTATGCTTTACTTACTTCGGGAAACGTACGCCCGAACATAAAAAAACAAAAAGGAAATTATGGCAGTTACACTATATAAAAGACAAAGACAAATTGTAGACTTTATTGCCCAATACATCCAAAAGAATGGCTACTCACCAACTTTAAAAGAAATTGCTGGTTCAATTGGAGTTTCTTCTCTTGCAACTGTTCACGAACACTTACAAGCTTTAGTTAGAAAAAAAATAATCAGAAAACATGACGGAGCTGTTAGAGGAATTGAACTCTTGGACAGAACATTTATAAAAATGTCTGAAAGTATTGATTTACCATTCTTAGGATATATTGCTGCTGGATCTCCAATTGAACCCCACATTGATCCCAACGCAAGCTTTAAAGTTTCCCCTGAAATGATCAGTGGTAAAAGAAGATCTTATGTTCTCCAAGTCAAAGGACAATCGATGATTGAAGATCATATCGATGAAGGTGATTATGTTGTTATCGAAGAAACCGGCAATGTAAATAATGGTGATATAGTCGTTGCTCTTCTAGACAATGGCTTAGCCACATTGAAAAGATATTACAAAGAAGTCACTAGAATTAGACTAGAACCAGCCAATGCAAGCATGAGTCCAATTTATGCAACTAATGTAAAAATACAGGGCAGGGTAGTAGGTTTGATTCGAAAATACCTATATTAATAAAATCTAATTTATCTTAACCCAATTAAATTAGCATGTTTTTTCTGAATCAAATAAATTTTCTTTAACACTTAATCTGTCATTCGCAAAACACCTCAAAATAAATAAGTAATCTGATAATCTATTTATATATTTGACCACTAACTCTGAGATCTTATTTTCTTGCGAAGCCTTTTTTTGTTCAGATAAACCAACAATCAATCTTTCCAATCGTCGACTAACAGTGCGAGCTATATCAATGTGAGCTCCTAGTTCAGTACCACCGGGCAATACAAACTTTGTGATCCAATGTTCAGCCATTTCGGTTTGAAGTCGATCTGCTTCGTTTTCTAATTTTAGAAGAAGCGATTCTTTTAAACTTTCTTTTGATGATTCAGCTAATTGAGCCCCAAGATAAAAAAGAGTGTTTTGAATTTCTAATAAAAAAGTTGCGTTATCTGCTATTTCTTTTGCTGATTTTAGCTTAACTCCCTTTAGACTTTTCATTTTCACCACAACAAGACCTAAATAAGAATTTAATTCATCAAGCGTACCAAGAACTTCAAAAACTATATTACTTTTGGAAACTTTTTTGCCACTAATTAAAAAACTTTCTCCCGTATCACCTTTTTTTGTGGTAACTGAGATTAGGTTTTTCATAAGAGTTATATTACTAAAATTATTCTACATCTTTTTTAAATTGCTTCCAATCAGCTTTCAGTAAAATTGGCGCGTAAGCATCGTCTTCAATATCAATATTGAGAGCATCAATTTCTTCTTGAGTAACGGGATGATCCACAAATTCAATTTGACTAATGTTTTCGACTAAACAAAGAGGTTGAGCCTCAGCAGCTTCACCCATCTCCAAAACCGCTGCAATCGCAATTCCTTCAGCAACACCAACATAAGTCATTTCCAATTTTCTCCCAAACAAATCTTCTTGACCAACTCTAGAATGTAGAGCCTTAAACCCACAAAACGCTAGGGCAGTACCGACACTTCCCCATTTCAAAGGAAACGCCTTGCTATCTGTCACGATTACACCAAAATTTTTCAGATCATTCTTCTTACGCAGGTAGTTCCAAATGTCAGTGGCCCATTTATATGGATCCTTAGGTAACAATACAAAATGCTGTTGGGCGTTAGAACTATCAATACCACCATTCATCAACAAAGTATTGTGAATAATCGTCAGCATAATATTGTATTTGGATGAATTTGGCTCGGTATAAAAATCAACCAATTTTTTTGCAATCTCATGAACTTCATCACTTGGCTTCTCGAACTTTCCTGATGGCTTAACCACACTACCTTCACTAAGTGCTAAAACTTTTGAGGTGACTACCAAAACTTTATTTTCAAGATCTTTTGGAACAAATTTATCTAAAAAAGCAAAAAATTCATCATTAATGTGAAGGATTTCAGTTTTTATTGGAGTTACAATCATAGCCAGATTATACCAGTGATTTTAGGTTATAATATATGACTGAGTTAACGCTTTAAACTCAAGCTTAACTACGTAGATTTTAATTCATTATAAATCTACACTTCATAGACTCGAGTTTAAAACGTTAACTCAGAGAAAAATAATTATAAGAAAA
>PFJN01000049.1 GCA_002783105.1 Candidatus Pacebacteria bacterium CG_4_10_14_3_um_filter_34_15 | reverse complement strand
TTAGAGCACCTGCCTCTTAAGCAGGGTGTCGTGGGTTCGAGTCCCACTTGACCCACTAGTCTGTTGAGCAGTGACCCTAACGTTGAGATAATTTACTCCCAGTGGAGCTTTTGACGACTGTGGAAAGATAACCGTGGGCAGCGGGTACTTCGCTTGTTTAATGTTTCCTTGGCGATACTGATTCAGGACTTCTTCCTTATCGTTTGGGTTGAAGCCATGCAACTCCTGGAACGCTTGAAAAGAGATTCGTTGCTCCCTAGCAGCCTCGTCAGCAGAGTCAGTCTGCCTGGAGTCTTCAACCGTTACAGGCATACCGTCTTTTATCTTTTTCCAAAAATGCTTCACCAGGCTACGCTCAAATTCTGCAATATCCTCTACATTTTCTAGCTTCTTCTTTTGCGACATCAGAATGACTCCCTGCTGTGCCAAACTACTTTAGTGATTTAAGGTAGTCAATTCTACCTTCACCTTGAACATAATAGTCAGGAATTTCAGCAACTTTTTTGTACCCATTTCGTTCGTAGAACTTCCTTGCAGGAGCATATGAGTCTATATCACAAGACAGAACGTGAATATACCTACCACCAGATTTTTTTACAAACTTTTCTACTTCAGCAAGCATAGTGTTTGCAATACCTTGCTTTCTGTAGTCCTGGTGTACAGCTAAATAGTCTTCGTCTATTACATACCCACCACTACCATATTTGTTTTCCCGTACGCCCATAGCAGCAATGATTTCACCATTATCTTCAATGTACCAATAACAATGGTTTTCATTTTTTAAGCTGTCTAGAGGTGCTTGCATAACAAGCTCCTTTTCTTCTGGTGCCCAGGTTTGGTCGAAAGCATTTCTACTTGTAAGAAAATTGCCGACTTCTATTGCTGTTTTTTTGTCCTTAAGGACTTTGATGTTGAAATTCATATTCTCATTTTACTACACCAACCCGTTTTTTCCTGTAGCTTTTTCTCCTGCCTATTCTAGGTAACACCTTATCAAGGTCGGTAAATGTGAACTTCAAGGAGTGCTTTTCGTAGTATGATAGTTCCGGGTACTTACGGGTAACAAAGAATATTTAGAATTCAAGAGTTCTCTCAGATCAGTGATCGAATTCTTTACCTGCTCAAGCACTTTGCTTCTTTGTACAATTCCAGAAAAGCAAATAAATTCATCTGCGTTTGCGAGTAAATCACTCATGCCATCACCAATCATTACCGTAGGAAATGGATATTGTTCCTTAATGCTTGCAACAACTACAGCCTTTCCGTTTGTTTTCCATAATGGGCTATTTTTATCTAGTTCTTTAAACGAACCATCAACATTAAAATTTATTTTATTTGAAAAATATGTCTTAATTTGTAGTTTCGAAATAATTTTTTGAATAGCAGTTTTGTAACCACCAGTAACAATAAAAATATTATTATTCAACCTCAGTTTATCTATAACTTCTTCAGCATAATCTGTAATATTATCAAGATACATTTGATTGATAAGTTCTAAATCAAATCTACTTGGTTGAATGATCTCCAATCTTTGAATAAATGCTTCCTCTAAAGAAAGCTCTCCATTCATTGCCAAATTAGTGAGATTTCCGATTTCACTTCCAAGATTTTTCAAAACTGCCAACTCATCAATGCCTTCAATTTTAGACAATGTCGAATCTAAATCAAAAATAATATTTTTCATAAAAGTACTATCAGATTTTCAATTCAAAAATGTCGGCGTCCCAACCATCTCCAAATCTATTTTTATAAAATCCAACTTTGATGAATCCCAACTTTGATAAAAATATTGTATATGGAGAATCTTCTTCGACATAAAAAAACATTTGTTTAATGTTTTTGGTTTTCATTATTTTAACAAGTTCTTTAACAAAAAGTGTGCCATAACCTTTTTTTTGATACTTATTATCAATTGATAAGAAATGTAGTCTAGCTCGAATTTCAACATCAACTCCTGCAAATCCAATCATAATACCGTCTAGATACATACCATAAAAAACTTCACCTCTTTTTGATAACTCTCTCAATCTGTTCTCATTTAAATAATAAACATGTCTCCAACCATCAATTTTTTGAATATTGATAATATCCTTATAGGAAGCTTCGGTCAAAACTGTAATTTTGATTTTACCTTTCATACTTTCCTTCCGTTACTCAAATAATTTGTAACAAATTTAGCAAGATTCATTATACAAGTATAACCATGTAGACTCAAGCTAACGGCTAATTATTGGATTTATTTTTTGCTACGCCGATCTTTTTTACATAAAACTCCGCAACAATTGCTCCCATTGAAACTCCTAACAAACCTAGTACAAAATCTTTTCCAGGTTCATTATTTCCCGGAAAATCTTCTATCAGCGCATTCAAAGCAATGATTGATGCAATGGAAGCCAAATAGAAGTGTTTAATTACTTTTTGAGTAATCTCCGAATGAAATATCCTATTAAATATAATTTTAGCTACCACAGCAGATATTGCTAATGACGCAGAAAGACCATAATTACCAATGCTATTAATTACAGGTCCAAATATGCTAATAAGAGCCTTTCTTCTTTCTAAATCTGCCACACCTCCGTTTGGATGAGAATAAAAATCCAATAAAGAAATTGTAACCACTAGAACTGCCAAAATCACTGTAGCATCAATAGAAGCAAGTTTTTCTATAATTCCAGTTTTTTCTTGACCAGACTCCTGGCCTGAAGTTCTTTTCATATTCCCCGGAATTATAACAAAGAATTTTCAGTTTGGTTTAACAATCTAATCATCTAATCTGACAATCCGATCACATCAATAACTTTACTTCCCCAAGGAGCAAAATCTGCTTTGGTTTTCTCAACTACAACTGGTTTTATGAACTTGCCAACTATTTTCATGGTATTGAACACGTTTAACTGACCAAATAAAAATTCAACTCTTTCTGACAGCAATTTCTTAATTGATTCTCTTGCAGTTACGTCCATGTTCCAACACTCTTTCTTGAACTTTCCCCAAGCTTTTTTTCTTAGCTCATAGTGAAATTGTTCATCAGTTTGGTCAGCATTTCTTTCTGAAGATTTATTTTCGTCAAGCCAAGTGTACATTTTTTCAAGTAATTCTTTTGAAAAATCATGATGATTCATTTGCAGATTTTGAAATCCGGTTGCTAAATGTACTTCAATTGCCTCAGACTTTGGAAACTGGCTAAAGAAATCATCGGGGAGAGTAGAGGCACCATGTTGCACTGCACCGCCAATCTGATAATTTTTTCTACATACTTTTGAAATATTTGCCAAAATTGAAAAATCGACGTCAATATTTGCCAAAGTCCCATCTGCTAGAACAATACCGCCATGAGAAGTACCCGTTGCAACACTAATTTTGCTAATTCCTGTCATTTCTTGAGACAAACCAGCATTAAAACCAGAAATAAAAGTCATAAAATCTTCAGTCGTACTGTTCTTTCCACCAATATGACCAATTTCGCCACCTATAGAAATCTCAATTCCATTTGGTTGCACACTTCGAATAAGTTTTGTAAATTCCAAAGAATATTTTATATTTGGAGCTTGCTCATCCGCAACTGAAGTTGCATCTAAATCAACTAGAGTAGACATATCTATATCTATATTATAAAAACCAGCATCTACAGATTGTTTTACTAAATCTTTAATTGCCTCGATCTCACCATCAGCAGGTACACCCATTGCCTTAGCTTTAGCTTGAAAATGGTCACCTTGAATAAATAATGGACCAGACCAACCCTCTCGCAAAGCAGCGGCCATCACAACAGCTGTATACTCATGAGGATTTTGATCGGTATAACCCATTTCTGAACGTGCAATCTCAAAAATTAAAGCTCCAACATTATTCTTTTTAGCAACACTAAAAATACTGCATGCTAAATCGTACGTCATACCTCTTAGATTCATTGCTGGCACTGTAAAATCGGTTGGCAACTCACCACGACCACGAGCCATATAAAAATCATTGATAGAGGCACAAATAACGTTATTTTCTTTTCCTAGTTTCCAAATTTCAAATCTAGCATCTTGTTTTTCAGCTTCAGAGCCAAAAACTGCTGCATAAACCAAATCATCAATTTTCTTTGTTTCTATCATAATTCCTTTAAAAAATATATTTAAATTCTACAGTCTAAATTCAATTGCTTCATGATCCAAAACGTGAGTGGTGTCAATAAATCTAATTTTTTTACTTTGCGTAGACATAACCAAAGAGTGTGTCCTAGCACCAGATCCAAAAAACCTCACCCCTTTGAGAATACTTCCTTGGGTAACTCCGGTAGCACAAAAAATTGCTGTTTTTCCACTAGCTAAATCATTGTGTGTATATACTTTATCAAGTTTTCCGCCCATTTTCTTTAGGCGCTTTTTCTCATCTTCATTTTTTGGCCAGAACCTAGCCTGCAACTCACCTTTCAGACACCTCATCGCCACAGCAGTTATTACTGTTTCTGGGGCCGCACCAATGCCCATTACGGCATGAACGCCACTGCCACGCATACAAGCCTCAACTCCAGGCATTAAGTCACCATCAGTGATTAGTTTGACTCGAGCGCCTACCTCTCTAACCTCGGCAATTAATTTCTCATTTCTTTCTCTATCTAAAATTACGATCACCAAGTCTGAGACATGTCGGCTTAATCCTTTGGCGATTACTGTCAAATTTTTCTTAGGCGTCCAATCAATGTTAACTTTGCCAGCTGCTTGTTCTGGGACAACCAATTTGTCCATATACATATCTGGAGCATGAAAAAGACCACCTCTTTCTGATGCTGCCAAAACAGCGATTGCGCCTGGACCAAAAACTGCAGTGGCATTGGTATTTTCAAGAGGATCAACCGCAATATCGATTGCAAGTCCTTTGCCAGAGCCCAATTTTTCTCCAATATAAAGCATTGGCGCTTCGTCTCTTTCACCTTCGCCAATTACAATTCGTCCATTAAAATCTAGTCCATTAAAGTGAGTTCTCATGGCCTCAACTGCCTCATGATCTGCATTTTTCTTGTCACCAAAACCTGCTGTTCTTGATGCGGCGATCGCACCAACTTCAGTTGCGTGAGAAAGTGCCAATGCTAATGAATCTTCCATATAATCCTTTTTGATAGCTACTAATTTTGCCAATTTTTAATTGCTGAATTGTAAGATGTATCTTTTGAAATATCAAACCAATTGCCCTGAAAAACAAATGCGCTCAACTCCTTATCTTGAGCTAACTTAGGAAATATGTCAGTTTCTAAACTTAAATACTTATTTTTTCCAATAAAATCAAATATCTTCGGTTTTAAAATATAAAGTCCAATATTAACAATGCTTATACCTTTATAATCTGATGTATCAAGAAATTTAACAATTTTATTGCCATGCAAAAAAGTCTGACCATATTTTTTTTCACTCATTCTGGGTTTAACACAAATTGTGGCAACTGAATCTTCGTTTTCGTGAAACTCAAAAAGGTCCACCAAATTTAAATCGGTAAGTGTGCTGTCATTAATCACCAAGAATGATTCGTTTCCAATTAATTTTTCAGCATTCTTAATTGCGCCAGCGCTCCCAAGTGGTTTTTTTTCACTGCTATATACAATAGTCACGCCATTTGAAGATCCATCGGTAAATATATCTTTAATTTTCTTCTCATTTTTACCAGCACAAACCACAATTTTGGTAATACCAAACATCTTCAATTGATCAATCATAATTGAAAGAACATATTGATCGTTTATTTTTTTGAGTGAGGGAGTATCGTTATTTGGTTTTTTACCACCGGCTAGAATGACTGCAGATCTGATGTCAGTACTTAATCCCTGCCGAACTAGATTTTCAATTGCCTGAGATCTATTCCTTATGGTATGAGCATCAATTAAAAAATCAACTTTTTGAAGCAAATCTTGAGAAAGGGTGATTGTTAAACGAGTTTTTGTCTTCATGAGAGAATGAAATTTTTGATACAACTCAAATTATCATACTTCCTCATACTTTTGTAGTATCTGTTCTTATTGCAATCACTTGAAAACTTAAGAATCAACTTTTCTCATTGCATTTTGGTACGCACTATACTGTGCAGTTGGTTGCTCATTCTCATCATAAAAACTAAAATTTGAGAATGGCCCAGGAGATCCTTTTAACAAAAATGGTGTCACCGCTATCACTCGATCGTCTGACCAAATGTGTTGTATAGAATAACTGTAGTAAGACTCAAGCCATCTAGAATTGGAAAGCGTACCTTTCCAGCCAGTTTCAGTAATCATAACCTGATAATCATTACCAGTTTTATACTTTAAATAGTTGAGCTCATATTGGAAGCCTCTCATCGAATTTTTTCCATAACTCGTTGGTGAACTAATAAAGCCTGGGTTAGGGTATGAGTGAGAATTCCAGATATCAATATATGAAAAAATTTCTGGATCCAAATTATACATTTGATTTAGATAGTTAAAGGCCTCTAAAGTATTTTGACTGTTTGGAGCTGATAAATCCATTGCCGCCGGCAAAACTACAAAATTTTTCTCTTCTGTATGAGCCCACGAACTTGCAAACTTCAAAACATTTGAGTATCCCTCAGGATCAACACGACCACCCCACTCGGAAGCATGATTAACCTCATTGTAGGCAATAATATATCTTTTCTCAGTTGGCCAATTTAATTTTGATAAAAAATTAATTTGATTAATAATTTGTTTTTTATTTGGCACTAACCAAGATTTATTTTCAGGGGAATATTCAGTCGCGAGACGCACAATAGGGATGACTTTTAATTGTCTAGCCTTATCAAAAAACAACTGCCACTCAAGTTCTTTTTTGCTTGTGACGTCATCCAACGTAAGTGGAATAGTAACATAATTCCAAACTTCATCATTTTTTTCAGTATTCACACCAAGAACATCATTTTCAGGAGATATTAACTCAGGAGTTACTAATTTCTTTGCATCATCTAATTCATTAATACTAAGAATGTGTACACCTAACTTTGATGCCTCAAAAGCCTGGGCAGACCCAACACTTAGCAGAAGTGTTAAACAAATCAAAACTGTAGAAAATAATAACTTTTTCATAATTATTCTATATTATAGGATACCATTTCCAGACTAAAATGTCAATTGGCTCTTAATTTGGTATACTAAGCCCATTAATTATGAAAGCTATATTTTTTGTATTTGCCTGGTGTCTATTATCTGTCGGAGTAATTTTTACTACTGTAGCTGGATTTACATTTTATCAAAAAAATATTGTTTCTTTTCTTGAAAAAGATAAGTATCAAGATAATGTTCTGATAGCGCGCGAAAATAGAGCAAAAGATAGCGCAGAAATCTTGGGAGCCACAACTATTTCTGAATCAGAAGATGCCCGAGCCGTAATTGTTGCTAATTTTTTAAAAAGGTACAACACTCCAAAACCACTTGGTGTAAGAAGACTTAATCATCCACTTGTGCCAGAAGACTACTTTGGAAAATTTTTTGTTGAATTAGCAGATGAATATAATCTAGATTTTAGATTACTACCTGCAATTGCAATGCAAGAAAGCAACTTGTGTGTCAGTACTCCTAGACCACTTAATGAAAACGGTAATGTTGTCGAATCATATAATTGTTTAGGTTTTGGAGTTTACGGCAAAACAGTAACAATGTTTCCAAGTTTTGAAGCTAACTTTGAGCAAGCAGCCAAAAGCTTAAAAAAGAATTACATTGACATTGGCCTGGATACTCCTTATAAAATCATGAAAAAATATACCCCACCAAGTGATGGCAGTTGGGCAGAGTCGGTTAATCAATGGATGACAGAAATGCGCTACGACGACCGTAGTTCTGGCATCAAATTAAAAGAAAATACTGATTTACTAGAATTTACTAATACAATAAATGAAGCATCAACATCTACACAATAATATGTCTAAAGGCTTTTCATTAATTGAAGTTTTAATAGTTCTCACAATTTTTGCAATTCTTTCCATTGCGATTATTGTAATTCTTAATCCAATAGAACAAATAAATCGTGGCAGAGACATAAGTTTAATACAAATTTCTGAAACATTATCAAATGCTGCCTCCAGATACTTAATCAGTCAAAATAAAGTTCCCTGGAACTCTTCAATTCAAACAACTACGCTTTCATCTTCTCAAGGTCAATCTTTAGTCGCTAATATCATTTCTCTAGGCGAATTAAAGCAAAATTTTGTTGCAAACAACGATAAATTTGAAGAACTTTACATCACAACAAACGAAATAAATAATGAATTATTGCTCTGTTTTCAACCTCATTCAAAAGCTTATCAACAACACCCCTTTACGATATTTTCTCAAAACGGGGATTTTAACCCGAGATGTTTTGAAAATAGGTCAGAGTGTTATTTTTGTTTTGGCAATTATGAACTAGGTAATATTGTTGAGAATGCTGGAAATGGAGGCTCGGGTGGAAACGAAGAATCAAACATGACAGAGGAAGAACTTCTTTGCAGAGATTTCGAACCAGAGTACCCAAAATACCCATGGACGTGTAATTCTTCTGATAAATTAATTCAATATGGTTGTACTAATTACTGTGTTGCGGATAAAGGATGTGATGGCTACTGTGCAATTGGACAAAGACACTTAATAAAAAGTTATTATGCAACAAATAGTAATGTGATCCAATGTTTGCTTGCTGATGATGTGAATACAGAAGAATACTGTGTTGCTGATCCATTCGCACGCTGTGACATTAAATCATATAATTCTGATCCTTCAGATTATGCGTGGGGCTGTACAAATCCTCGTAGACCATACAAATGGGCAATATAATTTTATATATTTTGATTAGTTTTGATAGCTATTGACAATCTTATAGTATATTGCTATTATACTTTTACCTCAGAAGGTTTTTCCTCACCGGGAACTTCGTTCTGAGACAAAAGAGTCCGCCTTCAGCATAAATGTTGAAATTAGCGGATTTTTTTGTATCTATATGGCTAAATATTTGATATAAATAAGTAATATGATAAAAGGGAATTGATTACAAATCCTGATAAAATAGCAAAGCCTCAAATATAGATTCACAATGAACCCAACGATTTTAATTACGTCCTTAATTTTACCAATTCTACTAGTTAAACTTAAAATTTTCCCGTATAAATTTCGCTACATTGCGCATTTAACTGGGTTTTTATTTATTTTATTTTTAATAATTTATCACTCCTATACACCATATTATCTGGGAATTAGATTCGATAACCTAGCTCAAGGAATTATTCCTTATTCATTAGTTACTATAATTATTACTCTTGTGTTGCTTGTTTATGTAAAAATTACCAAACAAAAAACTGTTAAGCGCCCATTTCTTTTGCCTCATTTTCAATATGGATTTCTTGTAGTGAGCTTCCTCCAAGAATTTGTTTATCGTGGTTTGTTAATTCCTGTTTTACTTTCAGCTAATTTTTCGTTAGCAACCACAGTAATAACTAGCGCCATACTTTTTGCGTATCTGCACATAATCTATCCAAATTCGCTTAGAAATGTATTCTTTGGTTTTATTTTAGGAATAATTTATGCGTTAATTTATTTATCCTATCCAAACCTAATTCTTGTTTCTATTTCTCATGCTGTTTTAAATTTTTTAGCACTTTATTATCAATTAGTGGGACCAATTTTTGATAAAAAATGAGGGGAAATATTGTCAAATACCATTTGAATATACAACAATCAAAAAACTACCCAACACTAGAGAAACAAATAACAAAAAACTCAACCAATTGGTTAGGGGACATTTCTATTTATCGCTAGCATCGTTCAGTTTCCGCTCAAAAAAGGTTTTCGCAAAGTGTATAATTACAGTATTATGACCTTACACGAATTGTCTATATTTTTGGTTATTCTTTCCAACCTGTGGCAATCCAACTTCCATGTCCGTTCAGACTGATCGGCTCCCGACCAAAAAAAGAATAGAAAGCTTCAAATCCCGGATCCCACTCATGGTACAGGACATCACGAATACAAAATATCCAAAAAAAATAGGCAATTAGCCCTCCCAGGACGAGGAAGAGAACAAACCAGCCAATCGAAGGGACTGTCTTCTTTTTTCTATTCATAATCCAGGAGACCACGAGAGGGATAACAGTAGCCGGAAAAATAATAGATGTCAGAAACGGGAGAACCCAGAAGAGCGCGATAGCAGTAAAAAACATCCAGAAAGTATTTACCATATGATTACCATCTTGTTAGATTATACAATAAAGCTGAATGTAGGGACTTTAACTCAAGTTTTCTCAGATGATCCAATGATGTTTACCCACTCAATTTATTCGATAAGTTGATATTCAGGAGATATTGGACAGGCGAATCATGGTGGAGAGAGGACTTGAACCAATTTCAAGGCTAAATACAGAAGAATTAGAAGAAGGAAGACAGGATGCTACCAATAATTAAGAACAAAAGATTACAAATCCAGGCTAAGATTCATATCCACATTGAACCAAATCTGTCTTGTGCGGAGGACGGTTCTTATTTTGAACCGCTCTCCGACAATTACCTAGTGCATTTTGCCAGGTTAATGGAAGTGTATCAATCAAAGTCCGAGGAGGATTCACATGATTAAAACCTCTTTGCATGATGAGAAAACTTTCTACCTTCATTTTCTCTCTGACCTAGAGCAAAGTCAGAGCGAGGTAATTATCGAAAGTCCTTTTATAACCATAGCCAGAATGAAGACATTTTGGCCAGTATTTAGGCGACTTGTGGCGCGTGGCGTAAAAGTCTACGTAGTGACCCGTGACCCACGGGAACACACAAATGGCTATGATGATCAGTACGAAGTAGAAATACAGGAATTTGAGGCTGTAGGAATCCAAGTATTAATGTGCACTGGCAATCATCACCGAAAACTAGCGATTATTGATCGCAAGGTGCTCTGGGAAGGTAGCCTAAACATATTATCGCAAGCCAAAAGCAGAGAATTTATGCGCCGTCTTGAGGACGGCGGCTTCGCCGTAGATTTATTTAACTTTATTGGGTACGGAAAATACATGTAGAAGAAAATTCTCAAACACACAAAGCGAGATTAGTTGTATATATTAAATTTCTTAGGAATTCGTACATAAAAGTATTAAAATAAATTATGAATAAAATAATACTTTCTACAATAATTTTAACAAGAATTTGTCTCTATATTGCCTGGAATAGTAGCTTTTTCCAGAGTCAGAAAATCGATGGTTGGCATCATATGTATACTGGGGTGGTACTCATGATAGTATCTGCAATACTGCCGAAGAAATCCTCGAAGCTATTTTTTGGAATTGGCATAGGTCTATTTATTGATGAACTCATTCACCTCTTCCATATTCTAGGAATAACAACGGCGACTGATTACTGGTCTTTCAAATCTATAGTCACAACATTACTAGGACTATTGCTAGTCCTAGTAATTGATTACATGTCAAAAAGAGAGTCGACAAAATCTATTTAGCTTGTTCGTCCATCTGCTTATGGCAGATTACTAGATTATTCTCATGAAGACTAGTAATTTCAGTTTGTAACTCCGCATTGGATGGTTCAACTAAAACTTTTCCGTCAGGAAATTGAATAGTCGGGATTGATTGCATCCCGTTATTTATTTCCAGTACTTTAGCAACTGCAGACTCATCTTTGGAAATGTCTATAAATTCATATTCACATCCCAGAGCGTCTAAAAATGCTTTTGCACGCAAGCAATCACCGCACCAAGTTGCTCCATACATAGTAATCTTACCTTTTTGTACACTGTCCATATCTACCTCCTTTAAAATTTTAATAATATTTATGAATCATTCCGAACGAATTTTCGCATTTCATTAACGGGTAAGTGGTCAGAAATATCTTTCCCATAATAAGCCGTATGAATCATTTGGTTTTCATCAACGAGAAAATCAGCCGGGATTAAAAATGAATCCCCGTCTGTATCTCCCCAATGCACCCCATTTTTAAATGACCTTAATAATTTAGGGATGTTCAACATTCCAAGCAAATATTTCCATCGTGAAGATTGTTCGACTCCATATAATGTATAAATCTCTCTTTTGGGATCGGGAAATAGAGGGAAGGGTGGCTTTTTGGCACCCGCATATTCAAGAATCTTTTCACTTGGTGACTGAAAAAACCCTAAAAACTCCATATTACTACTCGAAAACTCTGGGTGTAGTTTGATTAACTCCGCTATGCGTAAATTACAAAACGTGCACGCTGCGTACCGATAAAAGGAGATCATCAATTTTTTCCCTTTGTACTCAGTGAGTGACCGCTGGATTCCGTAGATATCTTTTAAGGAAAAATCGGGTGCTTTTGTGCCAGTTTTTAACATATTTAATGAGTGAGATAGGAAATAAATTGTTTGACTGAACCAATTGGATATTTTTTCCAGTTTTGAGAAAGATAGGCCATATAGTCCCGACTGATGGTATGAAGAATATTGCCATACGTCGGGTAGGGTGAAATAAAGTCGGACATTCGAAGGACAGATATTTGTTCATCCATCATGAGAGTTATTACATTAATGAGCTCTTCACTAAACTCTCCAAGTAGCGAAGCGCCTAAGACAAGTCCCGTTCTCACGTCAATCGAAATAACTCCCCTGGAATTTTGTTCAAAGTTGGTTCTTGCCCGATCTAAACTATTGAAGTTAAGCTCAAAGAGATGCGACGCATTTGTTTCAGCAATAGTACCAACGGAAGCAATGCTGGGGTTGATGAATGTCACTCTGGGAAGTGCCCGTATTCTACGTTTAGCAAATGGCACTAAGATTTTTTTAACCACAAATTTGCCGTGATTGGCCGCTAAGTGAGTAAACTGGGGATTTTGAGTACAGTCTCCTATGGCAAAGATGGCTTGATTTGAGGTAATCAAATTGCGGTCAACCTTGATACCAGCTTTATCATAACTAACGCGAGCTTTTACGAGTTGTATGTTTGTATTAGGCATTCTTCCAAGCGCTAGTAGATAATATTCTGTTTCATTAATCTCAGTTCCATCATCAAGCTTTAACTTTCCATTTTCAAGTTTTACTGGTTTGGCAGAGTGGTATTTGACTCCAGATTTGATTAACAACTCCAGACTCTTTTTTGAAATAAGTTCTGGCTCTTTGGGAAGATAGCTTCTTGATGTCAGGTGAGTTTCGATTCCAAAGCCAGCACAGGCCGTTGCAAGTTCAGCGCCAATTGGTCCACCACCAATGATAGAGATAGATTTAGGCAGGCTTTTTAGATAGAAAAACTCTTCGTTGGTGATCAAACGCTCTTTGGGAATTCCTGGAATTTCCATTCTGACTGGACTGCTGCCGCTGGCAATAATGCATTTTTTCTTGAACTTTAAAATTGTTTCAACGCCAGAAAGAATTACCTTTAGCGTATTGGTACTCAAAAATTCTGCTGTTCCTTTAAAATACCGATTTTGGGGAATAATATCATCCTCTTCAGTCGCAAATGATTTGATGGTATCTCTGACAGTTACGAACGCCTTAGCTCTTAGGGTGTTTTGTATGTAAGTGCTTGGCTCTTTCTGATACTCTTTTGCCAAATGAAGTAGTGTCTTTGAGGGGACGCATCCGTAGTGAGTACAATCTCCCCCAATATTTTCTGAGACTACCGCCACGTCTTTACCTAGACGAAGCAGTCCTACTGCAACCAGTAATCCGCCTGACCCTGCACCGATAATAATATAATCAAATGACTTGGTCTCTGATTTCATAATCTCTCTTTACTATAACGAAATTTAAGTACTTTTGATATAAATATGCCGATTACAAAGAAAAAGGCGGAGATGAGGAGGTAGAAAGGATGTGTGGCCGATCTTCCAAGAAAAGCCACTGTGGTGAGCCCAGGGATTATGCCAACAATGGTGGCCAGAGCAAATGATCTGTAACTAATATTGCTGGCACCGGCAAAATAACCAAGCAAATCAAAGGGAGCATAGATAAGTCGTAGAATCAGAATTGTTAAAAACTCATTATGATGAAAATACGTTTCAAATTTATGGAGCCAAATATTTTTTGAGTCCATCTTTTGCAACATGTCTTTTCCCACATACTTTCCCGCTGAATACGATACGAACGAACTAAGATTTTCGGCAATCATCAAAATTACAATTGCTTTCCAGGGCCCAAAGAGAAATCCGGCGGATACCGACAAAAGTGTCGCCGGAAAAAAGATTAGTGGTCGTATCGCAAACAAAAAAATAAATAATAGTGGCGCCACTATTCCAAATTGTTGAATTGTATCGGCAATAAGTCTGGGGTAGTTTTGTAGCGGAATGTTGAGCCTAATTACTTGCCATAGAAATATTACAATGAGCACTCCCCAGATAGTGAGAATGATTGGTTTATAAATGTCTTTTTTAATGATTTGTTTCATAGTTATTTTTTAAGCGTTTTCAGTAGTTGATTAACATTCAGTTTGGTTTCAAACGCTGAGCCAACTTGTGTCCAATAGGAGGGAAGATTGTCCAATGTCCATGTCTGGATACGCCGATCAATACCAGAGAAAATAAGCAGAGCCGTCATCAGTATAATAATTCCAAAGATTTGCCTAATATTTTGATTATTCTTCTTTACAAAACCCAAGCGATTTGCAATCGTTTCGCCTCCGATTGAAATAAAATATAAAGGAACTCCTAGTCCCAGGGCATACGCCAAGGCAATAAAAAATGTAGAGAGTGAAAAAAAAGAGACAGCCGCCAGCGTTGCTACGGTTGCCAAAACTGGACCCGCGCAAGGTGTCCAAACAATCCCTAGGCTTACGCCCGTGATAAATCCACCCATAAATGAGTCTTCTTTGTTTTGCGATGGTGAAACTCTCCAATACTCTTCAATCTTACCTTGAATTTTCTGCCAAATATCAGGAAACACTAAATTTATCCCCATAATAACCAAAAGGAGTACTGCAAAATCTCTAATCGTATCGGCAGGAATACCAAGTACTTTAACGACAGTTGCCAAAAGAAGTGAAGCTACGGTAAAACTGACGACTAAACCGCTAATAATGCCTTTGATGCGAATGGTTTTGCCATCAATCCCGCTGGCTAAAATGATGGGCAATATAGGCAACACGCACGGTGAAAATACAGTCAACAATCCTGAAACAAAGGCAATTAGTATAAGTAAAAACATATTACTGTATCTGCTCCTTTAATTCGTTTATGTCCCCGCCAACCCACCGTTTTAGTTCTTTTCCACTCTGATCCAACATGATCATGGTGTGTTGAGACGTGACTCTGTAAGCAGTATTCATAGCCGTATCATGATCATAGTCAATTTTGAGAATCGAAATATTTTCCGGCAATGTGTCACTTTGCTCTTTCAGCTCTAAATCTAGGGCTGAGCAAGTGTTACACCATGAGGTTGCAGCAAAAAAAAGCACAGTATTACCATTTTGCTTAGCTTTGGCGAGACTAACTCGTGAATAATCAAAATAATGAGGGGAGATTTGGGGAATATCCACCATAAGCTCACTCTGTACATCGCTTGCGACAGTCTTATCGTCTTTTATCCGACCAATTCCCATCACAATTGTTAGAACTACAATAACGAGTGCAATAATTTGATTTCTATTCAGTTTCATAAATATACTCCTCTTGTTTGCGTGAGTATCACCCTCTTTTAGTACTGAGAGATCAGGATTGTCATCACAAACGTGAATGCCTTTCATATATCTATGATGAAGCATTCTGAAGCGTATTTCCGTCGCCTACACGACAAAAACTCAAGAAGCGAGATTCTGGAGGCTCTGAGGATTGAACGTGATAACTTTTCCACTGCGCTTTATTAATCCCTTTTTCTCTAGCTGGTTAATCAGGGTGGTTACCGTTTGTCTGCTAATCCCTAACATTTGCGATAATTCATCATGGGTTAATTTATGTGGGAGTTCCATCATCTGAGCAGCTTTTTTAGTACCCAAGCTTAAAAATAATTTCACAATCTTTTGAAACGCGTTGTCTGATGCCACCGATGACATCCGCTTTTCGACATGGAGAAGTCTTTGAAATAGTTGCTTCATAAGCTTTTCTGACAAGTCAGGATTAATGGATACTAGAGTAAAAAACTTGTCTTTCTGCAATGAGCAGACATACGAGTTGGTAGTCGCCTCAACAAATAATTCTGATTCACCCTCAATACCAAAATCTCCAAAGATACTACCAGGTAATAATCGCTCAATAATGACACGTTTCCCAGAGGGAGAAAGCTGATAGAGTTCAACTTGACCCGTCTTTACGATAAATACTTTATCCTTATCGCCTGGCTCAAAAATCACTTCTCTTCTGCAATATTCTTTCATCGCAAACAATTTGTCCATCTTGTTCAATTTATCGTGAGCAATACCCTTGAATAGATCAAGTTGTTGAATATACCAAAGTTTGTTTGCCATGAAACAATTCTACCAATTATTGCAGGTATAAATAAGAGGAGAGGACTTGAACCATTTTCCAGGCTAAATATAAAATAGATGTGATGAGGAAGACGAGTTGAATGGCAAATTAGCCTCTACAATACAGTTTCTCAAGGCTAAAAGCTTAATTTACATTGAACCAAATTCGTCTTGTGCCCAGGAGAGGTGTCCCAGACTACTTCGTGTCTGGACACATTTCTCAAGCTCATCGCTTGATGTGCTGACTTTCACCTACGGTTCAAGTC
>PFJN01000037.1 GCA_002783105.1 Candidatus Pacebacteria bacterium CG_4_10_14_3_um_filter_34_15 | reverse complement strand
AGAAAAATAAACGAGCAATATAAGGAGAATTATATTGAGTTTATTAAATCTGGTTTGAGCAAAATACTAATAGATGAAAAATTAATTCTACCGTTTAATGAATATAATGAAATTAATTTCGGTTACAAATGTTTGAAGGTTGTTAAAATTCCATTTATTTCTTATCCCTACGAATGGTCGTTTTCTCAATTAAAAGATGCAGCTTTATTAACACTAAAAGTTCAGAGAATATCTTTAGAGCATAATATGTCACTAAAGGATGCAAGTGCATACAATATTCAATTTTTAAATGGAGAACCACTCCTAATAGATCTTTTGTCTTTTGAAAAATATAAAAATAATAGTCCTTGGATTGCATATCAACAATTTTGTCAACATTTTTTGGGTCCTTTGCTCCTTCAGTCAAAGACAGACCTTCGATTAAATCAATTGAGTAAAATATTCTTAGATGGTATTCCACTGGATTTAGTTAGCAAATTATTGCCAAAATCAACTTTATTTAATTTTTCAATCTTATCTCATATTTATATTCATTCAAAAAATCAAAAATCATATGCAGATAAGGGTGATAAAACATCAAAATTCATTCCTAAAATATCTAAAACTATGCAATTAGGAATATTAGAAAATTTGAGCAAGTTAATTTCAAATCTCAAACATATAAAGTCAAAGACTGAGTGGGAAAATTATTACAATTTCACCAATTATTCAGAATCTGCATTTAATATGAAAAAAAGCATTATTAAAAAAATGATTGAGAAAGCTAGACCCAAAAGTGTATGGGACTTGGGAGGTAACACGGGTGAATTTAGTAGGCTCGCCAGCGATGTGAATATTTCAACAGTTTGTTTTGATATCGACCCCCTAGCAGTCGAATACAATTATCTAAATGTTAAAAAAAAGAATGAAAAGCACATATTACCTTTAATCATGGATTTGACAAATCCTACGCCAAGCTTAGGATGGAATTTTAAAGAAAGGAAATCACTGCTTGAAAGAGGCCCCAGTGATCTAATCATGGCTTTGGCGCTTATTCATCATTTGTCAATTTCAAACAATGTTCCTTTTGAACAATTAGCAAAATTCTTTGTTAATTTAGGAAAATATCTTATTATTGAGTTTGTGCCAAAAACTGATTCCAAAGTTAAGATTCTTTTGTCAAGCAGAGAAGATATTTTTCCTAGTTATGATGAAGAGTCATTCGAGAAAGTATTCCTGAAATACTTTGATATTCTAGAAAAGAAATCTGTGAAAAAGGGTTCGTTAAGAAAAATATATTTAATGAAAAAAAAATCTAAAATTAATGAAAAAAATTAATGGTTTAATTTCTCCCATACTTCTTTCAATGTTTCCTACTTTGGCTATTTTTACATATAACATGGATCAATTAGGAATTTCAAGATTGTTCATTCCTTTGTTTTATTCAATATTTTTTGCTATTATTAGTTTTTCTATTATCAAGCTTATATTTGTAGAAGATAAGAAAACCAGTTTTATTACTTCCGTATGGATTCTGTTATTTTTTTCATACGGCTATATATACTTAAAACTTGGAGATTCGAGTTTAGCTAATTATTTGCCAATAAGTTTAAATTTGTTTCTTATACTATTTAATGGAATATTTTTATTCTTAATAGGTATTCTAATAATTAAAATTAAACATTTCCCTTCTGAATTCTCAAAATTTATCAACATTATCGCAATTTCGTTGGTAATTTTAAATTTAATTCAAATAATTCCATTTGAGATAAAAAGCTATTTAGCATCAAGAAAAATTCAAGAATATTTATCGACAAATGTATCAAACATAGATTCTTCAAATATTTCTTTGGGTATGAGACCCGATATCTATTATGTGATATTTGATAGATATGGAAGAGAAGATATTTTGCAAGAATATTTTAATTTTGATAATAATGCAGAATTAGTTTCTTTGGAAAATAAGGGATTTTGGGTGGGAAAAGATAGCATAGCAAACTATCCAAACACATATCTATCTTTATCATCATCTTTGAATATGGATTATTTATATTCATTAGAAAATTTAATAGGAAAAAACCACAAGGATAGAAATGTTGTATATGAAAATTTAATTCAAGATAATTTAGTTGCTAGATTTTTAAAACAAAATGGATATGAGTTTGATTTAGTGGGAAGTTTTTGGGATGGGACAAAAAGAAGTGATTTTGCTGATAAAAATATTAATTTATTTTCCGACTTTGATGAGTTTCATTTATATATATACGAAAGAACTTTATTAAATGTTTTTCGTGGAATTTTTGAGTCTAAACAAATTTATTCAGGAGTCGAAAGATTGAATTTGATATCACTAAACCTTGACTATCGTCTCGATCGAATGATTGCAAAGAATGACGATCCTCCTAAATTTGTTTTTGCACATTTTTTAATTCCCCATGAACCGAACACGTTTTCAACAAGTTGCAAACCCTTAACATTTGATGAGATTAGAAAACAATCCCCCATGGAGGGTTATTTGGTAGAGTTAAATTGTGCTAATTTAATAATGGAAAAATTAATAGTTGCTATTCGATCAAATTCAGATAGACCTTCAGTTGTAATTTTTCAATCTGACGAAGGTCCCTACCTTCCTCAAGAATATTTTAATGAAGGTGGAGAAACTGCAATTCTTCCTAATAATACTGATTCATACAAAATACATACAAGAATTTTCAATTCTATTTATATGCCCGATAAAGATGTATGGAATGAACCTGTGGATTATAAAAAATTAGGTTTTACTGATGGGATGAGTCCTGTAAACACCTTTAGAATGATTTTAAATTATTATTTTCAGACTAGCCTACCAATTCTTGATAATCGCGCATTCATTTTTAATAATGTCGAAGCTCCTTATGAATTTACTGAGATAACTGAAGAAGTTAATTAGCCCCTATTGTTAATTTTCATTATTAAATGTTTTCTTATATAAAAACATACTTGTGACTATGGTGAACACCAATAGCATAACTCTGGTGATTATCCTTGTCCAAGCAGCTGCCTCAAGCCCATATTTGGGCACAAAAATTGCATTTCCGATAAGTATGACAATGAGTTGTAGAATGCCGCTAACCGAGAAATACCAGTTTGCTTTGAAACTAAAGAATAAGGCAATGAATGGTACGACTGCGACTGCAATGAATGAGGAAGCAGTTAGAAGATAAAGAATGTTAAGACCAGAAATATATTCGGATCCAATGGTCAGTAGAATTGTTAATTTGCCAAAAGGTAAAAATAAAAGAAATCCGATTGCTGAAAGTGCTACGATGACAAATGCCTTTTTAATAAAAGTTTTAATGTCTTCTTTATTTTTGTATTTAGCGACTCTTGGGTACAGGACATTACCCAAAGAGTATGCAATAAGTGCAAATATCATTGCTATTCGAGATACTCCAGAATACAAACCAACCTCATAGGTACTTAAATATTTTTGTAAATATAAAACGTCAATGTTTTCAATAAATCCAGTAGCGATCAAGTCTACCGCAGAATGCTTTGCTAGCATTAGTATTTGATTTTGTAATTTATAATTATGAGTTTTGAAATTTATGACAGTACTTTTAGTTACAAACCTTTTCCAAAAAAGTACTGGCACTATTGGTGCGGCAACATACCAAGTGAAAGTCATTAATGATGAAGTTATTCCTGTAATTAAAAGTGTTATGGCCCACACCAATTTGGTGCTGGCTTGAATGATATTAATAAATATAGCTTGA
>PFJN01000046.1 GCA_002783105.1 Candidatus Pacebacteria bacterium CG_4_10_14_3_um_filter_34_15 | reverse complement strand
TGCAGAGATAAAGATTGATTTGCCAAAAGATGTAACTCAAATTCAAAATTATATTGATGCAATGAATTTTGGTTTAAAAAGAGTGGAAGAATTACCACTTTCTTTGAGGTTAATCAGAGAAATACATCATGTTTTATTGTCGAACCCAGAAGATAAACTAAACACTCCAGGAGAGTTTAGAAAATCTCAAAACTGGATTGGTGGAACAACAATAAATTCTGCAAAATATATTCCACCAACAGTAATGGAAATGAATAGAAATCTCGATGATTTCGAAAAGTTTTTGTATTCACAAGACGGATTTACTCCACTAATTAAAACAGCATTGCTCCATGCTCAGTTTGAAACGATTCACCCATTTTTAGACGGAAATGGAAGAACAGGCAGGTTGTTGATAACTTTCTACTTGAATAAACTAGGTGTTTTAGAAAAGCCAGTGTTATATTTATCGGCTTTTTTTAGAAAGCATAGAAACTTGTATTTTGATTTAATTGATAATTATCATTCAAAAGGAGAGATTATTCCTTGGATTGAGTTTTTTTTAGAAGGGATAGTTGAAGTTTCAAAAGATGCAATCAGGACTTCAAAGGAGATTAATGAATTGAAAATGAAAGACGAATTAAAAATACACCAATTTGGAAAAGCATCAGAAATGGGATTAAAAGTTTTAAGACATCTTTATAAATTACCTATTATTGATATTAATAGAATGACTATTTGGACTGGTTATACTCGTCAAGGAGCAAATAGATTGTTAAATAAGTTTGTTGAATTGGGAATTCTCAATCAGAATGGTGAAAAGAGGGACTATGCTAGACAGTTTGTTTATTCAGATTATCTAAGAATATTTACTGAAGAGTAAAGAAAAATTATAGTAATAAATTCTGACATCCTTCACTAGTCCCTGCAAAGTAGAATAAATCACGAAAGGAATTTATAAGTTATTTAGTGGAGTAAATTATGTCAGAAAGATCAAAAAGAATGATTGAAGAATATTTAAAAAATATAGATGAACTAGATCAAGATCTAGCTGTCAGGGAGATCGCAGCTACTCGTCTTTGGGAAACTGGAGATTCAAAAAATCAGGCCATTGCAGAAGAGATTTGGAAATTGCTTGGTACCTCAGAAGAAGAAGTTGAAGAGTTGAAAAGAAACTATGTTCCAAAAAAATAATTAGCAAATTAATTATTTTTAATTTGGTGTATTATTTTATAATACATGTTAACTATTGACACAGTATTAACATGTTGTTAACATGTTAAGAAATATTAAATTAATATGATAAATAAACAGAATTTAGTAAATGAATTATATTGTTTAGAAAAACCAAAGGTAGATTTAACTAATAATCTAAATCTAGCAGAAGCATTTAAAAAAAACAGCTCATATTTAAAAGAAATATTTTCGACTGCTAATAGTCCAAAATATATATATTGGGATAAATTTAAACATAAAACTCTACCGAGTGAATTAACAGCAGAAGAAATGTGGTTATTAATCAGAGCATATAGAGATGTCACTTCAATTGAGACACCAATAAGATCAACTGAAGGGGATCATTTTAAATGGGTTCGTTTGTCATATGTAGATGAAAAACTCCATGAACTAGATATGCTTGCTGGCGGAGGACTTTTTCCTCGTTCAAAAATTCCAGTGGGCAATAAAGAACTTTATATAAGTAGGGGAGTAATTGAAGAAGCAATTGCATCTAGTCAACTTGAAGGAGCTCATACGACAAGGGCTGCCGCAAAAAAATTAATTTTAGAAAATAGTAAACCTAAAAATAAATCTGAGCAGATGATTCTTAACAATTATCAGGCTATGATTTTTTTGGAAGAAGAGTTTAAAACAAGATCACTTTCCAGAGAAATGCTTTTTGAATTGCATTCTATCTTGACAGACAAAACATTAGACATATCAGAACAAAAAAGATTTAGAAGAAATGATGATGAAATTGTTGTGCAAGGAATGATTGGTGCTCAGATGTACACAACACATATTCCACCAAATGAGTCATTTTTAAATACAGAAATTGATAACTTAATCGAATATGCTAACAATGATCTTAAAGGAAGTTTTGTCCACCCAATTATAAAAGCAATATTTATTCATTTTTGGGTAGGATATCTACATCCATTTACAGATGGAAATGGAAGGTTGGCAAGAGCTTTATTTTATTGGTATTTATTAAAAAAAGATTATTGGACATTTGCATATATTCCAATTTCCACAGTAATTAAGAGATCTCCAATTCAATATGCAATGGCATATATTTATACAGAACAAGATAATAATGACTTAACATATTTTCTTGATTATCATTTAAATAAAATAACCCAAGCAATGACTGACTTTAATCAATATATAGAAAAACAGCTAGATCAAAACCAAAAAGTTGAAAAATTATTAAGTGATGAAGTACCATTAAATGATAGACAAAAACAATTGGTTTTTTATTTTATTTCAGAACAAAATGCATCAACAACAACAACTTCTCATTCAACTGTAAATAATATATCGAGGCAAACTGCGATGAAGGATCTTAAAACTTTGGAAGTTCTAGATTTAGTAAATCCAAGTAGAGAAGGAAAGTATGTTAGATACTATGCAACAGATAAGCTGAAAGATCTTGGATTAGCATAAAAATAGATTTCAACATCCTTCACTAGTCCCCGTAATATTCATTGACAGCTTGGTTTACTCTCAGAACTAAATCATTATCTTCCTCGCATAACATGTTCAATAATTGGATGATTCTTAGAGGGTAATTTTTTCCATACATTCGCATATAATATTCTGGTTCTTTTACATATGTTAGTTCAGTTAAAATTAATTGTCTAATATGGCAACCATATTTAGCACAATGTTTAGGGTTAACGCACTCCTTAGATTTGATGTTACTTGTCATAGGTGGAGATTGTATCAGAAAAAATCTGTTAAAATAAACACATGATATTAAATAATTTTCAAATTTATATTGAAAGGTCTTTTTATGAAAATTGGAGTTATTTCGGATACGCATGATAGGCTTGAAAGTATCGTTTATTTTAAAAATCTTCTCAAAAATGAGAACGTGGAGATGATTGTTCATTGCGGCGATTGGGTTTCGCCTTTTACTCTTGATTTTTTTGATATGACTTTTTTTGATTTTAGAGTTCCGGTTAAAAGTGTTTTTGGAAATAATGAGGGTGATATTAAAAGAATTTTTGAGAGGAATAGCAAATTATCTAATCCAATAGAATTTGCTTTAAATGATGTACTTGAATTAAAAGTTGATGAAAAGAAAATTGCGGTTTATCACGGACACGACAAATTAGTTCTAAATGCATTGATTCTATCTGGTCAATATAATGCTATTTTTACGGGTCATACTCACGAAACCAGACAAGAGTTAGTTGGTTCAACTTATGTATTGAATCCGGGAAGTACTAGTTTTGCTGCAAGTAGCAGTATAATTGAGAAGGCAAGCTTGGCAGTATACGACACCAGCTTAAATACAGCTGAGGTTTTTTATTTCAGTAAAAATGAGATAGGTTAGAATATCAATTTACAATCTATACGGAACTTCGAGTTTGAATGCTTGATTTTTGATGCGTTTTATAACCTTTTCGACAATTTCCTGAGGAATATTTTCAATATTTATTTCCGAAGTATCTTTTTTGTTGTCAACAATTTCTTTTAGAACTAGATCTGCTGCTTCATAATCAAAACCCAA
>PFJN01000041.1 GCA_002783105.1 Candidatus Pacebacteria bacterium CG_4_10_14_3_um_filter_34_15 | reverse complement strand
ATTTTTTAGATTCAACCATGATACTGGTCGTCCCTTACTATCTCTTTCAAAAACAGTAAAAAATTTTCCATCTTTACTTTTCATCAATTCTTGAGTATTTCCAGGATCAGAGAGTGCTTTTGTTGTTAGCTCCCATTCGTCAGAATTTATATTAAAAGGTGCTAGTTGGATATATGGTATATCAGTCCCTGCACCAACGGCGTACCATATTTGACCATTTTGGTCTGAAAATACGATACTCCAACCATGTTTTGCAAGTCCATAATGGAACTGAACAATTCGAATATTTGCCTTACCTTGTTTATTCATTTCTGCTACTCTATCTTTCAAGATTTTTTCCATGATTGCTGGGGCACCTGGAGCTTGTGCTTCAATCAGTTCTTTATTATCGTTTGAATCTCCCGCATCTACCCAATCCATGTCACTTTCTGGGTATACTAATACTATTGGAGTTGGGTTAGTTTCTGCAGTTGCAGTTCCTATAGTTGGAGCTTTTGGGCTAACTGTGAAAACTCCAGTAATAATAGGAGTTGATGTAGCTATAGCAGTATCTGTAGGATGCGGTTCATATCTAGTAGCAACTGGTGATGGTGTATCATTGGCATTTATAGGCATAGGGGCACAAGCTGCTGCAAATATCATTAATAAAAGTAATAATAATGTCAGCCTCATAATTATTGAAGAATGTTCAGATCTCATGTGAGGAGCTTGATCGGGGGTTTTTTCATCACCAGATTTTTTTCCATCACCACTGGGGATTGTTTCGTCGTCGAGCATACTTTGCGCAAGATTTACGACTGTATCGGGATCATCAGGTTTTGCTTCACCATCTGGATTTCCTTCTTTCTCATATATCTGTTGCGCAAGATTTACAGCCGACTCGATTTGATGAGGAGTTGCTGCTTTGCATGCATCATCAAATTCTTTACTAGCAATAAAGAATAATCCAGCAGCATCTAATGATGATTTGTTTTGTACTTCTAAATCAATAGGCCCAAATCTTTTTTCTGGTTTTTGGGGATCCTTTCCCCTCCAACTGCTTTCATTATTTTTTCCTACAAAAGCATCCATTTGAGATCTACCCAATTGAGCAAAATTTCTTGATTGACCATATTGCCGTGTATCTACATTTCTTGACTGCATAAATTTATTTAATTCTTGATAATTTACTCAAGTTTCCCAAGCTATATTCTACAATACTATCTTATAATATTGCAATATGTATTCATTACGCATTCCTTTTTATTTTTTTAACCATTGTATTTCTTGTATCCCACCAATTTTTATCTGGGCATTTTCTCTCTTCAGATCTTTTTAGAAATCCGAGAGTGTTCAAGGCATTTCCGGTAGAAATCACTCTTGGATCTAGTGTAATTTTCCAATTACTGTTATCAATAAGATCTAGCAGTAATGTATACGCAGGAGATCTCAAAAACAATCTTTCATTATTTAAAATTCCTTCCTTACTAGATTCTTGAATAATTCTAGCAAGACGCATCCACAGATTAGTCAGTCTACTAATTTCAGAATTAACATTTTCTTTGCGTCTTCTGAGTTTTTGTACATATGTTTTTATATTTGCATATACCTTTTCATAGTCATAAAGTGGCATTTTCAAGGCATCTTCTTCGTTATTATCGACAAATAGATTTATGATTTCTTGGTAATAATGGCAATACATAGTGTGCAGCCGTTTCAGTGATTCTGCTAGATCTGAAAAGTTTTCAGTGCTTTGGGTTTCAAATTCCATTTTATCTGATTTAGTTCTTGTTAAGTTTTCACTAGATAAATCTCTTTGAAAGCTTGGAATAGAAAGTATTCTTCTTAATATAAAGTTCGTCGGATCATTGACAGTGTCTTTTTCATCTTTACTTAATGGCTTGGCCTTTTTATTTTCTTCAGTGTCCTCATCTGTTAAGACAAAAACATGTAAATGCAGTAAATTTATTGTTTGTGCGTAGGTTTTTTTCTTAAAAAAAACATTTTTAGCAGGAAGTGGGTCATCGTGAAAATTAATTGAGATGGCTTTGTGAACAATATTTTTTCTAGTTTTTTTGGCTACTTCGGAGAGCGACTCGAGTGTTTTTTTGGCTTCACTGAGTATTTGTCCGAGCTCAAAAGGACTCATATTATCAATACTATATATATTATGATCAGACTCTTGAGATACAATCAGAAACATCAGATCTAGAGGGCTTTTTGATGTATAAGGAGTTGTTTTTTCAAAAACTAGTATTTCGAGGTCAGAATTTTTTAATGTGATTATTTTAAGCGCACAATTTTCTAGCCTTTTTAAGGCTTCTAAGTATTTTGAGGGCGTTCCATTTTCCAATATTTCTATGTCTTTTAAATCAAAGACATGCCGAGAAGTGTTATCTTCTCCAGATATCCAAAATCCCTCAACAATTTTTACTTTATTTTCATTCATGATTTTTTCTTATTATAAATGAATGTTACAGGAATCTGTTATTAAATTTTTTGTGATCTTCAATTAATTTTCTTATAAAATTTGCTTTTGAAGAATTTGTTGCTCTAGAGGCTTTTTCAAGATATTGAAAGGTATCAGAAGAAAGTAAAAAACTAAATTTATAAAATTTTTGTTTTATTATTGCTGTTTTAGTTTTTAGTTTCTTGTTTGCTTCATCTAAAATTATAAAATTTTGGAATTCTAAATTCAACGAAATTGGAGTTGGTATATTTTGCAATAAAGGTAACTTTTCTTTTTCAAAATTACTTAAAAACTTTTTATTGGCAGATTTAAGAAATATATTTGCTTGTTCTTGATATCTCATTGAGCCTGTGGTTGTAAAAATTTCAATTAAAATTAAAAGGAGTTCTCTTTTTTTAGGTACTCTACTCCCTCGTTGCCAGTGAGAAAACAAACTTAAATCATAGACAATGCCTTTTTTTGCTAATGCGTTGGCAAATTGAGAATAAGTTTTAAAACCAGAGCTAGCTTTGTAAAACTTAAAAAGTTGTGCAAAGTTTACTGCTTCTGCAATTTTCATTTGGGGGATTTTATCTTTCGAAGGCTTTTATGGTCAATGTATATGCCGTATACATTAAGCAAAGTGTGGAGTGATGTTAGGATTTGATTATGTACGCAAAAAATGATGATGAAATAAATGAAAGCTTTAGGATAATGGGAATTGTGTCTGGAGTTTCTTTTATATTAATGATTATTTTATTAATAGTTGGACTATAAAAAACAATAACTTATATAGATTCTTTTTTATATTTATTAAGCAATTTTCTAATTAACGTTGCTTTGGAGATACCTTCTTTTTCCGCTGCTTCTTTTAGGAAGATGCTTTGTTTTGGTGAAAGTAACATGTTAAAGCGAATGTTGCCAACATCACCAGCATATTTAATTGCTTTTTTGATTGTGTCTTTTATAGTTGCTGTTTCATATTCAATTAATTGAAAATTTTCGTCTTCGATGCCGATTGCAAATCCAGGTTCATTTTTATTTGTATAAAGGGCAACGACTGGTATTTTGATATCTAGAGCGTACTTGATTAAATATCCCATGGTTATACTATGCGTTGAAACTTCAAGAATTACTAAATTAGATTTTTTTATTGACTCAAGTGCATATTTGTAAATTTCAGATTTTTTATCATCTGAAGAAGCATAAAATTTTTTTGGATTTGTATTAATTCTATAATCATCAATATTTTTATGTCCTAAATTTTCTATAGCATCAAAGATTTTTTGATAATTGTTTTTTGTTTCTGGAGTAGCTCTGGCTGATGCGGTAAAATAGATGTTCATAATAGATATATTATTTACTTGAAGTTGATTCTTTTTTATGTTTTTTAGTATCACATACAATTTTTACTTGAAAAAATCCATGGAAGCTAACTTTAGGTAGACCAATAAATTCTATACTTTTAATTGAAAAACCACTTTTATGCAAGATTTCTTTCCATTCTTTGATACTTTTAAATTGGAAAGGTAGATTCATATTTGTTAATCCTTGGGTAACTACATTTCCATAGAAATCCATTAACTTTATGGAATCTTCTTTTGCTGTTTCAGATAATTTAAGGAATTCTTCGATATTTTTTGTTTTTTTCTGTTCAGAAATATATGATGAATCCCATACATCTTCAATAATTATTAGTCTTTTAGATATTTTGGATAGCTTTTTTAAAGAATTTATTACGTGTTCTTCGGATATATGATGTAAAACGGTTATTAGCAATGATGTGTCATGCGAAGGTATTTTAGAAGATATGTCATTAGTTCCATTAACTTTAATAAACGGAATGTTTATATCATCAATTTCTCTATAATCTATTACATCTGCTGAAATTGAATTAAAACCATTGTTAAATAAAAATTTAGACATATGGCCTTTGCCGGTTCCAAAGTCTAGAATATTTTTACCAATAATATCCTTTTTAATTAATGAATAGTAATATTTTGGCTTTAATAACGATTTATATTGGTTATATTTTTTGAAAATATTTGGCATATTTTCACTCGAATATATGTTTTTAAAGGTGAAGTCAATTGATTGTTTTAAGTTTGAAATACTAATTCCATTAGCTTGACTATCAGCTAATAATTTAAAAGTTTTATCAATTAATAAAATTTCTGATTGATCCTCTTTGAAAAATTGTTTGTAGTTACTAATTATTATTTTTTTTACAAAATTAATGGCATCAACATCTCTGATAATTTTGCATAGATTCGCCATATACAATGTGTCTGTGAATATGCCAATTGAGCTAGGGTATTTATTTTTTTTTTGGCTAAATATCATAATTTATTTCTCAAAACAATTTTGCCATTATACCAGATCTAGCTAGTATTTGTGTTAGGTGCTTTGTGTTAGGCCTAAGTTCGCAATGGAATCCGCGCACCTCGCAACAAGGGGTAAAATATGCGGATGGGAAAAAAACACAATAAACTAACTGCTTTAGAACGGGAAAAAATATCAATTTGGTTAAATCAAAACATCAGTAAGCGAGAAATATCTGATAGGCTAAATCGTAGTGATAGTACGATCAGAGATGAAATTAAGAGAAATAGCTTTGGTAATAACTACGTAGCTGTCCATGCTCAGGTTAAAGCTGAAAAAAGGGTAATAAAAGCTAGACATAGACATTCTCTAAAAAATAAATCTGTTTACAAATATGTAATCAAGAAATTAAGATTGGGATGGAGTCCTGAACAAATATCTGGAAGACTAAAATTTATAAAACCAAATAATCCATATTGGGAAATTCATCATGAAACTATTTATAGATTTATTTATGCGAAACAAAATAAGTATAAAGCTTTATGGGAATACTTACCTAGAAAACAAAAAAAGAGAAGAAAAAAGTATGGTAGAAAAGTTCTCAGATTAAGAATACCAGATAGAGTTAGTATTCATGATAGACCAACAGAGATAGAAAACAGAAGAATATTTGGTCATTGGGAAAGTGACTCAATTGTAGGAAAGAATCATAAAGGAGGTATCCATACTGAGGTTGAGAGAAAAACCAGATTTGTAATGGACAAATTTCTTAAAGATTTAACAGCCAAAGAAACTGCAGATAAAGCATTTGAAATGTTCGATGATTTACCAAAACAAGCAAAGAAAAGTACAACTCTAGATAATGGTTCAGAGAATGTTCAACACAAGAAATTTGGATTAGATACTTATTTCTGTGATCCTTACTCCAGCTGGCAAAGAGGCACTAATGAGAATAGTAATGGACTCATTAGAAGATACCTACCAAAACAAACTGATTTTTCAAAATATCAACAATGGGAACTAGATGATATGATTACCGAGATTAACAATAGACCAAGAAAATGTTTGGGCTATCGCACACCTCAAGAAGCTTTTAGAGAAGAATTAAAAAGTATTAGTGCGCGGATTCCAAATCGAATGTAGGAGGTGCTTTGATAGGATCAATTATGATACAATACAATATTGCTATTTTTAAACAATTTACAGCATTTGTGATCAGGAATTAATAGAAATATGAAAATTTTTTATACTGCATCTTTAAGGGGCGTGAAGAGTTATCGCGAAAGCTTACAAAATATTTATAATTTAATAGACAAGCTAGGACACAAAAATCTTGATAATGTTCTTTTCAATATTGAAGATAGAAAAGAATTTTACAGCGGCGATCACGATGCTCAAATAGTACATTTCAATAGGATAATTAAATCGATAAAAGATTCAGATATTGTTATTTTAGAAGTTTCAACTCATAGTCTTTCTATGGGTTTTATTTTACACAAGGCCCTAGAAATGAACAAACCAGTAATTGCTCTTTACCAACCTGGTAACCCTCCATTTTTTGCTCAAGGAATTGAAAATGAAAAATTGCAGGTAATTGAATATTCTGACGCAGACGTAGAGGGAACACTTAAGGATGCTATTGACTATGCTCAAGGAAAAGCTGATGTTCGTTTTAATTTTTTCATTTCGCCATCAATTGGAACTTACTTAGATTGGATTTCAAAAGTTAAAAAAATTCCTCGTTCTGTTTATTTGCGTGGCTTGATAGAAAAAGATCAGTCTAGTAATGACGAATATAATTCATAAATTTTTATGAAAGTATTTTTTTCTGCTTCACCTCGTTTTTTAAAAAGTAACGAGGATTTGCTTCGTAAGATTTACTTTGAGATTGAAAAACTCGGACATCAAAATCTTTCCAAATTAGTAATAGAAAATGATGTAGATCTTTTTTATAATCTTGATGACGCAGGTCGTGAAGAGCATTTTAATATAACTATGGATCATATCCAAAATTCTGATGTTGTAGTTGTTGAGGCTAGTATTCACAGTATGTCTATGGGTTATATCGTGGAAAGAGCATTAAATTTATCTAAACAAGTAATTGTGTTATATACAGGAGACAATGAGCCTTTCTTTTTTTCTGGTAGCAAAAATGAAAGATTACAAATTATTGATTACACAATAGAAAATATAGTAGTTTCTTTGAAAGAAGCATTCGATTATGCTTGCAATGCCCAAGACATTCGTTTTAATATGATTTTTTCTAGCGAGCTTAATAGTTTTCTTAAAAAGGTTGCAGAGGCCAACAATATTTCTAGAGCCTCCTATATCC
>PFJN01000027.1 GCA_002783105.1 Candidatus Pacebacteria bacterium CG_4_10_14_3_um_filter_34_15 | reverse complement strand
AATTGTAATTTAAATAAAAAAGGGGCCGAAAGGCCCTTTTTTTATTAGTGCTAATTGAATAATTCTAAAACTTCTTCAGGATTCTTGGCACAAATATCTGCGTGGTTACTAAAATTACGAACCATGCATGTTTTCATACCTATATTTCTAGCTGGCAGAATATCAACCGAGTCTCGATCGCCAACGTAAAGAATCTCACTAGGTTTTAGACCACTTTTTTTGATGATAGCCTCAAAAACCTTTTTATCTGGTTTGGTAAATCCAATCTGAGTTGAGGTCATGATAAAAGAAAAATCTTTTGGGTTTATACCAATTATTTTAAGTTTGGCTTTAACATTGTTTAAGGTATTACTATTGGTAAAAATTGAATTTTTTATTTTTGATTCTTTAAACAACTTCGATAATTTTTTGTTTTTTTGAATATAAAGACCTAGATCAATTGTTTCCCAAATATTGATAAAAAACTGAGTTCCATCTACTCCGAAATAATCAAGTGATTTTGTAGTGCTTTTCATTTCAAGAACTTTTTGTTTTATTTTTTGTTCGGCAACTTTATTTGTCCAGTTATTTTTTAATGCCACAGAATCAATAATTAAATCATTAATATGTTTTTTAAGGTTAAGATTTTCTGGATAAAGTGTTCCATCAAGATCCCAACAAAGTAGTTTTATTTTATTGTGCCAATTTAAATTTAGGTGTTTTTCAATATCCTTACTTTCAATATAATCAATATCTTCTTCTTTAGTTGGCCATTTTAGTTTTCCAGAATCAAAATCTCTTAAAAAATAAGATGTTATCCGTTTCCAGCCTTCATATAGAGATTCACTTTTTTTGGCATGTGGTTCAGTTCTCTTTTGCATTCTTTTATCAATTTCGTCATGTGGAGTTGAAACAATTACGAAATAAATTTTATTTTTATCAACAACTTTTGAAAGAGATTGAACTGCTAGAGATCGAGTTTTGGGGTCAAGGTGCGTTGCGTCAATGACTACTTTTTCGCCTTTTAAAAGTAGTTTATTTGCTTGGTCAAAAAGTATGGAATGAACTTTTTTTCTAATTTTATTAACCGCGTCATCTCCTTGGTTATCATAGCGGATAGATTTAAATATTTTGTTGCGAATTTCATCTGAAGAAAGATAATGTGCGTTAATTCTTTTTGAAATTTTCTTAGCCAAAGTAGACTTTCCACTACCTGGCATTCCTACAAGAATAAATGCCGATTTTTCCTTGATTTTTCTCATGTTTAAAAACAAGTATAGCAGGAAAACAAATTTCTAATGTTATATAATGATTTAATATGAAAACTTTTAGCACACCATTTGGTAAATATTTTCGAGAATTAGATAAAATTGATAAGGGCAAGAGGTATACTAAAGAATATGGCTCGATCATGATTTTGAGCCTTCTTGAGGAGGTTGGTGAGATGTCGCGAGCTTATTTGGCTGAACATGGTAGGAAAAGCAACAATCTAGCTGCTCAGCTTGATGAAACCTACAAACAAGAACTTGGTGACTTATTGTTGACAATTCTACGTTTTGCCAGAATTAAGAAAATTGATTTAGATAATAGTTTGATGTATTCGCTTAATAAAATTGCGAAAAGAAAAAATAACCCTAAAAAATAAGTTTTTTAAATAAGTTTTTCAGCTTGTTTTTCTATGTTAAGGAAGTACAATTTCTTTATGAAAAATTTTATGTCCAAAAAGAATACAGTAACTGTTTTTGTTTCGAATATGACTGAAGATGTTTGGGATTTTGTTCAGTCTTTCAATGATTACAAGATGAAAGCGCAAGAAGTTCAGGAAAATGCTAGACTTTCTGATCAGCACTTACATGGCGTATGTGATGAAAGAGAGTTAATTTTCATTTCTCCATATAATCTGGAGCAAGAGTTCATTGATTACGTACAGGAATTATATTCATTTAATAGATTAACCACATTATCACCACAGAAACATAGTGGTGAAATTTGTGTTGATTTAATTAAAGATGATAAAACTTATGAATATTTACTCAATGAGTTGAAACAATACAAAAATGTAGTTTTAAAAAGCTATTCTTCATCTCGTCAATTTTATAGACTCAAGAAAAAATTGATTTTAGATGGAATTATGGTTTCAACTCCAGAGGCACCTGATGAATCGTCTGCATGGACTGTTGATTTTTATGGTAGCAAATCGGGAATTAGACAGCTAGCTCAAATGACAATGACGGAAGAGCCAGATTTTAGAGTCGCTGACGGTCTTGTATGCATGGGCATTAGTGAAGCTTCACAGATTGCCGCACATCGTTATATCAAACAACATGGTGTGGTTTTAAAAACTAACAAAGGTCATTCCGGAGCCGGAGTATTAATTTTTAAAGAAGGTGATTTGCCTAATAATTTTGAAGAATGTCAACAAAAACTATATTCTATCCTTAAACAAGATTTATACTGGAAAAACTTTCCGATCATTGTTGAAGATATGGTTAATGTTAATCAAAAAGTTAGTGGTGGTTTTCCAAACACAGAATATATTATTAAGGGCAATGGTGAAATTGAGCTCTTATATTTTGGTGGGATTATTGTGACCAAAGCTGGAGTTTTCCAAGGCATGGAGATAGGTGAGGACGTAGTTTCAGAGAGAACTATGGTTGGAATTATTGACTTTGGTTATTTTATTGGTGAACAATATTCTAAATCTGGATACAGAGGCTATTATGACGTCGATATGATTGCGGCTAAGAACGGAAAAGTTTTTGTTTCAGAATCAAACACTCGTCGTACAGGTGCCACTCACGCTTTCAAAGCTTTAACTAAATTAATTAATAAAGACTTTATGGATGATTATTATGCAATTACACACAATGCTCATCCTTTGAAGCCAAATGTTGCGCCAATGAGTTTTGCTCAAGTTTTGGCTTTAACTGATGATTTGCTTTTGAAAAAAGGCAAGAAAAAAGGTGTAGTTATTACTTCTGCCAACATTTTGCACCAACAGGCTGTGGGATATGTTGTTTGTGCTGAAGAGAAAAAAGAAGCTTTGGCAATTAGAGATGAATTGGTGAAAAGATTAAAGCTTGCCTAAGCCCATTTCAATTTCTGAAGAATAGACAAGAATAAATTTTTGCTCATCAGAGTTTTCTTGAAGAATAGCAACTTTTTGATCTTTCTTATTTTTCATACCCTCAATAAAATGATATGGCTTTTCAGAATGCTGCGGAAAGTTTGCGGTTCCTTCAATATGGAATTTTGTAAAACCCTTAGATTCAAGGTACATGATTACGTGTTTTGGCTTGATATTTGGTTTTAATTCCAAACTATATAAATAATTAATCTGGTCTTTCTCTTTTCCTGTGATTTTTTTGGTAATTTCCTCTGGAGCTTCAACTCTTGACCATTTGCTAAATATTGAACTAAAAGTATCATTTGGCTTTCTAAGCCAATTAGTTGCAGACATAAATTCAAATATTAGATGTCTATGGTGCCATGGATCAGGATTTTTTTCTGCTTCATTTTTTTCATCCACGGTTGTTGTTAGGACTATATGGCTTACCCCAAGTCTTTGCCACTCCAGAAAATTATCCACCCATTGATTTGTTGGAGTTTTACCTAAAGCAACTCTTCCCATAGTTTTAAATTCATTTGGATCTCTTCCATACATTTCCAAGTATTGCAGTAAATTTTCCAGATTATCTGCAAAAAAATCAGCATCTCCAAGTGGCATATAGCCATCTCCAAATTTTGCTGCTCTTTTCCTTGAAAGATTTTTAAAACCACCTACCCAGATAGGAACATGATTATAAGCACCAGGATTTATTAACATCTTATGCATAATTTCTGATCTATCTTCTCTTGCACCGTCTCCGAATTCAGTATTGAGATTGGATCAGGAAAGGAAACTGTGGTTCCGCTATACCTAGTCTCTCCTTTTGATTGTATGGCGAACTCAATTTCCTTCAAGTTTACTAATGTGTGGTGATAAACGACGCTAAAAAAATCGGGATAATCAGGCAATAATCTAATAAATTCTCTTAAACCTGTTTCGAGTTGTTTTTCAGGGTTTTCTACTGGAGAAAGCAAGGGTACTTCTTTGGAAGGAAGCACGGCGCCAATTTTAGGAACTTTATTTTCTGAATTTTTTCCTACCACAATAAAATAGCAATTTATTGTTTGGCAGGACTTTTTAATTAGTGTGATTATACCAGAGAGGAGGTTGCAATAGATTCAAAAATGTTTGAGGTGGTGTTTGAAATTATGATATAGAGAAGTTATCTTAAATTTTAGGTGAAGAGAAAGCAAGTTCTTCTTCATCAGTAAAATATTTCGAAAATAACTTAGTAAAGTAGCTATCTTCCAAACTAATTAAGCACAAGAACACCATAGCTTGATTTATAAAAACTTGGGTTTGAGTAGTTTTTCCACTTCTTATATCAACTGCGTCTTTATAGCCATGTTCATTATAAAATCCAGGAATTAATTCTAAAGTGGAAATAGTTTTTAGAGCTATTTCTGGTCTAGCTAAAAAAGCTAATACAACACCATGATCGGAGATGATCGAACTACTGGGATACATTCCTCCGACACCCATTTCTGTATAACGATCAGCCGCATTTGGATTATCAGCTACCGAAATACCAACCATACCATCCAAACTACTATTGCCATATCCTAAATGTTCGTCAAAAATTTGATGTAAAGCTACATCTAAATATTTCTCTCTAATAAATAAACGAGGCATAAGTAGCTCAAATAATGCTCCTCCAGCTAACTTGTTAGGAATTGTTCCCTGCTTGCTTAATAAGCGTTTCAATATTTCGACTCTCTGTTTTTTGTTTGTTGTCAGAGCAGCATGTACCCAGTGAACAATTCTTGTTTCGGAAAGTAAATCTCGGACATAATGATTCTCAGTATGTCTAGATTGAGAAACGCTGTATCCTCCAAAAGTTTCTTCTGTTTTCTCATCGAAGAAAAAATCAAAATTCATCTTACTTAGAAATTCTTCTTGAATTAATTCTGTCAAATCAGGTTTTGCTTGAGCAACAATGAGTAAAGATAATGCTAACCAAGCGTTGTCAACTGATGATAAAAGCAAATCTAGCGCATGTCCATCTTCAGGCCACTTATCGAGTTTTTTCTTTGATTTTGAATCATACCAATCATAAAAGAAACCATTGAACCTTTCAATATTCTTAAGTGATTCCAGCATCAATTTGAGTCGACGGTTTGCTTCGTTCGAATCTAAAGTTTGAAGCTTTTCAGCTCCTAAGACTGAAAGTAATCCCAAACCAATATTAGTAGGTTTTGTTTGAGGGAAAATACTTATTTCTGTTGGAGAAAAACGCAGACGATCTGCGGGTAAGAAATCAGTCTGTTCTCTTTGAAAAAATAAATTCAATGATGCCCAAGTTCTTAAAGCTCTTTCTCTAAGAAAAGGAGATAAATTTTCTACCAATAACATTGCAGAATCTAAATTTTCAGGAGAAGTATCGTGAAAAGATGGATCGCCTAAATCTTTAGTGGCTTGTTCAGTTTTTTTGTAGTATGATTAATCAGTATAGTCTGAAAAATTAAATTAACTATAACCAACTAGTTCGCAATTATTTCACTTTGAATTTATATATTTGTGATGAAAATAATAGGGTTCATTAATACTAAATGCTCTATTTAACCGTATCTGGCATATCTGCAACTATATGCACGGCTCCCTTTTCTAAAGTCAGTTCTTTGACATTAAGTCCTGGGATTTGATTTATTCTTCTTTCAATTATATCAGCACTTGCTTTTGCGACTGGGGAGACGAGAGATTCTGGCAAAGTTATTCTGCCAATCACTATTTCGCTAGGATTCATGCTTACTTTGTTATTACTTACGCTGGTCACGCCTTTAATATAAAAAGGCAAATCGTCAGCAACATATTGAACATATGATTTTCCCTTTTCAATATCTGAGTCGCTATAATTTAGTTGTTTTGCCATCATAATCGCGGTTGAAACTTCTAAAATTCCCGAAGCCTCTCCGGTGCCATCATCATTTATTCTGACTTGGACATCTCTAATTGGCATTTTGCTGTATTGATTTTTCCAGTAGCTAAATATTGAAGTTATTTCTGCATTGCTGATATTTAGGTCAAGCGTTTTATTACCTGAATAATCAGGTTCTCTACCTTCAGGAACAACACCATCTGGAAGTTCATTGCATTTGAATTATCTAATACTATATTTAGTATACTGTATTTTTTTAATAATTTCATAATCTTAGTTTATTAACTTTTAATGAAAATTTAAAATATTATTTAAAACAAATGACGACTATGTTAAGATCAACTAGCGGTGTTTAGACCCAAACCGCATTAGTCAAAAATGGAGGCATTTATGAAGGGTTTTTTAGAGTTTGTTCGTGAGCAAGGGGTAGTCGGTCTTGCAACGGGTTTTATTTTGGGAGGAGCTGTTTCAAAAGTGGTGACTTCGTTAGTTACTGATATTATAAATCCAGTTTTAGGAATTGTGTTAGGTGCTGCCGGCGGACTTGAAACTGCCGTAATCAGGATTGGATCTATTGAAATAATGTTAGGTAATTTTTTAGGAGTACTTATTAATTTTATAATAATTGCTATGGTTGTTTACTTTGGTGTAAAAGGCTTAGGGTTAGATAAACTTGATAAGAAAAAGATAAAATAGAGCAGTTGATATATAATGTTGTGATGAATCAACAAAATAACACTTCATGGCAAAATGTATCATCTTGGTATGACAAATTAGTTGGGTCTGAAGGTCATTACTATCATCAACATGTAATTATTCCAGGATTATTGAAACTTCTAGAAATTAATGAAAAAAGTTCATTAGTTGATTTAGGTTGTGGTCAGGGAATTTTAAGTAGAGTTATACCGGTTTTAAGCAACTATTTGGGGATTGATAGGTCTAAATCTCTGATAGAGTCTGCAAAAAAAGTTAATCAAAATCCAAATTACAGTTTTATAGTTAAGGATGTAACTAGATCGATAGATTCTGCAAAGCCAATGTTTACTCATGCAGTAATAGTACTTGCTTTGCAAAATATGGAGAACCCTGAGGGAGCAATTAAAAATGCTGCTAACTATCTTATGCCAGGGGGAAAGTTGGTAATTGTGCTTAACCACCCGGCCTTCAGAATTCCTCGCCAATCAGGTTGGGGGATAAATGAAAAAACTAAACAGCAGTATCGTTGGGTCAATCGATATTCAACTCCACTCAAAATTCCAATTGACATGAACCCAGGACAAAAAAACCAAAAATCATCAGGTCAAACCACTTGGTCATTTCATAGATCACTTCAGGATTATGTAAGTATGTTAGTGAAAGCAGGTTTTGTAATTACAGGTTTAGAAGAATGGAGCTCAGACAAGGAAAGTGAAGGTAAGGCTGCTCGAATGGAAAATCGGGCTCGCCAAGAGTTTCCATTATTTTTAACTTTGATCGCAAGCAAGATATAAAATCAATTAAATATGCAAATGAGAATGATTGGATAGTGTGTTTTTATTTTATACCTAAAATCTAATAACTATTGAATAGATAACCAATCAAAATAATTCCAATAGTTGTAATACCAAAAAACACAGCCATCAACTGCCATTTGAGAATTTTTTTGAGCATTAAAGCTTCGGGAATAGACAATGTTACAGTGGCTGTCATAAATGCTAATGCAGTTCCTATCGGTACGCCTTTGCTAATTAATGCTTCAATAATTGGAATAACACTTACTGAATTTGCATAAAGTGGTACTCCCAGTATGACCGCAATTGGCACACTCCACAAAGACGAACCATTTAAAGCACTGCTAATCAATGATTCAGGAACAAGGCCATGTATTAGTGCGCCGAGCGTTACTCCAAGAAGTACATATGGGTAGATATTTTTAGTAATATCCCACATTTCGTTTGTCCAGAGCTTAAATCTTTCTTTCCAAGGGATATATTGGCCTTCATATTTCTTTAAAAGTTGCTTTTTACCAGCAAAAGCTAAAATATCAGGTTGAACGTATTTTTCTAGCTTGAGTTTTTGAATTAGAAAACCGCCTATTACAGCAATTGCGATTCCTAAGATATTATACAAAAGAGTAATTTTAATTCCAAAAACACTAGGAAATAGAAAAAGTGATGACTCATTGACTAGTGGCGAACTAATTAGAAACGCAAAAGTGACTCCTAGCGGAATACCTGCTGATAAAAATCCCATAAATAATGGGATTGATGAACAAGAGCAAAATGGAGTAATTACACCTAAAATTGCAGCAAGAAGATATTGCGTTCCGTGCCAATTTTTTTTGGTCAATAAATCCCTGACTTTTTCCATTGGAAAATAATAGCGAGTGATTGCCATAAAATAATTAATTACAATTAACAATAAGCTTATTTTGAGCACGTCATAAATCCAGAAATTTACCACTCCAGAAAGATAGCTTTGCTCAGTGATTCCAAACCACTGAAATGTCACTATGTCAGCAAATTTTTGTAATGGTGAGAAAATATCCATGGTTATTTATTCCCTAAATTTTTGGTTATCGCTGTTTTAATTTTTTCTTTATCATTAGTGAAACCCACCATGACAATTTTATTATTAACTGCCAAAACTGGACTACTCATTGCACCAAGTTCAATGATGCGACTAGTTCCTTCAATTCCGGTCAAGTACTCAAGCTCAATATCTTGATCCATTTCATCAATAGTTTGCTGAGTAATATCAAACAGCTTTTTACAGGTTGGACAGCCAGAGCCAAGTACTTGTACTTTCATTTTTTTTCCTCACTACTTAATAATTTAAGCAAATTGATAGCATTTTTATCTAGACAATTGTATTGCTCCAAAAATCATTACAAATGCGGCACTAAATCGAATAAGATAGATTTTATAACTATGTTTTTCAAGTAATTTTGGAGCAAATATTGAAAAAAGAAAGGCTAAAATCATTGAAAATGGTGTATTCATGATGATCGCTGTAACTCCTAAATTTACTCCATAAGCAACATTTGCAGAAAACTCAGTAATAGTAGAAAAGAGTCCCATTGCTCCAATCGGAAGTACATGACTAAGATTTAAGGTTTTTAGATCTTTACGAAAGAGATGAATTGTTGGAATAAGAAGAAATATATTAATAATATTGATCCAGATATTATTTGTCCATAAACTGTTTGATTGAAGTGAAACTTTAATGAAAGCATTGTTTAGGGCAAGAAACAGCATTGTTGCCAATCCTATGGCAATTGAACGTTGAAAAAATGATCTAATACTAAACTTTTCATCCATTGATGCAAAGATACCTGCAATGAAGATAATACCCACATACCAAAGTTGATGAAAAGACAGTGTTTCATGAAGAAAAAGATTACCGATAATAACGGCAAACACAGCGCGAAAACTAAACAATGGTGTTAGTGTAGAAACATCAAGAGCGTACATAGAAAATAGCCAAAAGATATTAAACAAGGTTGAAAAAATAGCTGCAAGAATAACTGGTGTCCAATTATTTGGTAAACCAGCATTATTGATGATTGCCGGAGGAATTGTAAACACAAGTGTTACAGCAACCATAAGAAAGTTAAACAACCATGGGTTTGCTATAGAATGTTTACTTGTGAGTTTTGCAGTTATAACAATGAGTCCGGAAGCAGCTGCCCCGACCCATGCGTATACATAATATGGCATATGAGAATCATATCATGTTTGCTCTGGTTAGTTTTTTGGTTGCCCGAATTACTATTGTTTTTATGTTTCTCTTTGTAATAGTCAATTGTATAATAAACAAAATGACTAAAAAAGATTTTATTATCAGAGGATATGAGATATTCACACTTACCCCTGATTTGGTTGAAAAATATGGAAATGATATTTGCAAATCACTCGATCAAATTCCTAGAGTAGACCCTCACACAAAAGAACAATTATTACAAGCAAAAAGTGGGGACAGAGTTTTATATAAAAAATGGGATCATAGTTTTCTATTACTCGACGAAGAAAACTTTGTGGGAGTTATCATGGGTTACGAAAGAAAATCAGAAAATAATGATCAATATCCATACAACTCAATTTATTTAAGTGATTTTGCTGTTGCAAAAGAATATCAAAGGAAAGGAATTGGAAAGTTTTTAGTAAAAATATGGTTGGATAAGAATAGAATCATTGGTTTTCTTAAATTAGATGGTCATCTTAGATTTTCAGTTCAAACTAATTTAGCAGACTGGAATGAGCATGTTAAAAAGCTTTACGAGTCTTTTGGGTTTAAAAAAACTTCAGAAAAAAAATACGATAATAGAACAGATAATATTTATTTTTTAGAAGTTTTCAAAGATCACTAGAATTTGACAACTACTACAATTAGTTATACTATTAGTAGTATGACAACTTCTACAAATACTACAAAACAACGTTTAACCTTGTTTCTTAAACCTTCAGTAATCAGGCATTCCAAAGCAACAGCAATTGTAGAAGGGATGACTTTAACTCAATTGGTTGAGAAGGCACTGATTGAATACTTACCAGAAAAAATAGTATTGAAAAAAGGCGGTGAAAGTCAGATTTCTAAAAATATTAAGGTCAATAAAAATGAGGAGTAAATATGACAGACTTAATAGAAGAAACCAAAATTGAGGCATCAAAATCTCAGCGGACTGAGTACATCATCTATTTTGCCTTTGGAGTACTGGAAATCCTTTTGGCTTTCCGTTTGATCCTAAAGTTGATGGGAGCTAGTATGGCAAGTGGATTTGTTAGAATAATTTATAGTTTAACTGGAATATTTATGATGCCGTTTGAGGGAATATTTCGAAGAGGATTTGCTCAGGGAGTTGAGATTACATCTGTACTTGAACCAGCAACTATCGTTGCGCTGATTGTTTATGCAATCCTTGCGTGGGGAATTGTAAAATTGGTAAGAATATCTTCTGGGGAACAGCAAGCAGATTAATTATTACCCTAAAGGGCACAAGTAAAAAAAGGAAATAATATGACAACCATAGTAAATACACCACCAGCTCAGAATGAATCAAATGGAAACATGGGGATGGTTATTGGATTTGTTGGAATCATCGTAATTGGTTTTTTGTTTTTTGTATATGGTTTACCAGCTTTGAGAAATGTGAGGATCGGAGCACCGCAAGTAAATATCCCGACCGAAGTTGTGATTCCAGATGATATCAACGTAAATGTAACTAAATAATTATTTAAAAAAGAAGGAAGGCAATATGAGCATACTAATTTGGATCTTATTTGGTGCGATTGTAGGATGGATTTCATCGATGTTTATGAATACAGATGCAAATCAGGGAGCAATTGGAAATATCATAATGGGTATTGTCGGATCTGTTGTGGCAGGATTTCTGATGCCATTTTTTGGAATGTCAGGAGTAACGGGTTTTAATTTTTATAGCATTATTGTGGCTGTCGTTGGTGCAATGGTTGTCATCTTTATAGCTAGGATAATTAGAAAATAAAATATGTTACAAATTATTTTTTTGTTAATAGCTGGATCAGCATTGACATATATTTCTAAATATAACTTGGAACTAGTGTCTTTGAATTTTGGCCAATATACAATTTCAGACGTTCCTCTTTTTTATGTGATTATTGGTTCGCTTCTAGTAGGACTCATCTTATCTTATTTTATGCAATCATTGACGAATATTTCGACCTATCTAAAGCTACGAGGTAAAAGTAAAGAAATAAAAACAGGTTTAAATGAAGTACTTTCTCTGACAAAAAGAGTTCATCAGCTTGAGTTAGAAAATGAAAAACTAAAGCATACAGGTCCAGAAATCAGCGACCCACATGCTTTATGAAAACATTACTCGCAAAGTTGTATAAATCCCTCAAACTCCCCAAAGGAATTCAGCTCACTATCATGAGATTGCTACATGACAAGTTCTTAGTTGGTGTAACAGGAATTATTTTTAATGAAAGACAAGAGATTTTACTGTTTAAACACATTTATCGAACTCACTCTTGGTCTCTTCCCGGAGGATACCTGAAGGCCAACGAGCATCCAAAAGAAGGTCTTGAACGGGAAATAGAAGAAGAGTCTGGGCTTGTTGTGAGCATGGACGATTCTCTTATGACTAGAACAGATAGGGAATCAGCCAGACTCGATTTGTGTTATACCGGTGTTTTGATTGGCGGCGAATTTAGATCATCCAAAGAAGTGAGCGAACATGGTTTCTTTGCACAAGATGCAATGCCACTATTAAGAACTAACCAAGTTTTTTTAATTGATATGGCAATTCAGCGGCTTAAAAATAAATAATCATTTCTTGTTATGTGAACGTTTTTGAACAAATTCGAACTCATTTCAAGTCAATTTGTTAGCTCGCCTCGCTCCGCTCGCAATGTTGCGCGGCGCCCCTACCCACCGCGCCTCCGCTATTTTTTGCGCGCGCGATTTTCTCGCCCTTCGGGCGAACAAGAAAGCTACAAATCAAAAGAAGAGGAATTAGACAATTTCCATAACGGCTCACTCGTATAAGCTTTCTTTCTCATTTCAATAAGTTTATCAAGGTCGTAAGCAGAAATTGATTGTTGCCCGTCAAATTCTGACCAAACAATCAGAATTACTTTTCCGTTTTGTTCCAATAACTTTACAGAATGAAATGAGCCACTCGGTCCCATATCCAAAAGCGATAAACTCTGTTTCTCCTGTGGAATACTTACTAAAACCACGCTCGAATCTGGGGAACCGTAAGGTTCCTCTAATCCAACAATATAATTTTGATACCATCTTGATTCTTTTGGAAGAACATAATTAAGTAAAGAAGGTTTTGTATCTAAAATAGGCAACGATAAGGTTTGTAGGTCATAACTTGTTCCACGAGATCTCATCGGTTCTTCTTTCATAGACACATAGGCTAACATATCCTTTTTATCTGTAGATATTAGAAATTTTATCGTAAACGAAGAAATATCTTTATAAACCTCGTTTGTGGACTTAATTATTTTTAGGTTTCTAGACTTATTTTCAAGATTATAACGAACAATCGCCATGTTTTGCTCTGGCGCATAAGCAACGCGTGAATAGTAAATATTTTTTTCATCCGGCCAATCTACTTGAGTAATTTCAATGTTTTCCGCTTTGAACAAAGGACTTCCTCCTGTTTGATTAAACGGATCAATCAAATATAACGAGGTAGTAAAATCCTTTTCATTGTTATTCAAATTTACAGCCACTACGATTTTTTTTGAATCTGGAGACCAAGCAAAGTCCGTAATACTGGCACTGCCATAAACATCTTGAGAAATTTTTTTCTTTTGTGTTATATCTACTATCTTAATCGCAGAATCTAAACCACCGCTTGTTCCAAGATAGGCAAGATAGTTCTTATCGGGTGAAAGTTTTATGTAGAGACTTTTAGGTATAGCTCTTTCTTCCTGTTTTATTTCGAATATTTTGCTGGCTTCTCCATTATAATCAGCAACATAAATGTCGCCGTCTTTAACAAAAGCGATTGCCGTATTAATTGACTCAATTGTCTGGGTTATTGGTACTGGGGTTTGACTAGGCAATTGATTTGTAATTTTTTGATTTGATTGTTGTCGTGTGCTAAAAAAATAAATGCCAAATATACCAAAAAACATAAAAGATACAACCACCGTTGAAATCATCCAGTAATTGAATTTTTGTCTTTCTGGAACAGGATTGACGGGTGATTGGTTTATTGGGTTTTGCCCCTTTTGCTGGAAATTTTGATCTCCGATATTGATTTGATTTTCCATATGTACCTCTAATGAAAAAGTATAACATATTTTCAGAATTACTTGCAAAATTTACTATTGCACCTACTATTATCAGCCCGCCCATCAGTTTTAGTGCTTTGGAATTTCTCTTCATATATTAATTATGTTATTGATTGGGTTCGCAAACGAAGTGCAACACTTTCATGCGGTAGAATACCGCTTAGAAAGGAAAGCATGAGCTACACACAACTAAAATAATTATTGAGATTAAAATAATATAGTATGGAACAGAAACCACACGTTATAACATCGCTTTGGGAGTTATTTCGGGTATTGATCAATAACTATAAGGGGTACTTTGTTGTTACCATTATGTACGTTTTGGTATTTCCATTCCTGGTATCTTTTCTCCAAAGTATTTTATTTTGTTATGGAAGTACTAATTGCAAGGCATACGGTGATTTTTGGGGATTTTTTCTAAATAACATTACGACCGGATGTGTATTTGTAGGGTATATCTACGTTTTTATAAATAAAAAACAGGTTTCTAAGCTACTTAAAGTGCTCGCCGTTCCTGTATTCATAATACATTTATCTATTTTTGTACTTTTCTTTCTATCTTATACAAAAGTGACCCCACAAGAGATAGTGATTAACGATATTATGAATAGGAATTATAGCGTTATTCAAGCACATGATGTCAAAAAAATCGAGGATAGAATATATGTATTACCACCTACCTATTCATTTAACCTTAGAACACGTGTCTCGGCATACATTGTCACCAAACAAGGAACGTCGTATCTACTGCAACCAGAAGGTTACCCCGGGGAGGATCTAGGTGTCTACGCATCAAAAGAATACAAAGTACCCTACACTAGAATTAAAAATATTTTAGGAATTCTACTAGAATAAGATTTGAGATTTTTTGGTGACCCCACAGAGAATCTACGACTCGCCACAATTTATATTTTCTGTAGGATGGCTCGCGTGCACTAGGCGGGTGCCTCGCTTCGTTTCACTCAGCTCACCGCTCGCCGTCGGAACTCAGCCTCGCTGCGCTTCGGCGGAGATCTCCTCAAGCTATGCGATAATATAATAAAAAAACACGCATGTAGAGTGTTATTTTATTATGTGACCCCACGTTGTTTTATTTCGAACTCTTTATTCAAAGATATTATAGAAAATATTAAGGAAGTTTTTTATATTTTTGGCTCAGAACCTAATTTTAATAACCAATAAAATAAGGTTCCGTGTGAAAGATAATGGGTTAGAATATCAGAAAAGGATAATTTTTACCTCTGCCCATACAATTTCAGCTAAGGTTGATAACTGTATTCCTATTTCTCTCAGGGAAGTCTTAGCGTTTCTATGAGTCGCGACCTAACTGCCTTATTCTCTCTATGTGGATTAAGGTAACCCAGATCTTTAAATCCTGTACTGACAGAGCCTACATTTACCCTACCTTCATCGGATATACCAAATATAATGTCGCTTTTACTAAAACCTTGACTATCAATAAGTACTGGAGTGACAGAAATATATCCCTGTTGAGTAAGTGCGCGGTGAGTGGTTGAAATATCCCAGTTCACCAAAAAACTTATCTGCTTATTAAAATAGTCTGCAAAATGTGCAAATTCGTCTAATGTAGATTGCCAGATGTCAGGATTGAGCCAGATAGAAGATTGACTGTTTCCTTTCTTGTTTTTTTCAGGTTTGGAGAACCAACGCCCGCCTGCATCTGCTAAAGGATATAAGTCAGAAGTACCAGGAAATCTCGGATTAAAACCCTTCTCCATCTCAGCAGTTAGAGCTCTGTCTCTTAGACTTTCTCCTATGATCACTTTCCACGGTGAGACAGGAGAAGGAATGGGCTCGTGCTTGATTATGTAATCAGCTTTTTGAGCCTTTTCTTTGTGAGAAAATATTCTTATAAAATCTTCGGCGAGTTTTTCGACTCTCATAGTTTTTTTCCATATATCAAATGACTTGGTAATTATACTATATGAGTTCAATCTGGAAATGTGCCTCGTAGGAGTTAATTTTGTTTTGGTATTTTTTCCTTCAGATCGGCAAGATCTATATAATCAGGTTTGGCATCTAAATATTTTTTTGGAATAGTAAAGTACGGTGGGATGTTGAGTATATCTTTCCAGTAGCGATGAGGCGAGACATAATAATAAGGGTCATTCACTTTCTGTGGAGACCGTTCAAAAATGGGC
>PFJN01000005.1 GCA_002783105.1 Candidatus Pacebacteria bacterium CG_4_10_14_3_um_filter_34_15 | reverse complement strand
AAAGTTTTTTGTAAAATTATTTTTTAGGCACAAAAATAATTCAGAAATTTTGAGTCAAACAGTTTGACTTTATTTTTAAATTTTCATTTTTTAACGCTTTGTAGTGTTTCCGCCTGGTAAATTGCACTACTAAAATGACGAAGTTTTGGTTAAAATTGGGGTAATTGGTTTAATATATGTCACAGATTCAAGAAATCAAAGAAGCAAGCGATATCGTTGAGATAATTGGTTCGCGAATCTCGCTACAAAGAGCAGGCAGCTATATGCGCGGCTTATGTCCTTTTCATGGTGAAAAAAGTCCTTCTTTTTTTGTTGACGAAAGTTTACAGAGATTCAAGTGTTTTGGCTGTGGTGAGAGTGGTGATGTCCTGACTTTCTTGGAAAAATATGATGGCATGACTTTTGCAGAAGCTTTAGAAGAGTTAGCCAATCGAGCGGGCATTACACTTCAGAAATTCACCAAGACAACAGATGATTTTCATCGAGAAAAAATTCTTGAGGTGTTGAGTTTAGCAAAACAGTATTATCACTATCTACTCACTGATCATAAAGTTGGCGCAGTGGCGCGAGAATATCTTAAAAACAGAAGTGTCACCAACGAATCAATTAAGATTTTTCAGATGGGCTATGCACTCACTTCATGGGATGGTCTAATCAATTTTTTGCATAAAAAGAAAAAATATGATCTTAATTTGCTTCTCGATGCAGGCTTAATAATTAAAGGCAAAACTGGCAGATATTATGATCGATTTAGAAGTAGAATAATTTTTCCGCTGAATGATCATAGAGGCAGAACAGTCGGATTTTCTGGAAGAGTAATTGATGGCGATGAAAAAGATGCTAAATACATAAATTCACCAGAAACAATTTTATATCACAAGAGCAAAATGCTTTTTGGATTTAGTGAGCTTTATCAAGAAATTAGAAAAGCAAAAGAGGTTGTGGTCGTGGAAGGAGAATTTGATGTGATTTCCTCAACTCAAGCACATATGAACTCAATTGTTGCAATTAAGGGTTCTGCTCTTACCGCCGATCACGCTAAGCTTTTGAAAAGAACCGTCGACAAAGTTTTATTATCACTTGATACCGATGATGCCGGAGTTCAAGCTACAAAGAAAGCCATCACCGCTCTAAAGGAAACAAATTTGGAGCTTCGAGCTGTGATAATTCCAAATGGCAAAGATCCTGATGAGCTAATAAAATCTGATCCAAAAAAATGGAGAGATGCTGTTAAGGCTTCGATTCCTGCTCATGAATTTTTGATAAAAGCTTCGTTAATGCAGCATGACAAAACTAAACCAGAAGGCAAGAGAGCCATAATGAAAGAGCTTTCACCACTTTTTGCGCAAATTGAGCACGCAGTCGAACTTGAGCATTACGTAAAGTTGCTAGCCGGCGAACTGGGTGTAAAACCTGAGAGTGTCAAAGAGGATGTTGATAATTATAAAAATAAGGAATCGTTTGGAAACTCCGCAAATAAAAAATCAGAAAAAGAAAAAGAAAATCTGGACGATAAACCACCGACTGTTGATCATCGAGAAAAACTAGAAAAATATATTTTATTTTTATTATTTCATTCTGACAAAACCAAGATTCTTGGGAAAGTAGAAAATCTTACAGATGTTTCTTTTCAACTAAGCGGAGCAAATTTTGTTTTGAAGGAGCTTGCGAAATACTCAGGAATTTTTGATCTTAAGTCTTTTGCAGCCAAGCTTCCTGAAGATATTCAAGAAAAACTTTTTGATATTTATTCAGATCAGATTTTGCTTAAAGATTTAGATTCACTTGACATGGATAAAGAATGGTTGACTTTAGTGAAAAAATTAAAAACACTAATTATCAAAGATGAAGTTTCAAGAATAACCCAAGAACTTAGTGAACTTGACGAAAAACTAGAAAAAACTGAAGAAGAAGTTGAAAGGCAAAATGTTTTACTCAAAAGGATCGTTAAACTTAGAAATTAAATATTTTTAGAAAATTGGTTGGTTGCACTAAAGAATTCCCTGTTGACATATATACCCCCTAGGGGTATGCTTGATCACAGCTGAGTAAGTTAATTAAGCTCAGCATATAATAAATTATGAAACCCGACAAAGTCATTGCTCAACTTAAAAGAATTAGAGGCCAACTTGATGGAATTATCAGAATGTACGAGGATGAAAGAGGATGCGTAGATATAGTGCGCCAAGTCATTGCTGCCAGAAGTTCGTTGGGCAGAGTTTCTCGTGATTTGTTGTCAGGAGAGGCAACAAGATGTTCAAAAGAAAGAAAAGCTGAAGAGCTTAATGACATTTTGAAAGAAGTATTTAGATATTAAACTAGTATTAACAAAGTATGGGTAATACCCAAAATAAATTAAAAGGAGTCCTTATGTCAGACGACAAAAAAGGTGTAGTTCATTTAACAAAAGATAACTTTGCAAAAACACTAACAGATGCCGGTGATATGCCAGTTTTGGTAGATTTTTATGCAGAGTGGTGCGGTCCATGCAAATTAGCAGCTCCAGTTATTGAAGAGTTGGGCGCAGAATATGCCGGCAAAGCTGTGATCGCAAAAGTTAATGTTGATGAACAAAATCAGCTTTCAACAGATTATGGAGTCATGAGTATTCCAACTGTCATTGCTTTCAGTAAGGGTGAAGAAGTTGATAGAAAAATTGGTTTCGCTGGAAAAGATGGCTATATCAGTATGATCGAAGGTGCAATGTTGGATGGAGCTGATTCTAAAGGCGGAGATAACTAAAATGGAAACAGCTAAATTAGCAACAGCTAAAGTTGTAATAATTGGTTCGGGTCCCGCGGGCTATTCTGCAGCAATTTACACATCAAGAGCAAAACTAGAGCCTGTTTTATTTGGTGGCCTGAAAAGTGGCGGTCAATTAATGAACACAACTCAGGTTGAGAATTATGCAGGATTCTCGGATGGAATCATGGGTCCAGATCTAATGATGGGTATGCGCAAGCAAGCAGAGAAATTCGGGACGGTGATCAAAGATCAATATGTCACTGCAGTCGATTTGTCAGCACGACCATTTAGAATTTGGACTAATCTTCCAAATGGACAAGATCCAGAAGATTTTGCAAATAAAGCAACTCCAGAAGAAATAACAGCTTCCCAAGAAACAATTAAACAAAACGAGCCAGCAATTTTGGCTGAAAGTTTAATTATTACTACAGGTGCAGCCCCAATTCTTCTTAACGTTCCTGGTGAGCACGAATTTTTTGCAAGGGGCGTGAGTGCTTGCGCAGTTTGTGACGCTGCTTTTTTTAAAGAAAAAATTGTTTATGTAATTGGTGGGGGCGATAGTGCGATGGAAGATGCTACAGCTCTGACTAAATTTGCAACAGAAGTTCACATCGTTCACAGAAGAGATAAATTTAAAGCCAGTAAGGTTATGGTTGAAAGAGTGATGAATAATCCAAAAATTAAAGTACATTGGAATTCAAGTTTGAAAGAAATTTTAGGCAATAAAGTTGTTGAAAAAATTAAACTAATTGAGAATGGCGAAGATGTTGAGTATCCAACTCAGGGAGTTTTCTTAGCTATTGGTCATAAACCGATGAATGATATTTTTAAGGGTCAGCTTTTGATTGATGATCATGGTTATGTTGTGACCAGACAAAGTGCTACAGCTCAAGGTGTTGAGTTGGCTAAAACCTCATTAAGTGAAAAAGGGTTAGTTCAGTTTCCATCGATGACTTCAGTCGAAGGCGTATTCGCTGCCGGTGATGGAGTTGATGTCAGATATAAACAAGCAATCACCGCCGCTGGCCAAGGATGCGCTGCATCTTTGGATGCAGAACGTTGGTTAGA
>PFJN01000022.1:306-3913 GCA_002783105.1 Candidatus Pacebacteria bacterium CG_4_10_14_3_um_filter_34_15 | reverse complement strand
CAACATATAATAAAGTTCCCGACGACTGTGTGATGAAGCTTGATATTCGATTCATTCCTGAAGATTGGAAAACAATAAAACAAAAAATGGAGAAGATGTTTGAAGGAATGGAATTGGAATTCTTGGAATTCGAACCACCACAGATTACAGATGAAAATAATGCATTTGTAAAATCCCTACAAAAAGCAACAGAGTCTGTCATAGCAAAACCTGCAGATATTATCGTTAAACATGGCGGTTCTGATATTAGACATTACAATGGAGTACAGGAAGATGGTGTCACTTTCGGACCAATTGGGGAAGGACTCCACAGTGATAACGAATGGGTTTCTATAAAAAGCTTAGGAGAGTATTATCAAATTTTGAAGAAATTTTTGGTACAGTTAAAGTAAGATTACGGTTTCTTTGTTGGAGTAACATCCACTGTTCCCAGTATGGAACTGGAACAGTTCGCCTTCGATTCCGTACCCTGTACGAAGTACTCTGTTTTCCCAAAGTAACATTGCTTTTCAACAAGACCAGGTGGTTTTTCATACCAATGAGCTCCATACTTCGTAAGAAGATATGACATCATCCTATTCCAAATAGGCGCAGCTCCCGTTATTCCTGATGCCAAATATTGATCCATTGGAGTATTGTCATTATTCCCTACCCACACCGTAACAACGAAGTCGGGCGTATATCCTATCGTCCAATTGTCTTTTTTCATATCGGTAGTTCCTGTTTTTACTGCCACTTTATATCCTGGGATTTCAAGAGCAGATCGCGTACCAAACTCCCAACGACGAGCAAAGTTGTCAGATAAAATATCGGAGAGTATATAACTTGTTTCCTTGCTTACCACTCTTTTTTTCTTTGGACTATAATCGAATAAAGTTTCATTTCTCGCATCATATATTCTTTTTACTCCCGTAACCGCAACTCGCTCTCCCTGGTTTGCGAGAGTTCCAAAGACAGTCGCCATATCTGTCATATGAACTTCCCCTCCCCCCAAGGTAAGCGAGAGCCCAAATCGTGATGAATCATCCCATGTGGTAATGCCCATTTTTTTGGCAAGGGACACCATTTCTTCAACTCCAAATGTATTGAGCAATTTGACTGCAGGAATATTGAAGGAGTTCGCAAGAGCATATCGTAATGGAACACGACCATGAAAGCGACCATCATAATTTACTGGAACATACGGCGCACTCCCCGCAATGCCAAAGACGGTAGGAACATCTTCTAATATGGTCGCTGCAGTATATCCATTTTCAAGAGCCATCGCGTACGTTACCGGCTTTATGGAACTTCCTGGCTGACGAAATCCAGTTGTTACGTTAAATGCACCTGATGGTTCTGCAAAATAATCCACAGAGCCGACCATCGCAAGAATTTCACCCGTCTCCGGTTTTGTTACCAATATCGCTGCATTGGAAATGTTCAAGGATGCTACTTTCTCCAATTCATCATTCACTATTTTTTCCGCTTCCTGTTGAATGTCCAAATCCAAAGAAGTAATAACATTAAGTCCTCCTTCTTCTATACGCTGCAATCCGTACTGCTTTTCAAGGTCACTTTTTACATAAAATACGAAATGAGGCGCGAGTATGTTATTCCGTAAGGGAGTAACCCCAATTGCTTCATTGCTCGCACTTTCTTTTTGTCCTTTTGTAATAAATCCGAGCTCATACATTTTTTTCAGCACTTCATTTCTTCTCTTCTTCGCCAAATCTGGATTAGTGTACGGCGAATATACCGAAGGTGCCTGTGGCATCCCCGCTAAAAAGGCTGCCTCTTGTATTGATAATTCTTTTGCATGTTTGCCAAAATATGTTTTTGCCGCTTCTTCAATCCCATAGGATGATCCTCCATAGGGAACTTGATTGAGATACATTTCCAATATTTTATTTTTTGAATAGAGTTTTTCAGTCCAAAGGGCAAGAAGAATTTCTTTCAATTTACGCTCTATAGTCCGCTCCGGTGTGAGGAGGGCACTCTTCACCAATTGTTGCGTTATTGTGGACCCTCCCTGAAGGCCTTTTTTTAGCAACGTTTCCTTTGCTGCTCGAAGAATACCCCCCAGAAGGGAAACTCCGCTATGCGAATAAAAATCCTTATCTTCTATCGCGATTGTTGCCTGATAAATATATTTAGGAAGATCTTTCAATTGCACCAATGTCCTATTTTGGTCCTTGTATATTTCATAGAGAAGTTTTCCATTTCTATCATACATATGTGTCGATAGTGGATAGTTCAATTTACCAATATCCGTCGGTGAAGGAAGTTCTACGACAAATCTATAGGAAGAAAAAAGAAAGAATACTGTGAAGCAAAGAGCTATTCCCAAGAGGAAAAACTTTAATTCTGGTGAAAATAATGATGCAATAAATCTGAACGGCAGTAGAATAATAAAATTAATTACCTTTGAAATAGTGCGAAATACAAGCAAGAAAAATGTGCCAATGAGGGACACTGTTTTTTTTGACCCCTTTGTCACTATACCCTTATTTCTCCAAAAAAACATAATGGGAGTAACAAGCAAAAAGCGTAGGGATAACACCGTTAATTCCCCAATCGTGATAAAAAATTTAATACTAAAATAGAGGATAAAAAATATCCCTCTCAATATTCCGCGCCAGAGAAAAAATAATCGTAGTTTTGAAGCTGAAACCATGGGCGTAGTATAGCAGATATTATAGGCTCAATCAAGAGCGAAAAAATGTCAGGGTAGCCTCAGTAATTTTGCCTTCACAATTAGTCTTTTCCAAAACGTACCAGGTGGGACACAGGTTACTAAGGTAAGATATGCAGCATCATATTGTTGATCTAGGACTGATATTTTGTCTGGATTTACAACAAACATATCGGTTACTTCATATTCATACTCCAGGTCTCCTACTTCAACGAAAATTGCATCTCCTTTTTCTAATGAGGGGAGGTATGTAAAGATAGTTTTATAGTCCTTTTCATTGTATAGTTGGGGGAGTGTGGAGTGGCCAAAAATGGAGACATTGCCAAATTCACCTGGCATAGACTTGGGGACATAATGGATAAGACTCTTAGTGAGGTCATCTCCCCCCACAACAACTTTTGCCTTTGATATATTTAATTTAGGAATCGTCAGGAAATATTCTTGAACGCCGATAAGGGGTTTTTGGCTTCCGTCCCCCCCTTGCTTCCCTGGAAACCATAGGTGTGCCTGGGTGAAATCCTTCAGGTTGCTCGAAAATGCATCATTAGTGCCAAGAACTGCTTGTGCTTCTCGTACGGATGACGCTGTATTACTTATCGGCACCGGAGAATCAACACCATTTTTGAGGATAAATCGTGAATAAAGTTCAAACGAAATAACAGGGTAAAATGACCAAAAAAGAAGCAATAATCCCATACCCAATGTGACGTATGAAAACATATTTATCGCCTTTCTCTTCTTCGAAGTATTCTCTTTCAAATAAACATGCATCGCCATAATTATCTAACCAACTCAATTCGTATATGATTTTGCCAAAAAGGCATTCTGTCCCTGATAAAGGGTAGTGGAGGATTGATAGAAATAGCTACCTGTGATATGCCAAATTCGCCTTGCAGAATAGATTTTCCTTCGTCGTTTCCTTTGCCTTTGAGG
>PFJN01000022.1:0-236 GCA_002783105.1 Candidatus Pacebacteria bacterium CG_4_10_14_3_um_filter_34_15 | reverse complement strand
CTCCATTCTCAAGTTTTTTTTGCTTTTTTATATTGAATAAAACTTTGTCCGTTATGTAGCCGTCTGGCTTCTCACTTTCCAATTTCTTTTGTACAAATCCCTCGATTGTTTTCTGTGGAATCCTGAATAGTGAGACTTCCCCAGAAGCCGTATAGGAAAGGCTCGTTCCCTCTTCTCCCACTTCCCCCGAAAATTTCTCCTTGTTTGCTTTTGCAACAGTAAGTTCTGGAAGAACA
>PFJN01000021.1 GCA_002783105.1 Candidatus Pacebacteria bacterium CG_4_10_14_3_um_filter_34_15 | reverse complement strand
TGACCTAGTCAAAACACTAATTGAGATCTATCTATCAATCTAAACTATGTAAAAAACGCGCCCATTTTTGAACGGTCTCCATCAACAGTTTGGGGTTGATAAAAAAAGTTTATTAGTAGATTGCCGTAAGTCGATAAACAATTAAAGCCCCGAAAAACAATGTCGTAGCAACAGCAAAAAGGATGTAACCAATCTTCGGCCTTTTTATTAAGAAAATTGCTGTTATTAAATAATAAACAGATCCAATTAGTTGGAGAATCCCGAAATCAAAAATTGCACTAAACACCGATAAAATGGAAAAAACAACAAGTAAGTATCTGAAAATTTTCAGGAAAATATTTTCCTTTGGTTTAGCAGGTGTATTTTGGTTATCAATTGGAACAGGTGAAACCGATGAATTACTATTTAATTCCAAAGGGGTATGAGAAATTGGTTGCTGCGGGACTATTGCTAGCGGAGGACTTTGTGTTTGATTGTTATTACCGTTCATCAATCTATAATAACATACTTATCTAGATCGGTTACAGAAGTGGGTTAGCAAAGTTAGGCATAACTATAAACCCATTGAATGAGATAAAATAGTCCGAACTCTGTCCACAGTTCGCATCCAATAACAGAATCCCAGACGGGATTTTTTTATTTGAAGTTTGATTTTGCAGGTTTGAACCATTGAGAATCCGACTGAGCTTATGCGAAGGAGTGTCTGAAGCATGGGCTGAAGACCAAGTCGGGCATCATCCAAAGGTATATTAATGTTATTAAATCCTCTACTTTGTTTGATCTTTGATATACTCTAATTAATATGAATATTAATGATGAAGTTGAAGGCGCTGGGCTAGCTATGTCTGTGTCTGAAGAAAAAGCAAAAAATATTTTGAGTGCAGATGAATTAAATCAGCCAACGGATCTAGAAAAATTATTTCTATTAGTTAACAGTGAAGAAAGAAGAGCGCGATTTGAAAATCAAAATCCACAAGGTGAGCTGGACAAAAAAGTCTATGGTGGGTTTGCCAGAGCATTTAGTGATAACGTAGATGATTACGCATACTTTGAAAAACCTTGGGAGATTCATTTGCAGAGGATTTTACAACAGCATGAGCTTGTTGTTTTACTAAAACTCTATCAATTTTTAACACTCAATACACAAAAAGATCCCACAATAGAGGAAGAAAGAATTGTACTTGTAAAAGAAATTTGCAATAAAGTGTCATATTTAAACTTTGATAGTGCTGGTATTAGTATTGATGCAGATGATCCCGATCACTCAGTTTTGATAATTGATGACAGCAGTTTAGGAGAAGTACATATCGCTTTATTCACTCAAACAGAGGAAGGAATTAAAAAAATATATCACCAACAAGTGAAAGAATATTCTAAACCTACTGATATATATAGGTTTAAACATGCTCAAGAGATAAGAGAAAGTATATATCAACACAGCGATGATCTTGATGCGCAGTTTGAGTTAAAATATTCAAATATGGTACCATTTGATCTAGAGGGACTAGTAAATGTCGAACACATCGCTCTTATTATCAAACAATTCCAAGAAGATGATATTGAAGAAATTGAATACGGCTTACATGAGTATGATTACAGAGTAACTCGCGAATTAGTAAGAACAGCAGGTGAGCATTTGGAGGAATTAGAAGATAAGTTTAGATCTTGCAGTAGTGAGGAATTATTTAAAATTGAAGTTGAAATTGGTACAACTTTAGGAAAAATGGCCAGACGTTCAGTTGAACCACCATTAGGCAAGATGCTTGTGCTGGTAAAGCATGTAGCCCGTAAATCTGAAATCTCAAAAGTTTTTCAACAAGTTATTGGTAAAGAATCGGAATTTTGGGGAAAGAATTTTGATCCGATACATGATGCAATTGTTCTTGATTTTAAACTGATGCCAGGACAAGAGGGCAGAGTTTTTAGATCAATCGAGGAGGAAATAGAATGGGCTAAATTTCTTTCTGAACATACACTTGATATGACTAGATGCAATGACGATCCAACTTTAGGCACGGATTTAAATAACTATTCTTTCTCCATGCCACAACATGGTGAAGAGACTAACAATGAGGGTCCTGGAATTTATTTTGGCATCTTAGGAGGTTTTAGGGACTGGGGGCATCCAAGAGCTATAATTCATAACATGCCTATGTCCTTAACTGTACATAATAGGCTAAATAACCAGTTAATGTTAGGAGGATATGTGAGCATTCCAGGATGGAGACTGACATTTACAAAAAGTGCTTTAATTGAAGGCACTGGTGCAGATGCAGATTTTGTAATTGATGGTGGTCAGATTGTTGCCGAAGCATGGGACCCGTCAAAACATGACTATGATAGTGTTGAAGAATCACCGCATTTTAAAAAAATTATTTCTCCTGAATTACTTAGTTTATTTCAGAAATTTTTTCCAGGAGCTAAAATGGAATATAGAGATGTAGGTATAAATGGTGAAGCGGTACCATTGCCCTTTATTGTTTTACCACAGGGTACTCCACCATTTGTATACGGAACATTAATGGATCGATTTGGGCTTCCAAATGTGATATGTGACTTTGGCAATTTTATCGGTGATTAATAGTAAGCAAAATTTTTTGAATTCAAATTTCAAAATTAAAATTCAATTTTTAATATAGAATAAGATAATATAATGTCAAAAAGAAACATAATGTTGAATGCATACCCAGAAGGGGAATTTATTAGAGCTTCTAAGAAGAGGGATGGTATTCTAAGACCCGAGAGTAAAAATTTGATTAAAGATATTGCTGATGCTGTTGCTCCAGAATTAGAAAGGGTCACTGGTGTAATTAGTGATAAAACTAAGGCAGAGAGAATGGTCGTATTGAATTGCATTAGGCGAGTTAATCAGTCAAAGAGCTTCTTAAAAAATTATTTAGTTTCAAATGTATTTTCCGCAATTGCTCTAAGTGTTTTTCTTCAATCGGAGCACTTGGATAAAATAGGAAATCTATTTTATGAGAGAAGAGATTCTGGTCAAGATAATCACTACGATATTCTTAACATTGACAGTTGGACGGAAAGTAAAAGTGCTAATTTACCAGCTCCCATTCTTGATCGATTATTCATGAGAACACTTGTGGAAAAGATAAAAATAGTTAATTATTTGCCAGATTTCAGACATAATCGAACTTTTTATTCAACAATGGAATCTGCCTCACAGGTTGCGCAACTTGTTGGAGATGTGCTTTTAGAGATGTCAAAAACTGTTGATATAAAAATAATAATTGATCATGTTTATGGAAAAGAATCATATATAGCTAAAAATTGGAAAAGATTAAACCAAGTTATCACAGATGTAAAAAATGGAAGTATTTCAAAGGAAGAATATTATAAAGTCATAGCCATCGATGAAAACGACCATGATGATGAGTTTTTTAATGAGAGTGTGGTTTATACCGCTCAATTTGTTGAAGATACAGAGGGTCTTTTGAAGCAGTTTCCACCAAAGCATCAAAATATATTTGCTACCCATTCAACGATCTCATTCAGACCTGATACAGGACTAAAAGGAATTGCTGTGGGAGAGAAAACGAGAATGAAGGTTATTGCGAGAGTTTTTGATATCAGGGGCGATGCCTTACTTGTTGAAAATTCAAAATCTGAAAATGAACACCCTCATATAACATTATCTTGTGCTGATGGGGTTCCTGCAAAATATTCAAAAGAAATGATTGCTGCCGCTCTTAAAAAAGGAAAGGTCAAATTTTTTAATGAGCCAGTGGAAGTTGATGTTATTGAGGGTTATTCAAATGGAGTTGATACAATTATTAGTTAAAAGTTTAGTGATAAAAAAATACTTATCTACGCTAAGCTTGTGTAAGTTAGTTCCAACATAGTACAACAGTGTCATCAATATAAAAAAAGGCGCTGGTAACGAAATCACGGGCTGAGAGAGGTAAAACTCAAATTTAACTGTTTTCTCAAAAACGTCAAAAAGTTGTAATAT
>PFJN01000055.1 GCA_002783105.1 Candidatus Pacebacteria bacterium CG_4_10_14_3_um_filter_34_15 | reverse complement strand
ACCGGAGTGAGAGAATCCCTAGTGTTCCAGTTGTCACTGTCAAGTGCATTGCTGGGTAGCTACATTCTTTGTGGATAACCGCTGAAAGCATCTAAGCGGGAAGCCAATCTCAAGATTAGCTATCTCCATTAGACCCGTGGGAGAACACCACGTTGATAGGTAGTCGGTGTAAGCCTGGTGACAGGCTAAGCCTAACTATACTAAGTGTTGATCGAACATAATTTTCAAATTTTTGATTTTTGAAATGTTAGTGAGTTGTGTAATTTATTGCACGGCCCACAAAACAAATTTTCAAACTTCAAAAAGCATGGTTACTGTGTTTACGTCAACTAAATTTTAATCTAATTAAACGTTTTTTATATCTTTTTGACCCATGGCAGATTTTCTTCACTTGTTAGAGTCCAACTCTAAGTGGGGTGGTGTTCATTTATGAATGCACGCGATGCAAAATAATTGCCTCGCAAGCCCAATTAACAATTTAATATTTGTTTCTTGTAGTAAAATATGAGAAAACAGAATAGCTTTGAGCCTCAACAGGCTTGAAGAATGCGTAAAGAACGTTTAATTCTGGTCTCTAGAGCGAGGTGGAACCAACTCTTCCCTTCCCGAACAGAGTCTTGAAACTCCTCAGCGCTGACAATAGTGCACGGGCAACTGTGTGTGAAGATAGGTCGAGGCCAGAATTAAGCGTTTTTTTGTGGCAATTTTCTAACCCGAGGTGGTATAGTACCTTTATGTTTAGATATTTTTCAAAATACTGGTTTGATTTTGTCTGGGTAATGACTCTAAAGGAGATCAAAGCTAGATACAAGCGTGTTATTCTTGGGTTTTTGTGGGCAATTCTTAATCCAATTTTGCAAATGCTTGTTATTGGATTTCTGTTTCGATTTTTTATTCCAGTAAAAATTGATAATTATTTTTATTTTTTATTTGCTGGCTTGCTTCCTTGGAACTTTTTTTCCTACACATTTTCAAAATGTACGCCCTTGATGTTAAATGAGAGAGCACTTATACAGAAAGCTAAGTTTCCTAGAGAGGCTTTAGTACTTTCAATTGTTTTTTCAAATTTACTTCATTTTCTAATATCAATATTTTTATTTGCTATTTTAGCTTTATTTGTGGGTTATTTATCCTTGTTTAAAATATTTATTTTATTTTTGACTATTGTTTGGTTAGTTTTCTTTACTGTTGGAATTTCTTTACTCTTATCAACATTATTTATAAGATATAGAGATATAAAATTCATTGTTCAAGCATTAACTCCTTTATGGTTTTATGCTACGCCAATTATTTATACAAGATCACTGTTGCCAGGCTGGATGAGTGAAATTCTTCAGTTCAATCCTATGACAGGAATTATTGAGTTATTTCAATCTGTGTTTACAAATAATAATTTAATTTTAGATTTTCATGCAATTATTTTTGGATTTTTAATTTCATTGTTAATTTTAATTGTTGGTATTTATTTATTTATTAAAGAAAATCAATTTTTTGATGATTGGTTGTAAAAGATGATGAAAATAAAACAAAAAAAAATTAACAAAAGTACTGTTCCATTGGCAATAAAAGTTAAAAATGTAACTAAAACTTATATTTTACGTCACGAGAAACCAACTTTAATAGAGAACTTACTTTACAAATCAAGAAATGAAATTTATGTTGCTTTGGAAAATGTTTCATTTTCTGTTCAAGAGGGAGATAGACTAGGAATTATTGGGAGCAATGGCTCTGGGAAAACTACCCTCCTAAAGCTGATAGCGGGGATTACTAAGCAACAAAAAGGCAGTATTAAAGTAAATGGTAAGATTGTATCGCTGATTGATCTTTCAGCCGGTTTTCATCCAGATTTGACAGGAGAAGAAAATATTTTTTTAAATGGTCTAGTCATAGGTATGAATAAAAATGAAATTGAATCTAAGAAGAAGTTGATAATTGAGTTTGCAGACATTGGAAAATTTATTGATGCACCTTTATATACCTATTCTAGTGGAATGAAGTTAAGGCTTGGTTTTTCTGTAGCAATTCACTCAAGTCCAGATTTACTTTTATTAGACGAAGGTTTTGCAGTTGGGGATGAAAATTTTAGACGTAAGGCAAATAAAAAAATTCTTGATTTTCAAAAACAGACAAAAACATTAATCATGGTAAGCCATTGGTTGGAGGAATTAGAGCGCAATTGCAACAAAATTCTCTGGTTAGAAAAAGGGAAGATAGTTGCATATGGTGGTACAGAAATCTTAAAACAATATAAAAAATATTCTAATTAATATAAATGTTCTGGTTAAGGACATTTGAGACTTTTAGGTGTCTCCTTTCTGTAATTGAACTAAATAATTGTTTGGTGTCATATAGCCTAGTGATTGATGTGGTCGAATCTGATTGTAGTAGATCACCCAATCATTAAGTTTTTGATCAAATTCATTTAAATCATAGGTTGCCGCATCAATCTCATAGTTAATAAATTCATCCTAAATTGTCCAATTGAATTTCTCTACGTATCCATTTGATTTAGGAAACTTTGGATAGCTCCAAACATGGTTTATATCTTGTAGTTGTTCAATTGCTTGGCTAATATATCCTTTAAAGAAATTCATTAGCATTACTACTTGAAAACGAACTTACTTTTTTAGCCCATGATTGTCTGAATTTGAGTTCAATTACTGAGTGGAAATAGTAATTTTGGTTTTGTTTATTTTGGTAACAAACTAAAAAGTTTTCTGTCTGAGTCAATAAAACTTCTTTTCCATCTAGAAGCACTCGCTCTACTCACACCTGGAAAAGCTAAACAAACTGTGTTCCAGTTAGTTCTTCCTAATAGTTCAATTAGATGTAGCTCTAATTTAGCTTTATTATTTAGAATCAAAGCCAAGAGCAGTGTTGATAGTTGTCATAAAATAATCATACTGCTCTGTTTTATGATTAGAAAATTATGTCTGATTCTCATGGCTCGCTATCGTTCGCTGAGTCTCAAATGTATCGTGACCTAGTCACTTGTTCTAAAATTCACTTGTTCTAATAGTTTGAGCAACTATCTTAATGATTTTTACAGATGGTTTGATGTATGATTTTTTTCTCACTATTCCTTTAATAATTTATATTATGCTAATAATAGCATATAGTCTTTTATATGAAAATATCAGTAATTATTCCCACAAAAAATAGAGCAGATAGTCTGCGGGTAACTTTGGATCATTTACTCAGGCAACTGAAAAAAAATGATGAGGTTATTATTATTGATAATAAGAGCACTGATCATACTAAAATAGTTGTAGATACTTTTAGAAAAAAAAAATTGTTACCAACAATTATATATAAGGTCGAAAACCTTTCAGGGCCATCGTATGCTAGAAATCTAGGAATAAAATCAAGCTCCAACGATATTTTAGCTTTTTTGGATGATGATTGTATAGTAAGCAGTAAATGGGTTACTAATATTAAAAATTTTTATTTATTAAAAAAGAAACATTCAAAAATTATTCTTCAGGGAAAAATCACTCATATTTCAAAAGAAAATGATATTTTTTATCAAATTTTGATACTTAAAAACAAATATAGTTTAGAAGTTTTGAAGAAAAAACAAATCGATAACTACGTTAATTATATTAATGCAGGTAATTTTTCATGTACTAGATTGGTAGTAAATAAATATTCAAAATTTTTTGATGAAAAAAATTTTCCTTTTATTTGTGAAGAAAGAGAGCTTTCTCAAAGATTAAACTTGGATGGTTTCTTGATTAAATTTTTTAAAAAAATGCCAGTAATTCATCAAAAACAACAAAAAACATTGCTAAACTCATTAGTAACTGGATATAAATATGGTCTTTATACTGGAAAAATTATTAAAAAATTTAAATCAAAAAATAAAGTCCAAGTTTTGTTTAAGTCAGAGATTAAAGAAAGATTTCAAAGGAACATATTCAAAGAAATA
>PFJN01000030.1:3875-4202 GCA_002783105.1 Candidatus Pacebacteria bacterium CG_4_10_14_3_um_filter_34_15 | reverse complement strand
CTTTCTGCGTGCCTGAATTTTGATAACCTCGCGCGAATATTCTTCTAGCGCTGTGTCAATGGCATGCCATAGCTTACGTTCTGCCCGGGCAATCTCAGGATCAGAAGATTCTTCATCGCGGTCCGGAATAGCAAGCATCGACTCCTCTATTTCTTTAGCTGATGCTTCTTCCTCTCGTTGCACAGCAACCATTCCCGTTGGTTCGTTCATTTCCGCTACAAATTCTACCATCCCAGTTGCTGCTTCGGTCTGGTCGTTTTGTAATGATGACGAAGGTGTTTTCAAGTCCAAGACAGGATGATCGCCCATGTGATTAGCAATTGGTGA
>PFJN01000030.1:0-3689 GCA_002783105.1 Candidatus Pacebacteria bacterium CG_4_10_14_3_um_filter_34_15 | reverse complement strand
TTATGACTAATAACGAAATTAGTACTAATTTGATCTTCATTAAAAATAATTTCATTTGTTTTGTCATCTTCATCTATCCAACTCAGAACTAAATCGCCTCCAGTAGTTCTAGAAAAACCTATTATTGCTTTCACATTTTCAGCGATATTTAAGCCATCAAAAAATGTTGAAAAATCGTTTCTTGAAGACTTAGCCTCGAAGTTCACTTTTTGAAACTCTGGTAAATATTTTTTGCGAAGACCGTGTAAAAAGTTTTCTTTGAATGAAAGATTAGTTGGTTCGCTCAAAGAATACTGCTGAGAAGCATTAAAAATAAATGGCGTGACCCAAAATGCCAAATCCTGAGCAATATAATTATTATATGGATCTTCTAAGTTTTCATTGGTGATTCTTAAATCGGAAAGGGAAAGCTTTTTATTTTTTAAAATAAATCGAGCTCGATAATTTTTTGCATTTACCCAAAAAGATTTTTCGTCGGAATTATTTACCAGATCATTTCCTTCAAGTCCAACCACAGCCTGAATATTATTTTCGGCAAATTTGTTAAACTGCGAAACTGTCATCGTAACAATTTCGCCATCATCTTTTATGGATTCTATTTGTTTTGAGTACTCATCCTGAAATTTTCCGGCCATGGAATTTTCTAAACCCAATAATAAAAATCCATAATTATTCTGTCTTTGGTTAATTAATTCATTCTTAAGATTTCTAAAGTAATCAAAACCCCTGTTGCCAATCGCATAATCATTTGGTTGGGTAGTAAATGAATTAGTATGATCACCATAATTAAACATTGGATCGGATCCAGTTTGCCTCAAAACCAAAGTTTGTTTTTGATTTTGTGATTGTGTTTGATTTTGTTCTGGGTTTTGATCGTACCCAACTTCAGCCTGACCATTACTTGGATTACCTCCATTTACAAATAACCAATTTTTACTAGCAAAATAAGGATAGTGAACTGGGCCACCAGACATCGTATAGCTGTCAGTTCCCCATTGTTCTCTAGTAATTTGATGAACATAGATGCCATATTTTTCGTTCATGTAGTTAACGGAGTTTGTGTCCATAATCCAAGCAGTTGAAAACTTTGGATAATATCCAAAGACCAGCAAAAAATTTTCCATGTATTTATCAATGATTTTTTTGCGATCTTCAAACTCATAACCAACGGTGTAAACATTTTGAGCTTTGTACCAATTATCAGAATCACCCTTATAAAGAACACTAGCATCTTGAGCCAGTTTAGGTGTAATTTCCAAAAATGCCCCCAACTCAAATTGCTCACCATCGTCAACTTGCTCACCCTTTAAGTTTTTCAAAATTTTTGTATAAGCAGGATTTGACAATACATCATAACGTAAAGCAAAATTCCCTTTAAGATTATTGCGCTTTATCGAATCAATTTGTTGAACAAGAGCGTTTTCATTGCCCTCATCACAGCACTCGTTACCTCTAACCTGATTAATAATTAAAATGATTTTTTTATAGTCATCGCTGGCTAAAACGCCATTGTTAGCAATAGCCTCATCGCTGGCCAAAACACTACTAGGAACTAATTTTAAAAATAGGGGAGTAATTAAGAAAAAAAGAACAAGCTTTTTTATCATAGAGCTTCTTTAGCCAAACTTTTTTTGTGCTTATAATCCCAATATGGTTTCCAAATCCAATATGAAAATTTTTGAAAAATATTACCGTTTTTGAGCACAAATTTATGAGAATTATTCCAACTCATAATGTTAATCTTGGTTTTGCCAAATTCATCAATATTTGTGGTCTCATGAATATGATAAACAATGGCTTGCTCATCAAAAAGAACTTTCCAACCCCGTTTTAGGGCTCTAAATGAGAGATCGATATCTTCCCAATATGCTGGATAAAATAACTTGTCAAATCCACCTAATTCTAACCATTTTTTACGATTAAACATCGCAGAACCACCACTTGCCCAAGAAGTTTTACCCGATCTAAAATTATCTGCTTTTGAATGAACAAAAAATCCCTGCGAGAACCAAAGTTTATTTTTTCCAGATTTTTCTCCGGATTTATTTATTTCATACTCCAAGCAACCAACGGCAAAAACATCCTTTTCAGAAAAATTAGTTAGTAGCTGGTCTACAACATTTTTTGTTGGTTTAACATCGCTATTTAATAAAAAAATATTATCATTGCTAGACATCGCTACACCCAAATTTGCTGTTGCTCCAAATCTCAAATTTACTAACTGTGAAATTAACAAAACCGTAATTTTCTTTTTGGCCTTGCCATCGTCGACAACCAAATCGTTGGCATACATTTTAAATTCGACTCTGTCCAAATCGGGATTATATTTATTTGGTAACTCGCCTTTGTTAAATGATTTCTTAATTAATTTAAGTTTAAATTTTTTGACCATCCAGTTAACAGAATCGTCAGGACTGCAGTCATCTACAACTACCAATTCATCGCCATTCCTAAGTGAAGCAATTAAGGAAGGTAAAAATTTATTTAACAAATTTTTACCATTATAATTTGGAATTACTGCAGATACGTTTTTTTTAATCTTTTTTATATTATTCATATTTTTTCATAACCTTAAAAAGGTTAAAACATTTTCCACAACTTTTGCGCAAAAACGTTTTCGTCAAACTTCTTTACTTGTTGTAGGATTTTTTTGTGAAGTTCTGGTGTATCAAGAGTGCCGTCAATAATTTTCAGCGTTTTTTCAAGACATTGGCCTTTAGTTTGCCAAAGCAGTTCTTTTAGATCAGAACCAATAATTTCTACTTGTCCGCCTTTGCCCAAAACTATTGGGACACAGTCAGCCGCCATAGCTTCAAGTGTTGTTATTCCAAAGTGTTCCATTTTTTCTGGCGCAATATTTTCATCAACTTCATATCCTGTTGCATGCCAATAAATTTTTGCTTTATGAAAATAGTTTAAAAGTGTTTCACGTGAAATATCTGTCTTAAACTCGATGGGGGAGTCCTGAGCCAATTTCTCCACCTCGTCAAAATATTTCTTATCCTCAACGCTTCCAACTAAAACTAATTTCCAACCTTTCATAAGTCCAGGATTTTGCTTAATCATTTTTTTAAAAACGTCTACCAAAACATCTTGTCTTTTACTGTGCAACTGTCTAAAAAACCGCCCCACATTTAATATAATTTTTTCTTTTTTAAATTTTCCGCTAGAATTTGCTCTTAAAATTTCTGCAAAACTAACTTTTGGGTTATGTACAAAATTGACATTTACTTGCCATTTTTCCTCAATTACTTTTTTGGTAAACTCAGAATTTGTATTTTTAATATTCCAGTTATGCAACTTCAACCTATCAAGAAAAGAAGACTTACTATCAGTAAAAGGTATTTGGATATGCAGATTATTCGTAGTGGCTAAACTAAAAAATAAACTGCCGTCACTCACATAATATAAATAATCAAATTGCTTAGTCCACAATAGTTTTTCAAAAAACCCACCAGTTGAAATCGGCGAGTGGACAAACTCAAGATTTTCCAATGAGTAGTTAAGAAATTTTTGATACTCTGCCCTCACCTGCTCCAAATCTTTTTTTTCGTGACAATTAATAGCAATTACAACTTCATGTTTGGTTGCAGCCAAAGTTGCAACATCAAAGAAATGTCTCTCACCACCACCAAAATGTTTGGGAACGTATGGAGAATAAAAACAAATTTTCATAAGCGTAGGTTTTT
>PFJN01000068.1 GCA_002783105.1 Candidatus Pacebacteria bacterium CG_4_10_14_3_um_filter_34_15 | reverse complement strand
AACAAACATTAAAAATTAACAAAGTGTTGCACTTCATGTGCGAATGCAGGTTGTATTAAGAATTGTGAATTTCAATCCTATAATATAGATTGACATATTAAAATTAAAAAACCTCTTTTAATTCTCGGTTGGGTTGCCTTTTTTCAGATTAAAAGGATGGGTGTCTGACGGGATTTGAACCCGCGACCTCCGCTGCCACAGAGCGGCGCTCTAAACCAACTGAGCTACAAACACCAGGTTAAATCTTCAAGTGCGCCAACCTGGACTCGAACCAGGGACCTACTGCTTAGAAGGCAGTTGCTCTATCCACTGAGCTATTGGCGCCCATCATGGGGTTATATTATAAACCAAATTATTCTAATTCTCTCAAGCAAATTTTTAAAGTGTGGGTTTTGTCTGTTAGAATATCGTTAATGTTTGAAATAAAAAAACACCACCTAATTAATTTTTTGATCATTATTTGGCTTTCGCACTTCATACAAATTTTAGTGCCTGAAACTGGTTTTGATGCTGTTTGGTATCACTTACCTGTTGTTGATGGCATTCTTAAAAATGGCTCAATAATTTTTTCTCCAGAGTTTTATCAATCACTAAACCCCCTATTTTCCGATATGTTCTTTTTAGTTGGCTATTATTTTTCTGGTGAAACTGGAACAAAAGTTATAGCTTACTTTTTTGCTACCGGACTTATATTTGCAACTTACAAATTATCAAGAATATTTTTTAATTTCAAACTTTCACTTGGAATCATTATCTTGGTATCTACTTTTCAAGTAATTTCTTGGCAATCCTCTAGTTTTTATGTCGATGTAGCAAAAGCTTTTTGGGAAATATTGGCAATCTATTTTCTTATAAAGAGCATAAAATCAAATAATATTAGCGACAGTTTTAGATCTGTTTTTTCATTTAGTGCAAGTTTAGCAACAAAACTATTTTCAATATTTTTGTTGCCAGCATATCTATATATTTTTATAAAATCGTCTGAAAAGATATTTTCTAAATTTCAAAATCTTATTTCGCGATTAATTTTAGTTTCTGTTTTGCTCTTCCCACTCATTATTCCGGCATATTTTTATTTAAATTCATATTCAATAACAGGAAATCCATTTTATTCATTTTCAGTTCACTTACAAAAATTATCGGAAATTGGCGGTCAGGATAACTTCATTAAATACATTTTCGATCGTACGGTATTATTATTGTTTTCTCCATTTAAATTAATTATTGCCAGAGATTATGTTTCACCGTTAATTTCAATACTATTAATACCAGTGGTTTTTAAAATAAAGGAGATATTTAGAAACAAAAGATTATTGATTTTATTTGTTTTTTCAATTTCACAATGGCTGATATGGTGGTATTTACCACCCGTATCCACAAGATATGCTATATCGGGATTTATATCAATGCTGATTCTTGAAATTTCAGTTTTAAAAACTTTCAATTCCAAGCTAACAAACAATAAAATATTGATTCTTTTAGCCCTTTTTGCTTTTATAAACTTTATACCGAGAATTTTTGTTAATATTAGAAGTCTAAAATATTTACTTGGAAATCAAACGCAAAAGGAATACATAGAGCAATTCTATGACGGATCAATAGACCAAAAACTTAAAGATTGGTATAAATATTAGCGCCGACAATAAATTAGTTATTTTTTTGCTGCAGCGATTTTCTTAATCTCTTTTACGTCTGATTTAATTTTGCTTTTGATCTTCTTGCCTTTAGAAGTTACTTTTTTAGTAACAACTTTAGCTTTTGTTGCGGCTTTGTTTACTTCAACTTTTGCTTTCTCAACTGTTTCTTTTGCTAATTTTTTTGTTTTATCTCTATTTTCGGCTTTTGAAAAAAATATAGCCGCAGCTCCTAAAGCGATACCTGTTAATAGTGATAAAAAACTTCCTGATTTCTTTCCCATAATAACCTCTCTTCCAGTTAAGGAATTTGAATAATTGATAATGTATTTGTTAAACCTTGCTTTATCCAGTATTTTCCATGCACTAAAAGTACATTTTCACCAGATTTTACGATATTATTATTTTTTAGTTCTTCCACCAATTTTTCGGAATTTTCTAGTAAAGAGTTGCCAGATAATTTAATTATATGTGGAGTAACATTAAAAACAAGATTTAGTTTTTTAAATGTTTGCTCATTACTTGTGATTGCGTGGATAGGAACGTTTTGTCTAAATCTTGAAATCAATTTTGCTGTTCTTCCAGTTTCAGTTAAACAAATAATTTTATCTATCATTATGTCATTATCTTCTATTGAAGAAATTTCTAATAGTGAAACAGCAGAATGAGCAATATAGGCAGTACTGTCAAAATCAGAAGTTCTAATTGGTTTTGCTTCGGCAAAAGTTTCATTGAAAGCTGCAATTTTAGCTTGGGTTTCTACTGCTTTAATTGGATATGCTCCAATTGTGGTTTCTTCTGAAAGCATTACAGCATCTGTGCCGTCGTAGATTGCATTTGCAACGTCGGATACCTCAGCTCTTGTTGGTCTTGGATTCTCGACCATAGATTTTAGCATTTGAGTTGCAGTTATTACTGGTTTTCCTGCCTCTCTAGATTTGTGAATTAAAACTTTTTGCCAATGAGATAATTCTTCAAATGGAACTTCAACTGCCAAATCACCTCTGGCAACCATAATTGCATCTGCTTCTTCTAATATTTCATCAAAATTTTCGATTGCTGATTGATTCTCAATCTTTGCCACAATATCAGCAGTAAGATTTCTTTTATCCAATTCGCTTCTTAAATCTATTATGTCTTGTTTGTTTCTGACAAATGAGAGTCCTATGAAGTCTATATGATCGTTGTCAGCTCCATCAAGTTGCTGAAAATCTGTTTCAATTAACGAAGGGAGATTGATAATTTTTCCAGGAGTGTTTAATGTTTTTCGTTGGCCAATTTTGAAATTACCTTTTACAACTGCTACAAAACTAGTAGTATCTTTTTCAATTATTTCAAATTCACCTAAACCATCATCAATTGATATTTGACTACCAATATCTAGACTATCAACAACTATTTGGGGAATGATTGGGGTTTTAGGATTCTTAGTTGTTTCATCTGAGGTAAAAGTAACATTATCACCAATTTTTACTTCAAATGGTTCATTTGTTGGAAGAGTAATTCTAATTTCAGGTCCTTGTAAGTCCAGTAAAATTGCGATTGGCTTTTTCATTTCAGCTGCAACTTCTACCATTCTTGCAATTGTAGTTTGGTGCCACTGAATTGTTCCATGCTTGGTATTAAATCTAGCGACATTCATGCCGGCATTGATTAAATCCATCATTATTTCTTTTGTTTCAGTAGCAGGTCCGATTGTCGCCACTATTTTAGTGGATTTTTTCATGAAATCGTATTCCTAAATATGTTTTTTAATAGTTATAGTATACACGCCAAGTCATTGGTTTACATATTGAGTCTATTCTTTTAATGAGTTAAAGTGGGTTCATACGAAAGGTAGATATGAACGATAATGATGATAAAAAATTAGAGAGCGGCGAGGATCTTGCTATCTCTGCCCTAGCACAAGCAGGGAAAAGTAATGTGGGTACTTCTGGCTCAAGCACTGATGATGAGGTCAAGGCATCTGACGAACTTGCTGATACACTTAGTCATTTACAAAGTATTATTGAAAGAAATGCAAACGAGTTAACAAGAGTAAAAAATGAGCTAAAAGAAAAGCGAGAGAGTTTTAAGAGTCTTTTTGAAAATGATGCTCCATTGCAGGAAGTTCAAAATGAAGTGAATGTGATGAATGAGCAAGTAAAAGAAAGAAAGTCAAAAATAAATAGTGATCCTCAAGCAACTTCTTTAAAATTGGTTATTGGAGATTTGAATCAGGAGAAAAAAGAAATAGAAGAGACGCTAAGTAATCATTTGATTAATTTTTATTCAATGACAAACTCAAAAAGTTTTGACACCAGTTCTGGTGATCAATGGGAATTTGATATTAGAGCTAAGGTAAAAGGTAATCCCAACTCCTAATTATTAGATTTTTATAAAAAAAATTATATTTTAAAAAATTATTTACTTAGTCTCTCGCTAATTCTTTGTAGCGCAGTTTGAGAAATATTTTTCATTTTCTTCAAACTTCTAGAGCGTTTTCTAAGTCTTCTTAGTTCTGTTTTTTTAACAGCTCTTTCTTGAGAAGGTTTGATGTAATATTTCCTATCTCTTGTTTTCTGAACAATATCAGAATTAACAACTGCTTTTTTAAATTTTTTAATTATATCGTGAGTGCTATCGCCAGCTTTTGCTTTTATTATGATAGGCATTCTTACTCACCTCCTCTCCAAATGTGTTTTGATTTCAATTATGATTATTTATCAAGACAAGGATTGTATTATACCCCAGGGTACCCTCTCTGGCTATCGCCATTCACCTTGTACCCCAGGGTACCCTCTCTGGCTATCGCCATTCACCTTGTAACATTAATTATGCAGTTCGCTTTGTCTGATAGCCTCTGCTAACTTGGCTAATTTTTCATTATCTGCTGGCGATGAATCATTAGAAGACAAAAATCCTGGATATTGTTCGAAGTATGTAGTGTTCTTTTTACTTTCAATTGGTTTCCATTCACTTAAGTTTCCGGTTCCGTGCATGGGAAAAAGTTTTGCATGTAGATGATCAACTCCAAATCCTTCGAAAAACATTCCGGTTCTGGAAACATCTTCAAAATAATTATCTAAAATTTTTGCAGTTTTTTTGGTTGCGATAATTAAGTCTTTCAAAACATTATCATTTTGTTCAAAAGCATAACTTCCATAATGTTCTTTTGGGGCAACGACTGTAAAACCCTCAGTATTTGGAAATATAGATAAAAATGCTAGATGTTTTTCATCCGACCAAATTTGATGAGATGGTATTTCTCCTTTTGCAATTAGACAAAAGATACAATTATTCTTCATTTTTTGCTTTCTTTGATAAGGATGTTTTTGCAAGTTTAATAACTTCATTAATACTTAATTTACTTGGAATTTGATTATGATGTTTTTTTGTGCCGTTTAATAGCATTTTTCCGTCAGGATGGTTATACCAGGTGGCTTTTTTGTCAATAGTTTTAATTAATTCATACAAAGGTGCTAAATTTAATTTGCTGTCTGGTCTAACTTTGATTCTAATATTACCAAGTTTTTTGTCTTTACGAATCACCAGCTCGAAACCTTGTTTTTGGGCAATTTTTATTGTGTCATCATTTCTGGTTTCAAGTGCTAAGCATTTAATATCATCTATATAAAATTCATCACCTTTTTCAGCAATAATTTCTTTAGCTTTAACGTGCTGAGTCAAGATTGCGTATGCACTATCCAAACAAGTTAATCCAAACTGAGTTTGGGATTCGTCATTATGAGGATCGACAAACTCAATTCCTCTTATCAGTTCATGGATCATAAATTCATATCTATCTGATCCAGCGTCAGGCCAATAAATTTCTTCAAAATGATCTATCTGAGTAATATATTCACTGATTATATTTAGGGCTTCATCGTTTTCTAAGCTCAAATTTTTGGAGATAACATAATCACGAACAAGCATAGTGGCGCTTAGTCTCTGAATTCCTTTATCAGCTTGATGATGATCAAATCTACCTAAGCCAGTATCAACATGAGTAGTGTTATGAAGTTCAAAGCCTAAATCTTTCGCAGCATCCATAGAGATGGTTTCGCCAGGATTTGTGAAGGCAAGTTTTGCATCCGCATATTTATCTAAGTCAAATCTTTTGAGTATCCAAACGGCTCCAATGGCGTCAATATCAGGAGCGTGATGAGTGATAATTAACTGTCTTTCCATAAGATGTAGTATATCACTTGGTGTTTCGGTTTGTAACTTGGCGCTGAATAAAAAAACCCACCGCGAAGTTCATATTTAAAACAAGTTTAAATAGAGATTTCGCAGTGGGTTATCCTCACCGGGATGTATTAGTAATATACGAAAATATCTAGAAAATCATAGAAGTAAAAAGCATTGATGTCTAGTTATATAACATAAACTCCAGATAGAGAGCTAAATATTATATAAGATAGAATATTGCATATTTCTTGCGTAATAATTATTGCAACTTTTGCGTCAATGAACTGACTTACTAAAAAGTTTTTTTATTAACCACCAAATGATTTTAAATGGCAATGTGATTATTAACCAAATGATGCTTTGTTTATCGTCTTCACCTCTGACCCAAGTAGAAATAACTAGATGTTTTTGTTCATTAGGTAAGTAAGTTGCAATTACTTGATACTTCCTGTCTCCAGTTTCCTTGATAAATTTTTTAGTTACTCCTTTTTCATTGCTAGAGCTTTCATTAAAAGTTTTATCTGGGTGATTAATTACTTGCCAAATTTTATCTTTAGAAATTGAACGCTTGTTCATTCTTTCAATGGCGTGTTTGGTAAAAATAATATTCTTGTAGGTGTCGGGCATAAGGTCGTTAAGATAAATTGTCTCAAGTTTGCTAAATTAATATTTAAAACGTAAGCTACGCTCTTTGACTTTCTGCTAAAGCAGAACTCGCTGAGGCTTACTTATTTAAACATTAATTTAGCAAATACATGCATTCTATTTAATAAGCCTGTGCAAAGAGCCAACGATGAGTAGCCTTTTTACCACACTTAATACAGACGCCATCTTCTTCTTTGACTAATCCTTTGTTGTCAGTAAAAGGCAGACAGCGAGTGGTAGCTTTGGTTTCTTCCTTAATAGCTTTCTCACAATCTTCGTTTTCACACCAGAAGGCTTTAATGAATCCACGATCTCCCAACATGATTTTCTTAAAGTCATCATAATTTTCGACTGAATGTGTCAACTCTTTTGTTCTTTCTAAAGCTTTTTTGAACATTTCAGATTGAATTGAGTCAAGAATTTTTTTGACATTATCAATTAAATTTTCAAGTGATACTTTTTGTTTCGTTTTAGTAAAACGAATATTAGCAGTAAGTTTACCGTTTTCCAGTTCTCGTTTTCCGACAATTAATGTAACTGGAATTCCAGTAAGTTCGGTGTCGTTAAGTTTCCAACCAAGAGAAGTTTCTGAAGAAATATCTGACGCTGTTCTAATATCCGCATCTTGTAATTGTTTTTTAATTTCTTTAACCTTGGCAATAATATCTTTATCTTGAGAGGCTGCAACAATAGCAACTTGAGTTGGAGCAACTTTTGGTGGCATTACTACTCCATCATCATCTCCATGAGTCATGATAATTGCACCAATTATTCTAGTTGATAGTCCCCAACTGTTTTGCCATGCGTATTCAGTTTGGCCTTCGCTATTTTGAAAGGAAATGTTAAAAGCATCTTTTTTAGAAAAATTTTGACCAAGATGATGACTAGTTCCTGATTGCAAAGCTTTTCCATCAGGCATCATGGCTTCAATTGTAGTGGTGAGGTTTGCGCCAGCAAACTTTTCTGATTCACTTTTTTTTCCAGTTACTACCGGAATAGCTAAATAATCTTCAGCAATTTCTCGATAGGATGCAAGTGCTTCGTACATTAAATCTATCGCTTCTTGCTTGTTAGCGTGTGCACTATGAGCTTCTTGCCACAAAAACTCGGTAGTTCTGAGGAAAAAATTCGTTCTTTTTTCCCATCTGACCACATTATTCCATTGGTTGATTTTAATTGGTAAATCTCGATGCGATTGCACCCACTTACTATACATGTCATACATAATTGTTTCTGAGGTTGGTCGAATTACTAGTTTTTCTGCTAATTCTTCTCCGCCCGCATGAGTGACAATTGCTAATTCTGGAGCAAAGCCTTCGATGTGATCTGCTTCTTTTTCCAAGAATGACATTGGAATAAAGATTGGAAAATAAGCATTTTTTACTTCCATTTTATCGAGTAATTGTTGATAGCTTTTTTGAATATTTTCCCAAATTCCATAACCGTTAGGTCTAAAAACCATACAACCTTTAACTGGTGAGTAATCAGCAAGTTTGGCTTGTTGGATAACTTGGGTATACCACTTACTCATGTTTTCAGATTTTGGTGTTAGATTTCTTTTTGCCATAATATCCTTTAATGCGACTTCTTAAAGCCATTTCCTTAAATTATTTTCAAAAATAGACGCGCAGTCTAATACTTTAACTTTACTTGGAAGTGAGTCATGATTAATAGAGTTTGTGATCACTATAGTATCAATATTTTCATTTTCCATAAGATTTATCGCGTTACCTGCAAACAAAGCATGGGTGATTAGAAAATGAACTTCGCTCGCACCTTTTTCTTTTAAGTACTTAGCAACTTCTACAACTGTTCCTCCAGTATTAATGACATCATCGTAAATGATGCAAATTTTATCAGTAACATCTCCGGTTAAACCCATAGGAGTGACCTTACCAGTTTTATAATCTCGGTGTTTGTCAATATTTACTAAGTCTAAGTTTAATTTATCAGCAAAAACTCTTGCGCGTTTAAGTCCTCCGAAGTCTGGACTAACTATAATTGTATTCTCCTGTTTGAAGTTTGCTTTGGCGTAATCAGCAAAAAGATCAATCGCAGAGTCATGATGAGCAGGTTTTGAGAAAAATCCTGGAATACTTGTATTGTGAAGATCTAAAAGGAAAATTCTTTTAACATCAGAATTAGAAATTAGATCAGCGACTACTTTTGCGGAGATTGGTGAACCATTTGCAAAAACTTTATCTTGTAGTGAGTAACCCATCCATGGTAAAACCAAATTTATATGGCGAACCCCCATTCTTTTTAAAGCGTCTGCTAATAATAAAAACTCAATAATATTCTCGTCAACTGGGTTAGAAAATGATTGAACTAAGCAGACATTCTCACCATGAAGATTTCCAGCAATTGCAACTTTCTTTTCACCATTATCAAACTTTGATATATCAACATTTACAATTTTTATCCCAAGCTTGTTAGCAATACTTTTAGCTAGTGGTTTGTTTGAAGATCCAGAAATTAGTTTCATGGAGTTATTTTATATCAGACTGGGTGGTAAGTCTAATTTTTGTCAAAGGAGTACATTATTTTAGTAAAATTTGAATTTAATTCTAAAACTTTCTGTTTAACATCTTGCCCTTTAATAGCTCTATCAATAAGATCTGCAATAATTATCATTTCTTGTTCTTTCATTCCTCTGTGAGTAATTTCGGCAGTTCCTAATCTAATGTACATTTTAAGGTTAGTGGTTAACTCAGTATTTTCAAAATTAGTAGATATATTATTATTAATTAAATTTTGATACATCGGAAGTTTCTCACCTTTGTCATCAATAAATATATGCACCTGATGATTCTCTGAATATCTTCCTGTATTTGCTTTTCTGACTTCATAACCTAATTTAACAAATGCCTCAGCAATAGCGTTAGAGTTTTTGATTATTTGTTTAGCATATTCAATGCCAAACTCTTTCATTTCTAATATTGTAATGGCAAGTGCAATCAGATGAGTAATATGTGGTGTTGAGTAAAGGCATTTATTGATAATAGCATTAGCATTTTTTGCGAGTTCTTCATCTTTGAATGCTATCATTCCCTTATGAGGTCCTGGTAATGTTTTGTGTGTGTTTGCGCATATTACATCAGCACCCTCATCCAGAGGAGACTGAAATTGCTGACCCATCATTAGACCAATTGTATGACTTGCATCATAGATAATAATTGCTTGATCTCCAATTGCTTCTCTAATTTCTTTTAAATTGTGTGGATTTAGATAGTAAGAGACATCTAAATATAATGCTTTTATATTTTCTTCTTTGAATTTCTTGGCAATTTTTTTAGTATCAAATTTTAGATTTTCTAGGTCATACTCAGCGTAGGTATGTTTTCTTCCCATTACTTCAACGATTTTTTTAGTTGCAAAATGTCCACCATATTCTAGAGGTACTGTCATAACAGCATCTCCTGGGTTTGTTGTAGAGAGAATTGCTGACATCATGGCATGGACTCCCGAGAGAACATTCAGATTTACACTAGATGCATGTAACATTTCTTTTGCCGCATTTTCAGCTGTAGTAACCAGATTTGCTACTCCTTTAAATCCGAGGGCGGTTAAATGACCAAAATCAACAATGTCGTTCTCGCCAGCCCCAAAAAAATACCGTTCACAAATTTTTGATCCCAAAAATGAGCGAGCTGTGTTGCTCATCTGATTTTCATTTGCAGTTAAATGGAGAAAATTTAAATTACGCTCTTCTTCTAATTTTATTTCGGACAATATTTGACTAATATTATTCATATACTTAACCTCCTCTATGTTCCGGAGCACCAATCAGACCACATTTTTTATATTTTTTGCCGCTTCCGCAAGGACAAGGATCATTTCTTTTGATTTTTATGGCAGCAGTGGCAGTGTTTGCTTTTTGATTAATGGAACTAGAGCTCGCCACCGATCCCATAGCTGCAGCCAAATCTCCAAGAGATCCCTTGACGTTATTTGGTCTGTTTTCAGGAGTTTTTGAAGTAGAAATTACACTAGACAAATTGCTAGCTAATTCTGGTTTAGTTTCAACTGCATTTTCTAAGATTGATCTTACAGGAATTGGTCTATTTGTTGTGAATTGCACTCTAAAAATCTTATTTGTAATAGTTGATTCAATGTTTTGAATTAATTCTTCAAACATTGTAAAACTTTCTTTTTTATATTCTGAAAGCACTGTTCTTTTATCACCTCTTAACCAGATACCTTGTTTTAATGAGTCCATTGAGTCTAGATGATCCATCCACTTTTCATCCAAGGTTGAAAGTGTGACAATTTTTTCTAACATTCTCATTTGATCTTCACCGACAGCTTTTTCTTTTGCTTGGTAAGTTTCATGAGCCACTTTTGAAAGTTTCTCTATGAGTTCAATTGGCTCGGTAATTTCAGAAATATTTTTTACCAATTGGTCTTGTGAAGCGTGGTCAAAAGGAATTAATTTGCTAAATTCTTTTATTAAGGATCTATATTCTTCTTGAGTGTAACCTTCTGGAGCAAATTGAGTAACTATCGAAGATATTTCATTATCAATATATTTGCCAATTTGTTCGCTCAAAACTTTGCTGCCCTCTTTATCTTCTGACTGAACTAAGAGTCTTTTTCTTCTCTTATAAATAATATCTCTTTGTCGATTCATGACGTCATCAAACTCGACTAATCTTTTTCTTTGATCAAAGAAAAAGCCTTCAACCTTGACTTGTGCTGATTCAATAGATTTTCCAATCATAGAATGTTCTATCGGCTGATCCTCTTCAATCTTGAGAAAGTCCATAACTTTGGCAATCTGCTCACCACCAAAAATTCTCATGATTTCATCTTCAAGTGAAACAAAAAACTGCGATGCTCCAGGATCTCCTTGTCTTCCAGAACGGCCTCTGAGCTGATTATCGATACGACGAGATTCATGTCTTTCTGTGCCTAAAATGTAGAGTCCGCCGGCGCTAACAACATCCTGATGTTCCTTCTTCCAATCATTTAAGGCTTTAGAGTATTCTTTAAGTTTATAATTACTTGGATTTACCAATGGCGGCAGAGATATTCCAAATTCTTTGGCTTTGGCTAGATCTTCTTTTGAAGGTGCTGTTTTTAATAATTTAGTTTTTCTGAAGTCTTTTAGTTCTGGTTTAGAACCTCCTAAAACGATATCAACTCCACGACCAGCAATATTAGTAACAACTGTTATGGCACCAATTTTTCCAGCATCAGCGATAATAAAAGCTTCTTTCTCATGGTTCTTTGCGTTCAGGATAGTATGAGTTATTTTTTTCTTCTTTAAAAAATTTGAGATTATGTGATTATTTTCAATTGATTTTGTACCAACCATAATTGGCTGTCCGGTTTCAGTAATTTTTTGAATTTCTCTAATAATTGCCGAGTATTTTGCTGAAGTAGTTTTGTAGACAACATCGGGTTTGTCAGTTCTAATGACTTCGACGTTGGTTGGAATTGCTAAAACATTGATATGATAGATCTCGTTGAACTCTTCAGATTCTGTTAGAGCTGTTCCAGTCATACCACTGAGTTTTTTGTAGAGTCTAAAGTAATTTTGGATTGAAATTGTTGCCAAGGTTCTTGATTCTTGTTGGATCTTAACTCCTTCTTTAGCTTCAATTGCTTGGTGTAAACCATCTGAATATCTTCTTCCATACATTAATCTACCGGTGTGCTCATCAACGATAATAACTTCACCCTCTTTGACAACGTAATTTTTGTCTCTGAAAAATAAGGCTTTTGCTTTGAGCGCGGATTCAATGTGATGAATGGTGTCGAAACTCTCTTCGTAAAGATTTGATACGCCAATTTTTTGTTCAACTCTTTTGACACCTAAATCAGTCAATGTTGCCGTTCTTGCTTTTTCATCAACGATATAATCAACATTTCCAGTTAAGGAAGTGATCATTTTTGAGTATTCAACATATTTTCTGGTTGGTTCTGCATCGGGCGCAGAAATAATCAAAGGAGTTCTTGCTTCGTCAATTAAAATTGAGTCAGCTTCATCAACAATTGCATAGTGGTGAGCATTATTTACTCTTTGTACCATTTTTTCTTGAGTCTGAACCATGTTATCTCTTAGATAATCAAAACCAAACTCATTGTTTGTTCCATAGGTAATGTCTGTGGCATAGGCATCTCTTCTAGAAATTTCCTCAAAGTGTTCAAGACGTTCGTCGCCACGTTCCTCACTATCTATAGAAGAATTATATTTTTTGGAGTGTTCGTGAACAATTACCGAAGTAGTAAGTCCTAAGAATTCATAAACTGGTCCCATCCAACCGCACCCAAGTTCTGCAAGATAGTCATTGACGGTAATTAAATGAGCACCTTTTCCAAGAAGTGAGTTGAGGTATAAAGAAGCGGTAACTGTTAAGGTTTTCCCCTCACCTGTTTTTTGTTCTGTGATATTACTGTAGTGAAGTGCGATTCCTGCTAAAAGTTGAACGTCGTAATGACGCATTCCTATAACTCTTCTGGAAGTTTCTCTAACAGTTGCAAATGCCTCTGGGAGAATTGAGGTCAAAATGTCTTCTTCAGACTTTCCAGCTTCAAACTCTTCAGCGATAGTTTTTCTAAATTTATTTGTTTGTGCTGCGAGTTTTTTATCTGTAAGTTTTTTTATTTCTGGTTCAAATGAGTTTATTTGCTCAACGATTACATTGTATTTATCAATGGTTTTTTTGTTTTCATCAAATAAGGTTTTTAGAAATTTAAACATAGTTTTTCTGGTTCGTCAGGTATCCTATTATATATATTTTATTTTTAATTGTACAAGTAATATTAGTTGAATTATCAACCTTTTAGTTTTTAATGGTATCTTTTCCAAGGTATGGTTGCAAGACGTCAGGAACTTTTATTGAGCCATCTTTTTGTTGATAGTTTTCGATTATAGCTCCCAAAAGTCTAGGTGTTGCTGCCATAGTATTGTTCAAAGTATAGACGTATTTAGTCGTACCATCCTTGGCTTGATATTTAATATTAAGTCTTCGTGCTTGAAAGTCATTAAAATAACTTGCTGAGTGTGTTTCGCGGTATTTATTTTGTCCAGGAAACCATGTTTCGATATCATATTTTTTACGCTGTCCTGCTCCCATATCTCCGGTACACATTAAAAGAACCTGGTATGGTAAGCCTAAATTATTGAGTAAGGTTTCAGAAAATTCAGTCATTTTCTCATGCCATTTTCTTGTTTCTTCCTCATCGGCTATTGTATAAACAACTTGTTCGACTTTGTTAAATTGGTGGACTCTAATAATTCCTTTTGTATCTTTTCCATAGGTACCAACTTCTTTTCTAAAGCAAGGAGACAAGCCACACATTTTATAAGGCAGCTCTTTTTCATTCAGGGTCTCTCCCATTCTATATGCAGTTAGAGCTACTTCAGCAGTTCCTGCTAAAAATTGATCATCTTGAGTTTTGTAATGATCCTCATTGCCCCATGGCAAATATCCAGTTCCCCACATTACTTCTTCGTTGACAAGAATTGGAGCAGACATTGGAGTAAAACCAGCCTCACTGAGAAGTTTTAGAGCGTAATTTAGTACTGCCTGTTCTAATAACAAAGCATCATTTTTTAAAAAATAAGATCTAAAGCCGCCAACTCTGACAGCTCGTTTGGTGTCGAGTAATCCCAAGTTTTCCATTAATTCGTAATGTTCTTTTGGTTCAAAATCAAATTTTGGTTTTTCACCAACTTCTCTTTGGACAACATTCCCGGATTCATCTTTTCCAACTGGAACATCTTGAGCTGGCACATTTGGAACTTGAAACATTAGTTTTTTGTATTCTTCTTGGACTTCTTTAAGTTCTGGTTCGTATTTTTGAATTTCAGTTTTTATTTCTTTTCCTTTAGCGATTTGTTCAGGAGTTGGCTTATTTCCAGCCTGAACTGCTTTCTTTATTATCTCAACATGTTCATTACTTTTTTTTCTAAGATCATCTACTTGAATTTGAAGCTCTCGTCTTTTGAGATCTGTTGCAAGTAGTTGATCCACGATTGAAGCATCGAGCTGCTTATTTTTGCAAGCAGTCTTTATTTTTTCTGAATTTGTGCGGATGTAGTTGATGTCTAGCATAGGGTTTTATTGTATCATTCTTTGGATATTAATTATTTTTTAGAATTGTTGAAAGTAATTTTATTCTTGAGAGATTTTTTACTATCTGAGTTTAGTTTTCTTTCAACTTTATTTACATCTGATTCTGGAGGTAAGTTCTCAGGGATAATTCCTCTTGAGACAAGAGTTTTTCTAACTGTTTTATTGTTTGTGATATGTTCGTTTGAAATTTGTTTTTCTGAGCTCAAATATTTATCTTTAGTATTAAAAATAGTAATTTCAGTAGCAAAATCTTTTGCTTTTAACAGGATTGTTGGCATGAAATCAGCAAGAGGTTTATTTTTAATTTTCCATTTATTTTTCATTTGCTGAGTACTTTTATTGAAAAGAGCATGATCTCCTTTGCTTCTTATTAGAGCAAAATTTTCGTTACTTCTTGTTTGTTTAAGAATGATTTTAGATAATTCTTTTTCAGTTTCTTTTAATTTATTTCTTTCATTTACCCTTTCGGATTCTAGAATTTTTTGTTCTATAATTTCTGCTTTTCTTGTTTGCAGGGCAAAATAAGTTTGAGCGAAGGCGATTTCTTCTTTTTTACTATCTCCATTTTGCGCGATCAAGTAACAAGCATATCTGGTTAGCATAACATCATTTATATTTCTTGATGCATTTTTTGGCATTTTGATCGTTTTACCGACCTCGGCAAAATGATTGGAAATATTTTCTTGAGAATTTTTACATGCTAACTTTGCTTTATCTATTACACTAATAAAGTTATTCCACTTAGAGTATCCAAGTAATTTCTGAAGATCTCTGGCTAGCCAGAATTCTACTCCTTCCTCTGTTTTATAAGAGACGTTTTCGAAGTTCTTAGTTAGTGAGTATATTATTTGAGATTCCATGATTAAGCTATAGTTTATATCTTTTTTCTTACAAAATTATTGCTTTATAAGCTTATTTAGAATTAAAAACCTCAATTAAAAATGAAAAATGTTCGTCAGCAGACTTACCTATTAGTTCCAAGCCTTGAGCGATGTCTTCTCTACTCACATTCGCTGCGAACGCTTTGGTTTTTAGCTTTTTATTAATTGATTTTGGCTTCATACCCTCAAATCCTGTTGGGCGCAAAATTGAGACAGCGTTCATAAATCCACAAATTTCATCGCAGGCAAACAGATATCTTTCTAACGTTGTTTGTGGAGATTTACTAGTTCTATTTGGAGCATGAGCAGCAATTGCGTTATGCATTTCTTGAGGATAATCACCTAATAAATCTTTGAGTGCTTTGTTTGGATGTTCGTTTGGGAACATTTCCCAGTCAAGGTCATGTAGTAATCCTGTGTGATACCAAAGTTCTTCGTTTTCACCAAGAAGTTTTGCATATTCCTGCATTGCAAGTGCGACCATTTCACTATGATTAATTAATGATTCATCTTTGATATACTTTTTGAGAAGTTCGGTGGATTTTTCTTTAGAAGGTAGCGACACAACAATTTCCTTTATTTTTTAGCTTTTACTATTCCAGCAGTTATAACTTCACCGCCACAATATTTTTGTATAATATCAATTACCTCTTTCAAACTCTTTTCAACTTGTTCTCTTGAAATACTGTTAATTCCCTCTACATTTATTAAGAGTTTTTTTGTATCTTTTGTAACACTGGTTCTTTTTGCGTCTCTAAAATTATAATCCATATTGTATGGTCCATTCTGATCAAAATAACAAACTTCTCCCTTTTTTAGTTCAATCGGATCATTTTCTCCTATCACTTTAATATTTTCTCCTCCTTTAGCCTCTTTTAAAATGGTAGGGAATTCAAATTGGTCAAAATCAAATGCTCCAGCAGATATGCGGTTTTTCATAACTACTAGGTTATATGCATCCACACAAGTGTTAATATTGGCAATGCCTTTACCTTGAGATGCTCTGATTAAGAGTGCAGCAGGGCTAGATTTTCTTTTATTCCAATCAATACCCATTTCTTCATACATTTTTCTATAGCTATTTATTTCTTTATTATCTTGGACTTCTTTTGGAGTTAAATCCTTAACATTATTTATGAGGCTCTCTTTTTCTTTTTCTAGTTCTTTATTAATTTTTTCAATATTTACTCCATCCATGATAGCTATACCGATAGTTGCCGATGGATATTTTTCCTCAAAATTCTTATCAATAGAAAATATTTCTGGTTGGTCAAAAATATCAAATAAGAAATCTTCTTTTTCTTTGGACTTCTTGAGTTTCTCAATATCAGATATTCTAGAGTTTAAAATCTTTTTATTGGTATTTAGTAAGAACCATGCTGCTCTTGGACCGTAGGTTTTTCCCAAGAAAGCAAGATAAATGCTCTGAAAAGCTTGTTTTGCTCCAATACCTTTTTTAGACAAATTAAATAATTCTTGCTGCAAGTTTTGAGGATCTGGCCACTCTCGTGAGTTAACAAGCTTTATTGCTTCTTCTAAATAGCTAAGTTGATCAGTATTTAGAGTAACTGACTCTATCGGAGTGCTTTCTGATGCTGTTAGTTGAAATTCATTTGGAGAATATCTGTCAATCCAAATTTGGGCATATTTTTTTGTAATTTCTAAAGTATTTTTTTCAATATCTGTCAAAGAAGAACCTTTAATTTTTTCAAACTCACTAACTAAATTAAGTTCGGGATACTGCATCCACAAAGCAACATCTCTAAAACGTGGTAAAAACTCACTTTTTGGTATCTTACCAATTTGAGATAATTCAAACGCTCTTCCCATTCTTTTATCACCTTTTTCTTGGTCCCAAAAAATTCTTGCTGCTTGGTTATATTCATCATAGAGATCTGGGATAGTTTCTCCTTGTGGATCGAAGTCTATAACTTGATTATAGTTTTTGCTAGCAAATAAAAATCTTCCTACTTGTGGAGGAAAAAGATTGACGAACTCTCTTGCCGAGGTTCCAACTCCTTTACTAGAACTCATTTTTGCACCTCTTATCAATATCCATTCATAAGGAATATTAAACAAAAGAGGATAATCAAAGACTTTTTTTAATTGAGCATCGGCCATATCTCTAGATCCACTTGCAGAATTATGATCTTTACCAGCACCCTCAATAGTGACGCCCATTGTTTTCCAGTGAGCTGGCCAGTCAACTTTCCATAAAAGTTTTCCAGTACCTCCGAAAGGACTTATTTCTCCTTTATATCCACAGCCTTTGGCCCATTTTACTTTATCAAGTTGACACTCATATGTTACTTTTTTGCCATCCCAACTTGTTGTTAGTGTGGTTCCAACTTTGCCACATTTCTCACAAATTACTTGAAATGGATACCAATTGTTTGGTAAATCATAATCAGCAATTTCTTTATAGATTTTTTTTATAGACTCAACTTTGTTTAGAGCAGTTTTAATTTGCTCATCCATTTTTCCAGATTCATACAGTTCATGACTCCATATAATTTTTTGATCACATCCTAATTTTCTAAATGCGTGAATAAAGTCGATAGCATAGAATTCTCCGAAGCTTTTGGCATTTTTAAATTCCTCAACTTCTGCTTTTGAAGCATTTTTAAAATCAATTCCAGACTTGTTTAATTCGGGAGTAGGTATTTTATACAATGGTTTTCCCATATGAACGTCATAGTCTTCTTTATTAAGATATCCAGGAAGATTATTCATTGGATCCATATCATTAAAAACATAAGTACTAGATACTTTTTCATTTGTTTTTTCGGTTAGTGTTTTTGCTATTAGGTCATGAAGAATAACTCCTCTCAGAGAGCCTGTATGAACTCTTCCCGATGGAGTTTTCATATCATCTACATGCAAGTTTTTGATATTGTTTTTTTCTTGCCATTTTTGAATTCCAATCGCAATTTTGTCTGTCCAGTGCAATGATTGATTATTCATATATTTTCCTTAGTTTGATTTTACAATTATACATTATTTCTCTTCTATATTTATTTTTAATTAAGTAACTAAAAAGCCCCGCTTTTAGCGGGGCTTTGAATTATTGAATTTATCTTTTTAGCTTATTTTCTTAATTTTGTATTCAATATTTCCCGCAGGTGCTTTCACGACTATTTTGTCATCCTTCTTCTTGCCCATTAATGAACTTCCCATTGGTGAGGCATTTGAAACTTTGCCTGTCTTTGGATCTGCCTCGAATTCACCAACGATTTTTAGAGTGGTTGCTTTTTTGGAGCCTGACTTTGAAACTACAACAACTGATCCGACTCCAACTTTTAAATTGCTTTTAGTTTGTTTAATAACTTTAGCTTTACTGACAATTTCTTGAAGTTCGTCAATTCTAGCTTGGAGAAGTTGCTGATCATCTCTGGCTGAGTGGTATTCGGCATTTTCAGATAAATCACCATGCTCTCTTGCTTTGGTGACTCTTAAAATTGTTGCTGGCAGTTTGTGTTCGACCAATTCAGTTAGTTCTGTTTGAAGTTCGTCTAAGCCTTCTTTGGTCAATTCAATTTGTTGTTTAATTAGTTTCATAACACCTGTTAGTATAAATGTTTTTTTTCACACGGCAAGCGGGTAATCTCTCGAGTAAAAGTCCTAAAGTAGTATGTTTTAGGACTTTTCGACCACATTCTTTGACAATTATATTCTTGATTTTTTTGATTTTTGGGCAATGCGAATTTCAAGCATTGCTCTCTTGAGTGATGCCTCAGCCAGCAAGAGTTCTCTTTGATCCGTGGTTTTAGTCATGGCTTCTTTGGCGTCTCTAACAGCTTGTTCGGCTTTTGAAACACTAATATTGCGATCTAGAGTTGCGCTGTCAACAATGACGGTAACCTCGCTCTCAGGAGAAACAGTAATAAAACCGTTTGATATGACCAATGAATGCTCTTCATTTTCTTCTATATATTTGAGTTCACCAGATTTTAATTTGCTGAATAACGCAATATGGTTAGGAAGTATAGTTATTTCTCCCTCAACGGTTGGAGCTGTGATCTGGTCAATTTTGGTTTGTAATAACTGCTCTTCTTGAGTAACAACAGTTAAAAGTATTTTTTTCATTATTAAAGAGTTTCAGCTTTTTTAATAGCGTCATCAATGGTCCCAACTAAATAAAATGCTTGTTCAGGGAGATAATCATGTTTTCCTGCCAAAATTTCTTTAAAGCCTCTAATGGTTTCTTTGATAGAGACATATGCACCTGGAATAGATGTGAATTGTTCGGCAACAAAGAAAGGTTGAGATAAGAATTTTTGTATTCTTCTTGCTCTGGCAACAATTTTTTTGTCTTCTTCACTTAGTTCATCAATACCAAGAATGGCAATGATATCTTGTAATTCTTTATATCTTTGAAGAACTTGTTGTACTGCTCTAGCTGTGTTGTAATGATCATCTCCAACGATAGCTGGCTCAAGAATTTTTGAGTATGAAGTCAAAGGATCGACAGCTGGGTAAATTCCTTGCTCAGACAATTTTCTGTCTAACGAAATTGTTGAATCAATATGGGCAAAAGTGGTTGCAGGAGCTGGATCAGAATAGTCATCAGCTGGAACATAAATTGCTTGAATAGATGTGATAGATCCGTTCTTTGTAGAAGTAATTCTTTCTTGTAGTGCTGCCATTTCAGTGGCTAAAGTTGGTTGATAACCCACTGCTGATGGAATTCTTCCTAATAAGGCTGAAACTTCTGCTCCAGCTTGTGAGAATCTAAAAATGTTATCAATAAAAAATAGCACGTCTTCATGTTTTTCATCACGAAAATATTCAGCCATGGTAAGAGCGGTCAAAGCAACACGCAATCTATTGCCCGGTGGTTCGTTCATCTGCCCAAAGCACATAACGGTACTAGCAAGCACGCCCGATTCTTTCATTTCATAATAAAGATCATTGCCTTCTCTGGTTCTTTCGCCAACACCTGCAAAGACAGAGTGACCTTGGTGTTCTTCTGCAATATTACGAATAAGTTCTTGAATAATAACTGTTTTTCCCACACCTGCTCCACCAAAAGCGCCAACTTTTCCACCTTTTGAAAAAGGAGCAATTAAGTCGATAACCTTAATACCTGTTTCAAGTATTTCAGGTTTTGTTTCTAAATCTACTAGTTTTGGGGCAGATCTATGAATTGGAGAGGTTTTATCTGACTTAACTTCGCCTAAATTATCAATTGCTTGACCAAGAACATTGAAGATTCTTCCTAATGTTACTTCTCCAACTGGAACAGTGATTGGTTTGTTTGTGCTATAAACTGTTTCGCCTCTTCTCAAGCCGTCAGTTAGATCCATAGCAATACAGCGTACTTCTGTCTGCGAAAGTTGTTGTTCAACCTCGAGATATAAATCGTCTTTACTCTCTCTTTTGATAGTAAGAGCTGTATAAATTGCAGGCAAATCTTTTTCAAACTTAATATCAACAACTGGGCCAATGATTTGAGTGACTTTGCCGGTAGTTTGTGTGTCTTTCATAGTTTCCTTTTAGCTTCTTAGTTATCTATTCTTTGTGCAAGAACAGCAGTGGTAATATCAAGTAGCTCACTTGTAATTCCTGCTTGTCTAGATTTATTAAATTGTAATTGTAACTCACTCATTAATTCACCGGCATTGTCACTAGCATTCTTCATAGCAACCATACGAGCACTGTGTTCACTTGCTTTTGCCTCAAGAAATGATTGGTATAAAGTATTTTCTAAATAATAATTCAGCAAATCATCAAGAATTGCCTCTGGACTTGGTTCAAAAATATACTCGATTTTACTTTTTGTGTTTACTAAGACTAACTCAGAATAATTAGTTTCATCATTTTTTGGTAATGGCAACAAATTAATGGTTTTAACTCTTTGTACTAAGGTGCTAATAAAATCCATATAAATTATCGAGACTGATTTGAAAGATTCATTTAAATATTCTTTTGAGATAATAGTTGCGATAGGAAGAATTTCAGAGGTTCTAATTATGTCTGGAAAATCAGTAAATTGAGCATAAGTATTGAGGCCGTACATTTTTGCAAAAACGACAGCTTTTTTACCAACAAGTATGAGTTTTCCACTTCGATGTTTTTTTTGCCATTCAATAGTGGACTTAAATAAATTTAGATTTAATCCTCCACAAAGACCTTTATCTGTTGAAATAATGATAGCTACATCGACACCACTAGGATGGCTTACCAAAAAAGGATGAATATTTGTTTTAATAGTTGAGGCTAAGGTCGATAAAGATTCTTGTAAAGCGCGGGTGTAGGGTCGAGTAGCTAGTGCTTGAATTTGTGCACGTCTCATTTTACTTGCAGAAACCATTTCCATCGCTTTTGTGATTTTGGAAATATTTTTAGCAGTCTTTATTTTTTGTTTTATTTGACGAGCACTAGACATATTTAGATCAAGTATTATTCCTCAACTTCGAGAGAAAACTCTGGATTCATTGAGTTAAAAGTTTTAATAGCTTCAATTAATTCTTTTTCTGTTTTATTTAATAATTTTTTTTCAGTAACTATACTTTTCAAAATGTGTGAGTATGAGTTTTTGATAAATTCTAAATACAATGCTTCCCATTTTTGAATGTCATCTACATTTATCAAATCAAGATAACCTTTAACTGCGGCATAGATTACGACAACTTCTTCTTCAAATTTTTGAGGTGCGTCCCATCCTTGTTTTAGGATAGCATTAACTCTTTCTCCTCTATCAAGCTGAGCCTTGGTCTTTTCGTCAAGGTCTGAACTAAATTGAGCAAATGCTTGAAGTTCTCTGAATTGTGCAAGATCAAGTTTCATTGTTCCAGCAACCTGTTTTGTTGCTTTAACTTGAGCTGCTCCTCCGACACGAGAAACTGACAGACCAACATTAATAGCTGGTTTCATTCCGGCATTAAAGAGATCTGACTCTAAATAAATTTGACCGTCAGTAATAGAAATCACATTGGTTGGAATAAATGCAGACACGTCATTATCTTGTGTTTCAATAATTGGTAATGCCGTTATTGAGCCGCCACCATTAGCATCATTGAGTTTGCATGATCTCTCAAGAAGTCTTGAATGGAGATAAAAAACATCTCCAGGATATGCTTCACGACCTGATGGACGCTTGAGCAAGAGTGAAATTTCACGATAAGCTTGAGCGTGTTTAGTAAGATCATCAAAAATGATTAAAACATCTTTTCCTTTTTCAAGGAAATATTCAGCTATAGCTTGTCCTGCATATGGGGCTAAGAATTGCTCTGCAGCAGAAACCGATGCGGTTGCCGCCACAATCACGGTATAGTCCATGGCATTATTTTTAGTTAAAATATCAATGGTTTGTGCTAGAGAAGATCTTTTTTGACCAATACAAACATATACACAAATAACATCTTGATCTGTTTGATTTAGAATTGTTCCCAAAGCGACAGCTGTTTTACCAGTTGATCTGTCACCAATGATAAGCTCACGTTGTCCTCGACCAATTGGAACTAAGGCATCAATAGCTTTTAATCCTGTATGGAGTGGCTGAGTAACTGATTTACGAGGCATAATTCCTGGGGCTTTTTTCTCAAGAAGCATTTGTTTGCCGACAGAAATATTTGCTCGGCCGTCAAGAACTCTACCCAAAACGTCAACCGTTCTGCCAAGAATTGAATCAGAAACATTAATTGAGAGAATTTTTCCGGTTTTCTTGACGGTCGCACCAGCTTTTAAATGTAATGCATCTCCTAAAACAACGATACCAGTCTCTTCTTTTTCTAAGTTTAAAGCTAGGCCAAATTGATCATTTCCTAGATCAATTAATTCTCCAGCTTTGACGTCGTCTAGTCCAGAAACTTTAACAACTCCATCTCCATAAGATTTGACAATTCCGATTATTTGTTTGTCCGAAGACAAGTCGGAATTACTAATTATTTCAGAAATAGAATGATTAAATTTTATATTTGCAGTTTTTTTCATTTACCTTTGGCCTTTTTCGGGTGTTTCCCTTTCTAAATATTTTCTCTAAGTTGTGTATGAAGTTTCTCAAGTTTTGTAAGCGTTGTCGCATCGATTTGTTCTGAACCAATGGTAATTTTAATACCTGCGATAACTGATGGATCAATGACTTGAAAAAGCTCTACTTTAGTTCCAAGAGTATTCTTTTTTTCCACAGCTTCAACAATAAGGTCAGCCTGTTTTGGTGTGAGCTTAATTGCCGAAGTAGCGGTCACCTTCAATGTTGATTTCATTTATGCCCTTCAGGGTATAGTTTATAAGTTCTTTATGATTAAATTAATTTCTTCGTCAATCAATTTTTGTTGAGCTTTTGTGTCGAGAGTTTTACCAATGACTTTTGCTGAAATAGCAATAATAGCATCAGTCATTTCTGACTTTGCTTCTTTTATAAGTTGAGTTTTTTCCTCTTTCCAACCACCTAAAAGTTTTGCTTGTTCTTCTTTTGTCTCTTTACGAGCAGTTGAAATGATTTCTTGAGCTCTTTGTTTAGCTTCTTCTTGAGCATCATTTATGATTTTTGCTCTTTCTTTCTTATGTTCGTTTTCAGCTTTTTTCTTTTCTTTGTCTAGCTCATCTTTTGTTTTAATTGCTAGTTCAGCAGCTTTTTGACCTTCTTCAATTCTCAAAGCTCTTTCATCAAAGATCTTAATAACTGGCTTGTAGAGAAGAAAAGTTAATGCTCCAAGTACAACTGAAAAATTGATTATTTGAAATAGTATTTGTGTTAGTTGAATGTCCATGGTTTCCTTTTAGTTAACAAATCTTAAGATTAAGGAGATAACTAATGCGTAAATAGCGAGAGCTTCTGCAAAAGCAATTCCTAAAATCATATTGGTTTGTATTTTACTTGCTGCCTCTGGATTTCTTCCAATTGCTTCAAGACCTGCAGCTACCAATAGTCCAATACCAATTCCTGGACCGATTGTGCCGACTCCCATAACAAATGCGACTGCGAATTCTGTTGACATGTTTTTCCTTATTTAAAGTTATTATTTATACTAATTATTACTAATTTAATGTTCCTCATGGCTTATAGTTGCCATGTTGAAAAATACCAAAGTTAACATTGAAAATACTAAAGCTTGAATAAATCCGACAAATAATTCTAGGCCATAAAATGGCATAGGTAGAATGACTGGGAATAAGAAGGCCATAACTACTAAGAGAACTTCTCCTGCAAATATATTTCCAAATAAACGAAATGCAAAAGAAATGATTTTTGCAAATTCAGAAATGAGTTCGAGTATTCCGACAAAAAACATGATTGGGCTTGAAAAGTTGATGAACTTTTTGAAATAGCCAAATTTCAAATATTTAACTCCAAATATTTGGGTAACAATAATTGAAATTAACGCTAATGATATTGTGGTGTTAATATCTGCAGTTCCAGGTCTAAAGATTGGAACAGCAACTGGTCCACTGTGTTCGCTGGGGGTTTCTTCTTGAGTTGCTTCTTCAGTTTCTAATGTTATTGCTTCTTCAGTTGCAACTGCTTCAGAAGCCTGAACTGAATCTACAAGCACATTGCTATGATCAGAAGCTTTTTCCGTCTGTGAAACTTCTTCAACTTTCGCAGCTTCTTCATTTACTAGCAATTTTATTGTTCCAACTCCTGGAATTAAGCCTAGCCAGTTATTCAAAATAATAACTAGAAAGAAAGTACTGATAAATGGAAAAAAAAGACGGGTTCTTTTTAAGTCGCCCGTCACACCGTGCACAAGTCCATGAAGTGCTTCAACAATCATTTCAGCAAAATTTTGAATAACTGTTGGCTTTGATACGTTTTTAAGTTTAAATTTGGTGATTATTGCGAAGGAGATAAGAAGCAGGCTAACTAAGACACTTGTAAACATCGAGTTTGTTATATTAAGTCCTCCCAGAGTTAAAAGTCTTTCTGCGGAGATTGAAATATGTAATCCAGCTGCCATAGTTTTTTTTCTTAATTATTAATTTTTTCGACTAATCAAACGCACATTAAATATGTAAATACGATTTGAATTATAACTCGTCTTCCAGCAAGGACAAGATACAGTTTTACTTTGAAAGTACTATAACTGCGTCGTAATCTTTATCAGGGTCTTCAATCTCAACTCCAGAAGCATAAGTTAAATCTAAACCAGTAGCTTCTTCTAATAAGGTCACTAGTTGAGGATTTTCCTCTGTCATTAAGATATAATTGGTACCTTCATCGTATTTACCTTCAGCGTTACCAGCAGTTGCTCCTGGTATCTCGGCATCTATTAGAAGTGCCTTTATTTTTCCTGCATAGCCAGCTTTTGAGGTCGCATTAACCACTAAAAGTGAAAGCTCTGCTTTATTTATTTCTACCACTGGCTCTGGAGTAGCTGCTACTTCTGGGGTTGCTTCTGGGTCTGTGATAACAACAGGTGTTACTTCTTCGTTTGAATTTTTATCAGACATTTTTAGTAGTCCTAGTCCAACTCCAACTCCAATTGCGATGGTAATGAAAAACACAGCTAAAGTTATGAAAACCATTTTTAACATATTGTTTACTCCCGATGAATTTTTTATTACTTTTTTTGAACTTTTAGTTTCAGTCACACTTTCCGTAACTGGTTTTGTTTCGACAGTTTCGCTTTTTGCTTCTTTATCTTTGTTATCATCTTTTTTTCCTGCGAATTGAGCTAGATTTATTGCATCTTTGTCTTTGGCAATTTCTTCTTTTGCTTCAACTTTGACTTCAGACTTTTCTTTTTCATCATCAGTGATTTCTTTTACATCGACAACTTCTTTCGAAGGTTCCTCAATTGTGACATCAGTTTTTGGCATAACGGCATCCTCTATTTTTGCCGAAACCATTAATTCGGGAACTTTTGATGGTTCAGGAAGATCGGTTGGGGCAGTATTTTTACTATTTAATTCTTTCTCTGTTGTTACTCTATCATCTTTTTCTGTTTTTTGAGCAGAGTCAACAATTGCCTCTTCTTCTTTGGATGCTTTTCCAAGTTTAAATTTTGGAACTGGATAGTCTGGTATAGACAGTGTTCTCATACAAGATTCAATAATATATTTAACGTAAGAAGGCATTTTTGAATCTTCTTCTTTGTATGTAGCTAATTGTTGAATTGGCAGAGTTCCGCCAAGCTCCTCTTTAAATTTTTCCTCTATTAATGAACTAGACGCAAGATAAATTGTTTGTATTGATGGCTCAGCACCTTTTAGAGTTTTAATAGTCTCAACGATCGAAGAAAGTTCATCTACAGGAAAATTATTTGTTTGATCGATGCCAATGTAATGTTGAGAGCTATATAAATTGCTACCAATTTGTAAAACCGTAATTGATGGTTCCAGAGATACAATTGATTTTATTGCCCAACTTAAGGGAGAAACAGCTTTAATGACTATTTTAGATTTATCTGCAGCTACTCTCACAGGTGCGAGTAATTCTTTTTCAATTGCTGAAATTTGAACTCTAGATTTTCCTTTAAAACTGTTTAAAACTGTTAATTCAATTTCATGAGTTTCATCACTTAGATTCGAGGCTGGAAGTAGTTTTCCCCTGACGTGAGCTAAGGTTCCTGCTTTAGATTCGTCATCAACATTGACGATAGTATTGGTGAAAAGAAAGTCTGGTAAAATCAGGTGATATTCTTCTTTGTCTATCTTAGTAAACAATTTTTGAATGTTGGCAGAAATGAATTCGTTGTCATCCAAAAAATTGCCGTTTATTTGTTTAAAAGATTGAATTGTATATGTATGTTCTTTTTTTCCAGGAAGTAACTCAGCTAAATAAGTCAGGTCAGGTAGGATATATAGTAGTTTTTCAGTGTTAAGCATAATAGTTTACTCTTATAGTATCTAAAAAAACTCGAGTTTTGACAAGTAGTATCTTGAGTTTGCAATAATTGATGACTTTGTGTATTAATTATTGTTCAATATTTGATATAATGCTTGTTTGTCGAGATGCGCAAGTATACTCGGCTATGTTAAAATAGATTTGTGAGGGTCCGTAGCTCAGTCGGTTAGAGCGACAGCCTTTTAAGCTGTGCGTCCCGGGTTCGAGTCCCGGCGGACCCACATATTTCCAAAAACCTAGCGAAGCTAGATTTTTGGAAATATGTTAAATTAGCTGGGACGTCACGTGGCCCAGGCCAGCTTCTCTTGTTTGCGCAATTCACCTTCTGCCCGATCAAGCGAAATTCTCTTGAAAAATATAACTTGAGCATGACGAGGGTAAGTCCCGGCGGACCCACAATCATATTTTTATTATGCCAGAACTTCCAGAAGTAGAAACAATAGTTAAAAAGCTTCATTCAGTTTTAAATACTAAGCTGGTGAGTGCAATTAGGGTTAATCGCGAAAAAAGTTTTCAAGGTGATATTTCTCAAATTGTTGGTCAGCCAATTCTAAAAGTTTCCAGAAGAGCTAAACTAATTAGATTTCACTTTCCGAACAACATGAACATTCTTGCTCATCTCAAAATGACTGGGCAGTTTATTTTTGTTGATGGAAATAAAAAATTGGGAGGGGGTCATCCAAGCCAAGATTGGATTGGCAGTTTACCATCGAAACACACCAGGGTTGAAATTGATTTGTTGGGAGCAGATGTTGAAAACGACTTAGGTGAAAATATTTTGCAAGGGAGTAAAAATCAGCAAAAACAATCTCACCTTTTTTTTAATGACATAAGAGTTTTTGGCTGGCTTAGGGTTATGACTGACGATCAGGTTGAAACGGAGTATCAAAAATATGGTCCAGATATAAATACTCCAGAAGCTTCTGAAGAATATTTTAAAAGTAAACTTCAAAATACCAGCAGAAAAATTAAACAAGTAATAATGGATAATAAAATTATTTCTGGAGTGGGCAATATTTATGCTTGTGATGGCTTAAATTTGGCAAAAATTCACCCTGTCCGTAGTGCAAATTCATTGTCTGCCAAGGAAGCTGAAACTTTATTAAAATCATTAAAAAAAGTTATTAATTTAGGAATAAAGTTGGGCGGTGCAACTATCAGTGATTATAGAGATGTCGATGGTTCTGCTGGAAAATATCAGGATGAAGTGCTCGTCTATGGTCGCGAAGGTCAAAAATGCAAAAATTGTGCTGGCTTTATAGAAAAAATAAAAGTCGGTGGCAGAGGAACATTCTTTTGTCCAAATTGTCAGCTGTGAAGTAGCTATTAATTCTCCAGTAAAAAAATCGCTGATTCCCAATAGCGACTTGTTGATTCTCATTTTTACAATAACTTTTTTAGAACTTCAGCGGCGTTTTGGAGTTTTTTCTTTTCATCCCAAGACATTTTTACGTCTAAGATTTTTTCAACTCCATCTCTTCCAACAATACATGGGACGCTTAGAGCAATACCACTAATATCTTTGTATCCGTGTAATGGAATTGAAACAGGTAAGATTGATTTGTCATCGGTCAAAACCATTCTGGAAATATGAGCAACTACAGCCCCAATTGCGTAATAAGTTGCACCTTTTGAGGCAATTATTTTGTATGCGGCGTCTCTAGCTTTTGAGTATGCTTTTTCAGCTCTTTCTTCAGAAAAACCTGGTATGGTTGCTAAAGGTTGCCCACCGACAGATGCGCTAGAAATGACTGGAAAAGAGTTATCGCCGTGTTCTCCTAAAATATATGCGTGGATACTTCGAGGATTAACCTTCAAAAATTCTGATAAATGAAATCTAAAACGAGCGGTGTCCAGAGTAGTCCCCGATCCAAAAATTCTGCCTTTTGGTAAGCCAGCAAGTTGATAAGCTTTGTATGTAAGCACGTCGACTGGATTGGAAACTATTAAGATTATACTTTCTGGCGAGTGTTGCACAATTTTAGGAATAACTTCTCCAATTATTTTAAGATTCTTATTGGCTAGATCAAGCCTGGTGTCTCCAGGTCTTTGAGCTACTCCAGCTGTAATAATTACAAGATCGCTTCCTTTGATATTTGCATAATCATCAGTTGCATCTATATGGGCATGGTGAAGAAAGCTAAGACCATGCTCAAGGTCTAGTTGTTCGCCAATTATTTTGCTTTTATTTCTGTCTACTAGGAGTAAATCGTTTACAACTCCATCATGAAGAATTGAGTAGGCAGTGGTCATGCCAACTTTTCCGCAACCGATAATCGAAATTTTATACCCCAGGGCATCTTCTCTTGCTTTGCAATTCACCTTATAGTTTTTATTTTCCATATTCACCTTGTACCCCAGGGCACCCTCTCTTGCTTCGCAATTCACCTTGTCATAAGTATATCAATTTCTTTAGTAATATAGATAGCTGTAAGTTTGTGTTTTTCCAAAAGTTCTTTTACAGTTCCAGACTCTCCAAAAGAATCATCTACGCCAATAATTTTCATTGGAATTGAATTTTTAAGTCTAGTTAAAGCTGGCTGAGATAGAAACTCTGCTACTGCGCTCCCAAGTCCGCCAGCTTTTTGATGTTCTTCTACTGTTAAAACAGCTCCAGTTTTTTTAACTGATTTGAGGATGGATTCATAGTCAAGTGGTTTTATGGTGTGCATGTTAATTACTTCGATTGAGTAATCTTTTTCAAGTTTGTGGGCGACAGTCAAACATTCCGCTACCATTGACCCACAAGCAATTATTGTCAGGTCACTACCATCTTTGAGAGTTGTGGCTTTACCAATTTCAAATGGAGTTTCCTTGGTTGTAATATTTAAGGATTGAAATTTGCCAACTCTTAGATAATATGGACCAACTTCTTTGGAAATTGCGATCGTAGCTTTTCTTGATTCTTCTTGGTCGCAAGGTACAATGACTTTCATGTTTGGCAAGACTCTCATGGTGGCAATATCTTCAAGAGCTTGGTGGGTTGCTCCGTCAGGACCAGCTGAAAAACCAGCGTGACCTCCAACAATTTTTACATTAGTATTTGTATAGCAAACGGAAGATCTGATTGGACCGAGTGCATTATTAACCACAAATGTTGAATAACTTATAGCATATGGAATTTTGCCGGCTAGAGCTAGACCAGCAGCGATACCAATCATATTTTCTTCGGCGACTCCCATTTCTAGATATCTATCTGGAAATGCTTCTTTGAACCAATTGACCCTGGTTGATTCTGATAAATCAGCGCACAAAACAATTACCTGAACATTTTGTCCGCCCAGATCTTTCAAGCCCACTCCAAAACCATCTCTAGTTGAACCATAGGTTGGATTATTTAAATAATCAGTTAGTTTCATTATATTTATATTTTACTTTGAGCCAGATTTTCTTCTTCCAATTCTTCAAGCTCGTCGATTGCTTCTGCAGCTTCTTTTTTGCTAGGTGGTTTTCCGTGCCAATATGGTAAGTTTTCCATAAAATCTACGTCTTTTCCAGGTATAGTATTGCAGATGATTGCAGTGGGTTGTTCTTGGATTGCTTGAGCTTGATGACAGGCGTCAATAATTGCTTCAATGTTGTGTCCGTCAATATCAAGGACATTCCATCTAAATGCTTCTAGTTTATGTTTGAAGGGTTGGAGTGGCATGACGTCTTCGGTGTAGCCACTAATCTGGATATTATTTCTATCAATTAAAACTGTTAAATTATTGAGTCTTCTGTCTCCTGCATACATAAATGCTTCCCAATTTTGGCCTTCTTGTTGTTCGCCATCACTCATGAGGCAATAAACTCGATTTGGTTTTTGGTCTAATTTAAATGCGGTGGCCATGCCAATGGCTTGAGAGAGAGCTTGTCCTAGGGGTCCAGATGTATTTTCAATGCCAATTTCTAGGTTGTAATGAGGGTGGCCTTGAAGTCGCGAATCAATTTTTCTCAGGCTCATGAGCTCTGATTTAGGAAAATATCCAGCTTCTGCAAGCGTAGCATAAAATCCAGGACAAATATGACCATTTGATAACACGACTCGATCTCGTTCTTCCCAAGTTGGATTTGAAGGATCATGTTTGAGGACATCAAAATAAAGGGTGGCAAGAACGTCAGCCATTCCAAGTGCTCCGGCTGGATGTCCGCTTCCAGCTTCCAGCAGCATTTTTATGAGGTTTTCTCTTATTTCGATAGCTAAATTTGAAATTTCTTGGGCAAGCATATTATTTTGGCCTAACATTAGTTTATCCTATTTGGGGTGCAATTCTCAAGGTTAGTTTTGTGGAATGTATCGTGCCAAATTCAAAAGTAAGTTTTGATTGAGATTTGTAGTTTTTCACCAAAACTCCCCTTGAAAACTGTACCCAAAAAAGACTAGACTTAAGTAACACACTAAACTAGTATTTTGTTGATGTGGTGAAGAAAGAATATGGGCAAAAGTAATAAAGTTTTCATGGTTGGCTGGGAATATCCTCCTGATAATAGTGGAGGACTTGGCGTCGCTTGTCAGGGTTTAACTGAAGAATTAGCAAAACAAAATACCAAAATTAAGTTTTCACTTCCGTATGATGTGAGATCTCCAGTTGCTCACATGGATATTATCGGTTGCACTCACCCAAATTGGAAAAATAATTCAAAAAATAATGATACATATGGTCCTCCATTTTTTGCCTATTCTCAAGAATTTATTAAAACTCATCCAATGGGTTCTTTAGGTTCAATTGGTCCAATTGAAAACTCTGGATATTCTTTTGATCTATCTAAGTTGCGCAAGCTTCCAGAATCTGAACTTGAAAAAAGGGTTAATGAATATGCTGAAGTTGTTGGTCAGGCGGGACAAGCAATAAAAAATGATTTTGATGTGATTCATGCTCATGATTGGATGTCTTTTCCGGCTGCAGAAGAGTTGAAGCGAAAAACTGGCAAACCAATGATTGCTCATGTCCATTCCACCGAGTTTGATCGAGCTGGTTTAAATTCGGGCAATCAATATATTGTCGGGGTTGAGTATGCTGGTATGAACTCAGCTAACCATGTTATTGCGGTTAGCTACTACACCAAAAATCTGTTAGTTCGTAAATATGGAGTTGATGCTAATAAAATTAGCGTTATTCATAATGGAATTTCCAAATTAAATACTCCTCCTGATTTTGGTAATCATCATTTTGCACAAAAAAGGCCAGTGATTGTTTTTATGGGTAGACTCACTTTGCAAAAAGGTGCTACTTACTTTTTAGACTTAGCCAGTGAAGTTCTCAAAAGTATTCCAAATGCACTTTTTGTTGTTGCTGGTTCTGGCGATATGTATCACGAACTTTTATTTAAAACAGCCAATAGTAATCTTTCGGCATCAGTTGTTTTTAGCGGTTTTGTCAGAAACAAACAAAAAAATAAATTACTTGATCGCGCTGACGTGTTTGTAATGCCTTCTGTTTCTGAACCTTTTGGTTTGGTTGCAATGGAGGCTGCCCAAAGACACACTCCAGTTATAGTTTCAAAAAATTCAGGAGTCGGTGAAGTTTTGACCGGTGCTAAAATGATCGACTTTTGGGATATTAAGAAAATGTCAGAAACTATCGTTAACTTGGTTGGAGACAAACAATATTCCAATACTGTTGTGAATGAGCAGTTAAAAAATATTGATTCCCAAACTTGGAAAAGCTCCGCTCAAAAAGTGAAAAAGATTTACGATAGATTCTTTTTAGGAAAATAAGATAGTTTTAATTTATGCCAAAAGTCTGCCTTTATTTTGAGCTTCATCAGCCATATCGATTAGAAGATATTAATGTTTTTGATATTGGAAATAACATTGGTTATTTTGAAGATCGTGGCGACGAAATTAATAGGGTAGTTTTTCAAAAAGTTGCCAACAAATCCTATGTTCCTATGCTTAACTTACTAAAAAAGTTAGTGTACGAATATCCAGATTTTAAGTTTACCTTTTCCGCTTCGGGAATATTTTTGGAACAGGCATTACATTATTCCCCTATTGTTATTGACTTGTTAAAAAGTTTGGTTAAATCTGGACAAGTCGAAGTTTTGGCGGAAACCTATCACCACTCTCTCGCTGCTCTTTATTCAAAGTCTGAATTCGAAGTTCAACTAAAAGAACATGAAAAACTAGTTAAGGAAATATTTGGCGTCTTGCCAAGAGTTTTTAGAAACACTGAATTAATTTATTCTAATGACATCGCTCAACTAGTAGAAAATCTGGGATATCTTGGAACACTGACAGAGGCTGTTGATAGATATCTAGATAATCGACCAAGAACTCAAATTTTTGCTGGAAAAACTGTCAACAAAATTCCCTTAATGTTAAAACACGCACAATTATCTGATGATATAGCTTTCAGATTTTCTGATACTCACTGGAAGATGTATCCGCTTACTGTTGAAAAATATCTGGACTGGTTCGGATCGTACAGTGAGAACGATTACATTAATCTATTTATGGATTTTGAGACTTTCGGAGAACATCAATGGAAAGATACGGGCATTTTTGAGTTTTTCGCCCATTTTGTTAAGCAGTCGTTGAATAACAACTCAACTGAGTTTGTGACGCCTACTGAAATTTTTAAGCGATATCAAAATTCAACTATAGATAGAGACTCATTACCAGTCTACGATGTTCCAGAACCAATTTCTTGGGCCGATGTTGATAGAGACTTAACTGCTTGGAGAGACAATGATTTTCAATATGATACTTTGCGATTAATTTATGATCTTGAAAAAGAAGTTCTTGAAACTAAAAATCAAGAAATAATTCGTGATTGGCGACGACTGCAAACTAGCGATCATTTTTATTACATGTGCATCAAGTGGTTTGAGGATGGAGACGTTCACGCTTATTTTAGTCCATACAAATCACCTTATGAAGCATACTCAAGATACTCAATTGTTTTAGCAGATTTACGAGAAAGGATGATCTAAATGGCAAGAGCACTTACATTAGGCAATGGCTCAATGCTTGTCTGCTTAGACAGATTTGGTTATGTGCGTGATTTTTACTTTCCGTATGTAGGTTTAGAAAATCATGTAGCTGGACATAGACATAGAATCGGAATAATGGTTAATGGAGTTTTCTCTTGGATCAATGATGGTAGTTGGGATATTTCCATTGGCTATAAACCAGGAACGATGGTTGGATACTTAGTTTGCAAAAGTGAAAAATTAAATGTTTCATTGGTGATGGAAGACATTGTTTATAACGAATCAAATGTTTTTCTAAGACAGCTTGATGTTTATAATCAATCGAACGAGCACATCGATGTTAAAGTTTTTTTCCATCAAATTTTTCATATTAGCGAAACCAAAAAGAGAAACACTGCGTTTTATGATCCAACCCATAATGCGATTGTTCACTATAAAGGTAGAAGAGTTTTTATAGTTAATGGTAGAACTGAAAATGGCACTTCGATTGATGACTACACTGTTGGAGCCTATCAATTTGAAGGCAAAGAAGGCTCTTACAAAGATGCTGAAGATGGATTTTTGAGTAAGAATGCAGTTGAGCATGGCTCGGTTGACTCAACAATTAGATTTTGTGCGTCATGTGAAGGAAAGGAAAAAACCAGAATTCATTACTGGATATGTGCAGCAAAAACACTGGAAGAAGCTTACAAACTGAATGAGATGGTAATGAAAAAAACTCCTGAGGGAATGTTTCATTCTACGGAGAGTTATTGGAGCGCTTGGTTGACAACTAGAGATTTTGATGTTTCTCGCCTTGCTAAGGATCAAAAGAAAATGTTTGATACCTCATTATTTATTTTGAGATCTCACTTTGATAATAATGGAGGCGTGATCGCTTCGGCTGATAGTAAGATGATTGAGTATGGCAAGGATGATTATAGTTATATGTGGCCTAGAGATGCGGCCTTTATTGTTTCGGCATTGGATAAAGTAGGTTTCAGCGAAATTACAAAGAAATTCTTTTTATTCTGCAATGATGTTTTACACGAAGATGGTTATTTGCATCACCGTTATCGTCCTGATCAAGCCCTTGGTTCAACTTGGCATTCCGCAATTTCTCAAAAAGAATGGCTGAAAGATAAAATTTTACAACTTCCAATCCAGGAGGATGAAAGTGCAAGTGTGATTTTTGCACTTTGGAATCATTATGAAAACACAAAAGATTTGGAGTTTATAGAATCATTATACAAACCATTGGTAGAGAAAATTGCTCTATTTTTGTTGAATTTCAGAGATAAGGATACGGGTTTACCATTACCATCATATGATTTATGGGAAGAAAAAATTGGTATTTCAACTTACACTTGTGCCTCAGTTTATGGCGGTTTAATTGCGGCGGCAAAATTTTCAGAACTCTTAGACAAGAGAAATCACATGCGTGAGTATAAAAAAGCGGCCAAGGAAATAAAAGAAGCTACAATCAAATATTTATACAGTGACAAAATCAAATCATTCGTGAGAATTGCAAATTTAGTTGACGGCAAAATTATTCACAACGAGACTATCGACTCGAGTTCTGTTTTTGGTTTATGGTATTTTGGAATGTTAGATCAAAATGATCCGTTGTTTGTTAGTTCGCATGAACAGATGGTGAGTAAATTAAAAAATCCAACAGCGGTTGGTGGATTTATTAGATATGAGAACGATAATTATTTTAAATCAACCGATAAATCCAATCCTTGGTTTATCACTACTCTTTGGGAAGCACAAAGAACTTTATACAAAGATAATTTTACAGCCGAGGATTTAACAGAGGTTGAAAATGTAATTTCTTGGGTTTTATCCCATCAATACATTTCAGGAATATTTGCTGAGCAGATAAATCCTTATGATGGGTCTTCTCTATCAGCAACACCTTTAGTTTGGAGCCATGCAGTATACATTGAAACCGTCTTACTTTATTTAAAAAAGAAAACTGATCTAGAAACTGGAAGTAAGGATGTAACCTCTCCTTTTCATCAGTTGTAGATGTAGCTATAAACAAATATTAATTGAATTAATATGAATAAATATATTTTAGCAGTAGATGGTGGTGGAACAAAGACTGAGGCAATTTGTGCCGATGCAACTGGAGTGGTCATTGGCCAAGCTATAGCTGGTCCGACTAATATAACCACAACTTCTGTAGGGGCTGCTAGTTTTAATTTAATCGAAGCTATCAGACAAGCCATTGAAAACTTGCCCGTTGACGACGAGAACGAGTTTTCAGTTCTAGTTATGGGTTTAGCAGGACTTGATTCTGAATCAGAATACGAAGAAGCTTATAAAATATTTTCTGAATCTTTGCATCATTACAATATTAAGAAATTTATACTTTTAAATGACAGTCTAATTGCTTTGGAAAATGGATCAAATAATCCCAATGCTGTTATCTTGATTTCTGGAACAGGCTCTAATTGTTTTGGTAGAAACGAAACTGGAGAAACTGCTAAAACCTCAGGCATGGACTTTTTGTTAACTGATCAGGGCTCAGGATATGCTATTGGAAGAAGAGTTCTCAGAGAGGCTGTTAAAAGTTATGACGGCAGATCTGATAAAAGCTCTCTCGAAAATTTAGTAGCAAATTATTTTAAAATTTCCTCAATCTCTGAATTAAAAAAAGAGGTTTACAATCCATTGTTAAGCAAAATTGAAATTGCAAATTTGGCATATCTTTGTTCTCAAGCATATACGCAAGGTGATAGAGCAGCAACAGATATATTTGAAAAAACAGTTAATGAAATAATAATTATGGTTTCTGCAGTTGTAGACAAATTAAATTTAAATAGTAAATTATTTGACTGTGTTTTTTCTGGTTCGATTATTATGTTGCCTTATATGCAAGAGAAAGTTTCATGGCTACTAAAAGAAAAATACGAAAATTTAAACTTAGTTCTTCCGGTAAATAACCCAGTATTTGGAGCTTTGAAAATTGCTTTGAAAGAATTGGCTTGATAAATAAAACGGCAAACTGCAGTTAGCAAACGACGAAATTTATTTGTCTTTTAAATCTGGATTAACATCCAATTTCTCAAACCAGCCTCTTCGATAAAGTAATCCGATAATCGAGTAAACCGCAATGTCCGTCCAAGTATCATTCAAGGATTCATTTTCTGGTTCGCCATTTGTCATTAGAAGATTTTTAAGTCTCTCGCCTTTTTCACTGATTCTAAAGGACATTCCCAACTCTTTTATCGAAAGAATATTGCCTTTGCCATAATCTTTGTGCTTTTTTAGGAATGTAGCAAGTAGTTCAGCGCAAATTTCTTCAAATGCTTCGTCTAAGTATTTTGGAGTTTTTGTTTTTGCCATACTTCTTTATAAACTTTTGTTTGCTTCATGACAAGGTGTGATTGGTTTATAAAAAAATTATGAAACACCACTTAATTCTTTTAGATTACTAATTTCTGATAAATCAAATATTTCAATTTTATTTGTAGTAAAGCAGTGAGCTTTGAGTTGCTTATTATTGGTCTTGCCAATCAAAATAACTTCTGGAGAGACAGTTCTTAGTGCATTATTGCCATCAATGAATTTTAACAGGTTTTTGTTGTTAATTGCCTTATTAATTATTTCAATTAAAGCTTCGTTTTTAGTTTCAAGATCAACGCTAGAGTTTGACCCAGGATCAGCCAGATATTTAAAAGTTGAAAGGAACTTTTTTACTTGTTCGTCTGTAATGATATGAGCTTTTTCAAAAGGTTTGGCAAGCACAATACCTTTTAGATTCGTGCAACGGGAGAGTGCAACATACGCTTGGCCATGTGCAAAAGTTCCCCAGCCGAAATCAATAATGACATTATCAAAAGTTTTCCCCTGACTCTTGTGAATTGTAATTGCCCAAGCAAGTGTGAGTGGATACTGTTTGTATGAGCCAACACTTTCGGTATTGAGTTTGTCAGTGGCCGGATTGTACTCAACTCTAAACATTTCCCATGTGTACGGTGTAACCACGACTTCTTGACCGTCTTCAAGTTCGACAATGATGAGATCGGCACCACCTTTTTTATTTGTTTCAATCTTAATGATTTTTCCCAACGAGCCATTGACCCATCTACCTTCTCGGTCATTCGCAACCATCATGATTTGAGCACCTGGTTTAATTTCAAGTTTCCCAATAGTAGGTAGTGTTTTAACATCAAATTTTCCACTACCCTGCCCTTCGTAAATAAATCGTTCGTTAAATATTTTTCCTAAGTGATATTCATTGATAATTTGGGTCTTTTTATTGGTAGTTGTCAACGTAATAAAAAACTTATTTGATGGTGTTTCAAATTGCTCATCAACTCTGGAATTTAAAAGAGTTAATTGATCATTATTAATATTATTGTTTCTAATTGAATCTAAGATTTCAATGAACTCTCTGTCGGTCTGACGATAAATTTTCTTGAGTTCAATGAACTCAAAGTCTAGACCATCAAAAACATTTGCCGAAAAAAAGTATGGGGTTTTATAAAAGTTTGAAAATATTTCTTTTTCTGAATCCATCACAATCGGTGGCAACTGATGAAGATCGCCAATAAAAATCATTTTGACGCCGCCAAAAGGCAGATTATGATTTTTACCATGAAGTCTCAAAAAAGTATCGATGCAATCAAGCAAGTCAGCTCTGACCATCGAGATCTCATCAATTACAATAGTGTCTATTTTTTTAAATAAGCCCTTCTTGCCTCTATTTCGATAGAATCTTTGAATCTTTTGAACAGTAATGTCAGGTCTAAATCCAAAAAAAGAGTGAATGGTTTGTCCCTTTACATTTAAAGCTGCGACTCCAGTTGGGGCCAATACAGCAATATTCTGTTTAGTGTGATCTCGCCAATATTCAAGTAGAGTTGATTTTCCAGTTCCAGCGTTACCAGTAAGAAAAATATGGCTTTCTGACGTTTCAAGTTTATTCAGTACTGCTATAAATTGAGAATCTAAATCAAGATTTTTAATCATAGGTTTAAGGGTTTGGTTTGGATTATTGAAGTTATTTTAATCAAAAGCCTCCGTGACAGATTTTAATTATATCTTAGATTTGTGGAGTCCGGACAGCATTTTTTTGATGGCGGAGAAGAATGGTAGCTCAGCACCTTTTTTCCAAAAATCAATGATTTTTTCACGGCGTTGGTCGGTATTAAGAGGACTTTCAATTCCTGGACCATTAATACATCCTCCATCACAGAAAAGAATGTCTAACAGTCGGATTCTGTCATTTGTTTCAAATCTTTTTAGTGCTTCTTCGCAGTTTTGCCAACCAGAGACGACTTCAACCTCATCATCTGCTAATAAATCTTTAACTAGGCTGCTTTGAGCTAAGCCTCCTGATATTGGATAAAGCCGAGTATTTGTTTCTTCAATATCAAATTTAGCATTCTTGTCACTAGGCTCGTCCTTAATTTGAAAATGAGCAAAAACATCTTTCATTTGTTTATATGTTACTGATACTATTTCTAGTTCTGGATAATCTTCATTAGCCTCAAGTTTTTTGGCATTACAGGGGCCAATAAAAATTGCTCGGTGGCCAGGATATTTCTCTTTAACAATTCTAGCAGTTGCCACCATTGGAGAATTTGCCGCAAAGCCTAAATATTTGATCAGATGAGGATGCTTTGTGCGAATCATTCTTACAAAACTAGCACAGGGACTAGTAATAATTCTTGCCTTTGGATCCTTGGTTAAGATCTCAACAGCAGCTGAATTTGTATTTTTTGCTCCCGCTGAAACTTCGACCACATATGCGAAGCCAAGCCTTTTTAGTTTTCCTGCAATATTTGGGTATTGGTAAACGATTGGAAACGATGGCGCGAGCATCGCTACTACAGGTTGCTCTTTTTCAAGCAACTCTATTAGAATTTCTGGTTCACTTATTTTTTGATTTTCTGACATTATTGATTATTCCAGATTTATTTATTGCTAAAGCAATTAAACCTCCAGCTAGAGCAGTAGTTAACTGAACTGAACCCATAGCAGTGAGAAAAATTTCTGGCACAACGTTTGCCTTGAATAAAGTTAGAGCTACCAAAAATAATAGAGTTGCTTTTACAATGCTAGCAACTACAACGCTAATCGTTGAAGGTAGAGATTTAGTTTTTTTATAGGCAATCATTAAGAGATAATTGCTAATCCAAATAGCTGGGGCAAAATAAACTAAGAGCATTGTGAGCGAGCCAAATAAAACACCATTTGCCAATGCGCCTAAGCTTGGCAAAATCGCCAAAGGAAGTAGTTCTTTGGTTGTTAAATTTTTTGCACCTAAGAAAAGCATCATGTTTACTGCTGTGCCAACCACCAGCTGTGGGCCGTGAGTAATCATTGGTAAAGCGAAAATCGCCACATAAAATAAACTAGTTGTTGCAAAGGTATTTGTAGAGCTAATAGCTACTGTTTTGGTTTCCATATACTATATAATAGTACAGAATTTTTTATACGAAAACTAGTATGATGTTGGAAACCTTAATGTTTAAAACTATTCCGTTTACTCCAAAAAAATATAAAGAGATGCAAATAAAGGTAGTCGAGCTTGAGAAGTTGCGTGAAGAAGTGATGCAACGACTTATTACTGCCAGAGGTATGGGAGATTTATCGGAGAATGGTGCTTATAAATATGCTAAGTTTGAGTTGGGAAACATAGGTAGACAATTAAAAAGATTTAATGGATTGCTAGAAAAAGGATTTCCTGCTCCAAAAAATACTGGTCCAAAAGGATTAGTTGATTTTGGAAGTGAGGTTACAATTGAAAAAATTGAATCCTTAAACGAAACTGTAGATAACGGAAAATCTGAGATTAAAGGTAAAACAAAGAACAAGACCTTTATGATCGTGAGTGAACACGAATCTGACCCTTCTATTGGAAAAATTGCTTATTCTAGCCCAATGGGTAAAGCTGTGATGAGAAAAAAAGTTGGGGATAATGTCACGGTCGAAACTCCAAATGGTGCAAGTGAGTGGATGATTTTAAAAGTTAATTAGTTTTTAATTAATTTATTTGCTCCAAGCACGCTTGAAACAATAATAAATATTCCTACTAACTCAGGAAAAGAAATAGTTTCATGGTAAATAATAAGTCCAAGTATCAGAGAAAAAACAATCGTTGTCATCAAAATTTGATTACCGATAACAGCGCTGATGTATTTAAATGAAAAACTTTCTATAAAAGTTAAGCCAACATTTAAAATTGCGCCTATAATTATTCCTATTAATACAGGTGTTAAAGTAAATGATTGTAAATTCAAAGTTTCCCCCCTTATTTGTGCAATGATCATTCCAAATATGGAGGCAATTAACATGGTTAATAAAGTAATTTCTTGATTGTTGAGTTGATCAGACAACATTTTTCTCCCAATTGACCACCATCCTCCAGCAATTACTGACAAAACTGCAAAGAGTTCTCCTGTTCCGAACTCTGAAAAAGAAGGAATAAAAGATTTTGATGATATTGTAATAACTCCATACGATGCCATCATTAAAAAAATTATTAGTTTTAACTTAATTTTTTCTTTAAGAAGCAAGTATGAATATAAATACACTATAAACGGAATTGTTGAATAGATTGATGATACATTTACCAATTTAGCATTCAATGAAGCAAGAGTTATCATCCATACACTAATTGAATAACCAATTACGCTCATAATTAAAAGCCAAATAAAGTCATGTTTGGAAATATTCTCTATTTTGGAAAATCTAATTTTTTTTCTAAATATAATAACTGACAATAAAAAACCAATAAAAATTCTGACATAAACTTGAGTCATTGGTTCAAATCCTTGACTTAGAAGTCTTGAGTTTATTCCTAAAACTGCATAACCAATGGCTGATATTAGTAATCCAATAACAGCAAGTTTTGTGTTATTAATTATTGTTTTATTTGGAAATATGAATGAAATTAAATTCATAAAATTAGATTATAGTCGTTTGTCATCGAAAAAGGTATAATTACTTTTATGTTTTCAAGACTCACGGCAAAAACTAAAAAGTTATTATTTTCACATGGAATCTTTCTCCTAGGCAGAAGCTCATTTCAAATCTTTATGAACATTTTCGTCTGGCGCTTAACAGATGATTTGTCGGTAGTTGCTTGGTTTAACATTATATTTTTAATCATGCATACGGTTATTTTTTTTGTATTGAGTGATGTTTTTAGAAATGGTCACACACATCGAGTTCGAAAGATCGGATTGTTTGGTTTTGCATTAGTGTATCTTTCATTATTTATTTTTCAAAAAAATGTTCAAAACTATTTATATTTGTATGCTTTAGTCATTGGCATTTTCAATGGTATGTATTGGTTTTCGTATCAGTTTAATAGATTTAATTTTACTCATATAAAAAATCGTAATAGTTACACTGGTTTGGAAAGGGCTTTAGATACAACTGTTAGTTTTATAGCTCCAGTTGTTGGCGGATTTATTATTTCTTCAAATTATTTTTTTAGCGGTTATCCTTCACTGTTTTTTTTGGGATCTGTCTTTTTTTTGTTAGCTTTATTTGTTGGTAATATTAATATTTCTGGAAAAAATAATCTGAAAAAAGTTGCTTGGAAAAAAGTTGTTAAAAATGTTTTTTCTAAACCAAAAGTACTTAAAATATTTTTAGTTAATATGTTTGGCGGTTTCAGTTTAGATGGATCACTGATTAGAATAATTTTGCCGTTTTTAATTCTCCAAAAAACTGGAACTGAGTTTCAATTGGGTGGATGGTTATCATTATTTGCATTGATGTCTATAGTTACATCTCTATCATTGGGTCATTTAATTAGTTATCTACATTACGATAGATCCATTTTTGTTGGAGGGTTGTTATTCATTTTAATATTTATTTTATTATATTTCTTTCCAGTTTTTGGAATTTTTATTTTATTTGGTGCTGTCCAAGATATCGCGGCAAATATGATCGATGTTCCACGTCGTGTATATACCGAAAATCTTTTGCATACATTGCCAGAATTTGAAGAAAATAAAACTGGATATTTTGCAATTAGAGAACTTTTTGGAGTAGGAATAGGAAGACTTAGCAGTTATATATTACTTTTATTTGTTCATGATTTTTCTGCAAAATCACTTGGAGTATATGCAATATTAATTGTTATTGGAGTAGTGGCACAGACAGCAACTTTGTTGTCAATTAAGTACAAAGAGGAAAAGTTTGATTTAAGTTCCGAGGCTTTGAATTAAGTTTTTGTTTCGGATGTGATTCAATTATCTCGGGTCAGTTTCGTCATAAATTTCACCTAAAACTTCTTCGATAATGTCTTCTAGTGTAACCATTCCAACTAATTTTTTCTCACTGTTTTTAACAATAACAAGATGAGTTCGATTTTTTAATAGCAATCTATAAACTTTATGGAGTTTGTCAGTTTCTTTGACTCTTAGAGGTTCTCTAGTGATATCCATTGCAGTTAAAGTCTTCCACTGATCCTTAGGAATATAAAGAATGTCTCTTAAAAAAATAAAACCAACAACATTATTTATATTATCTTTGTATACTGGGATTCTTGAAAAATGAGCTTTTCTAACAGTACTAATAATTTGGGTTAAGTCCATATTAGATTCAACCATTCTCATTTGGCTTAATGGAGTCATGATTCTTTTTATTGAAGTTGTATCTAAATCAAGAACATTGGTAATGATGTCGCGTTCGTAATCATATATTTCTCCTTGATCAAAACTTGTTGAAGCCATAGATACAACGTCTTCAGCGGTTATTTGAGAATTTAATTGTTTGCTTTTCATTATCAAGCGAGGAAGCTTGCTGACTTGTTCGAAAATCAAGATAATTGGAAAAAATAAAATTTGTAAAAAGTACATTAACTTTGCTGTTCGAAGCACGATTTGAACTGAGTATCTTGTTGCAATTGATTTTGGAATGATATCGCCAAAAACCAATGTTACCAAAGTCATAATTCCAGTTGCAATTCCAATTCCAGTTGAACCAAAAATTTCAGTCATCGCAAAAGTTGCAATAGACGCTGTACCTATGTTCACCAAATCATTGTAAACTAAAATTGTTGTCAGAAGTCTTTCAGGATTTGATTTTAATCTTTTAGCATAACCAGAATTTTTGACTTTTTTTCTTACTAAAGTTTTTAGTTTAATATCAGTGAGCGCAAAATATGCAATCTCACTGGCTGAAAAGAAACCAGAAAAAAGTACGGCGATGCTAATTGCAATTATAACAAGGGGAATCATTTATTATTTCGAGTTCATATAGGGCTCTTTACGAGCTTCTATATTATATCAGGTTTTTTTTATTTGATATAAGAGCTTTTTTTGAATGTTTGTGGGAAGGGTTTTACTCTACTTTTTCCCAACTGAATTCATCTCTACCAAAGTGTCCATAGGCAGCAGTTTTTTTGTATTGGGGCTTTAGTAAATCTAATTTTTCAATGATGCCCCGAACTGAAGTGTGGATTAAGTTCTTTGCAAATTTATCAATTTCTTTGGCTGAAACTTTGGCGGTTCCGAAGGTTTCTACTTCTTGCATGGTTGGTTCTTTTACACCAATACAGTAAGCCAATCTAACTTCTGCTTTATCAGCTAAACCTTTAGCAACAATATTTTTGGCGATGAAACGAGCTGCGTAAGCACCAGAACGGTCTACCTTACTTGGATCCTTGCCAGAAAAGGCGCCACCACCGACTCTGGCGTAACCACCGTAAGTGTCGACAATGATTTTTCTACCAGTTACTCCAGTATCTGATGAAGGACCACCAATGTGCCAAACACCAGTGCCATTGACAACCACGTCTTTTTTATCAACAGTTAAGTTGAATTTTTTGAGCACTGGCTTGATAACTTTTGCAATCACATCAGATTTGACTTTGGATAATTTAATATCTTCATTATGAGGGACGGCAATCACAATGTTATTAACAGAAACTGGTTTGTCATTGACATAATTTATACTAACTTGAGTTTTGCCATCAGGTCTTAAGTAAGGAATGATTTTCTTTTCGCGAACTTCATCAAGTCTCATGGCTAGTTGATGCGAAAGTTCAATTGGAAGTGGCATCAAGTTGGCGGTTTCATTGCAAGCATAACCAAACATCATACCTTGGTCGCCAGCACCTTCATTGTCCACTCCAGTAGCGATATCGGGCGATTGTTCATGAACGTTTACGAGAATATCGGACTTGTCGGTAAAGTTAAAAAGCTTATTGGTGAAACCAAGTCTTTTAATTTCGGCACGAGCAATTTTTTTGTAATCAATTTTTTTGCCTATGTAAGTGACTTCACCAGCGATGACGACTTGTTTGTGACTTACTAATGTTTCGACAGCTACTCTTCCTTTGGGATCAATAGTAAGAACTGAATCTAAAATGGCGTCAGAAATTTGATCGCAAATTTTGTCTGGATGTCCAGCACATACTGATTCTGAAGTGAAAATACTTGTTTTTTGCATTAAAAAACCCCTTCGTTTACTTAAGAGGGGGTAAGTAATATTTTTTTTGTCAAAGTGAATTGACCACATCACTCCTCTTAAGTGAATTGGCACCGTATCCATTCTTCAATGGCTCGGTTGCCGGACAATTATTTATAATTGCCACTCTTGATGTACTAGTATTGTAGCATAACTCTATTTAAATTAATATTTGTATCGCTTTGACATTTTTTCTAAACTTGTAGTATAGGTTTTTAGTAATTTCAGTTGAGACAAAGTAAAGTAACGCAATTGAGAATACAGTTAAAAGTTGATTAGCTGTAGGTTGTGTAAATTTAAATATATTTTGGCCAATTGTAGTGAATGGGATAATTACAGTAACTAATATAGCAGCAATAGTTAGTATAAAAATTGTTAATGACGGAGCTTTAGATTTGTAAAATACAAATTTTGTTCTAAGTGAGTACACTAAAAGCAACTCAGTTAGAATACTTCCTATAAACCAGTTAGTGTGTAAAACTGAAGGAGAAATTTTGGAAAAGGTTGCAAAGTAAATAAAATCAAAAAGTGTGCTAACCATACCTATTAATGTTGCAATCACAATAAACTCTCTTAGATTATATGTTTCTGGATTCTTGATATCTTCAATATCAACAGAATCAGTAGCAACTGCAATTAATGGAAAATCTGAAAGTAAATTTATCAGCAGAATTTGAATTGGCAACATTGGTAAATAATCTATTAGCAGCGAAATAATAGCCACTGCATAGAAGTTTCCAAAATTTGATGCTAATGTAATTTTTACATATTTAGTAGTATTTGCAAAAACTTCTCTACCCTCTTGAATTCCATCGACAATAACTCGCAAACTTTTGTTTAATAGGATAATGTCTGCTGATTCACGGGCAATATCACTTGCTCCATGAACAACTAGAGCCACATTAGCACTTTTTAAAGCAGGAGCATCATTAATACCTTCACCTAAATAGCCAACTTCAAATTCTTCTTTTAAAATATTAATAAGTTCATATTTTTCATGTGGAGAAAAACGAGCAAAAATATTATAGTTTGCAGCTGCTTTTTTCTGATCTATTATGTCTAGTGTAAAAAATTTTTCAGCAGTAATTACATCAGTGCGATCTTTTACCAATCCGACTTGAAAGCCAATTGAGCCAGCAACCACTGGACTATCGCCAGTGATAATTTTAAAGGCAATTCCTAGCTTTTGAGCTTTCTTAATAGCCTCTGGCGCACTTTTTTTGAGTGGATCAATAAGCGAAATTGCTCCAGTTAAAACTAGATCTTTTTCTTCTTTATTCTTTGTATACTCATCTGAATCTTTGAGAAATCTGTGAGCAATAACAATTACTCTTTTGCCTTGCTTTTCTTGATTTAAAATCCAACTAGTAAGTTTGTCATCAGGATTATTTTTTAAATGATGAAGGATTGATTCGGCAGCGCCACGCACAATAAGCAAATTTTTATTGTCATATAGTGCGAGAACGCTATTTCTTTTTCTATCAGGATCGAATGGAATTTCATGACCAATAGTCCACGATTTTATCGTTAGACTTTGCTTTTCTAGTGCCGATTCGAAGGCAATATCAAACGGATCTTTGTGAATAGATTTTTGACTAATTGCCATGTTGGCGTGAGTAATAACATTATCTTTTTCTCCAAAAATTTCCGATACTTCAAGTTTATTTTCAGTAATAGTGCCAGTTTTATCGGCACATAAAACTTGAATGCTTCCAAGGTCTTCAATGGCCGAGAGACGTTTAACCACAACTTTATGTTTGGCAAGCTTTATGGCTCCGCGTGATAAGGAAAAGGTAATCACTAATGGCAGAGCTTCAGGTATGACCGCTGTTGCAAGAGCAATGGAAAAGATAATCAAATCTCCTATATTAGTAGTACCACCTTTTAGCAACAGATTAATAATAATTACCAAAGAAAGTGTAAAACCAACTAGTTTTAAGACAAAGGTGCTAAATTTCCCCATGCCTTTTTCGAAGTTGCTTTCAGGATGAGTTTCAACTGTCAGTTTTGCAATGGAGCCAATATAAGTTTGAGCTCCGGTAGCAAATACTATTCCTGATCCTTGACCACTAGTGACAACAGTTGATGAAAAAAGAATATTACTAGCTTTATGAATTGGAACTTTGTCTGAAGAAAGTGGTTTTGCTGACTTAAGACTCGGCTCTGACTCACCTGTTAAGATTGATTCATTGACTTGCAAATTATTGGATTCAATTAGATGGACATCGGCTGGAACAATGTCACCTGGTTGGAGTTTAATGATATCTCCAGGAACGAGTTGGTCTACGGGAATTAAAATTTCTGCGTTGTCTCTTAGGACTCTTGCGTTTGAAGTAGTAATTTTTTTAAGCATTTTCAATGCTTGCTCTGAACGAAACTCTTGGAAGAAACCTAAGATTGAGTTGATTAAAATAAACCCCAAAATCATGAAGCCGTCAATTAATTCTTTCAGAAAGAATGCCAATAATGCTGCGCCGATAAGTAGATATATAAATGGTGATTTGAATTGACGAAATAAAATAATAACCCAACTTATTTTGTGAGCTTTAAGAACATTACGACCGTTGATTAAGAGTTTTTTTTGAGCTTCGAGATTTGTAAGTCCGTTGGCACTTGAATCTAGTTGATTTAGGATAGTTACTTCATCATTCTCTAAATATTCTTCATATAACAGATTATTTTTTGCCATAACTTATTCTATCTGAAAATTACGACAAACTTCAAGAAGAATTAATAAAAACTTAAATTTAGGTGACTATTTCTAATGATGCTCGTGCTCTTCAGCTTCCATAGCTTCAGCTTTTGTCGCATGGATTGTGCCTTCAGGATGATTGGCTGGTGAATAAATTGTGTAGAGTTTTAAATTTTCAGTTGGTGAAGTATTAATAATGTTGTGTTGCGATCCAGCCGGAACCACAACTGCGAAGCCACCACTGACTTCTGCTTCTTCTCCATCAATAATGACCATACCTTGTCCTGATTCAAAACGAAAGAATTGATCTACACTAGGGTGCACTTCCATACCAATGTCTTCACCTACCTTAAGTGTCATCAACACTAATTGACAATGCTTTCCTGTATATAGAACTTTTCTAAAATTTTGATTTTCCTCAGTGTCTTTTTCGAGGTTTCCAATGTATGTTTGCATAAATGCTCCTTTAGATAATATTAGCATATCTAGTTGAGAAAAAGGAGCCAGTTTTCAAGTTTGTAAAAATGTCGAGAGGGTCCCTGTTATGCACTTTCGTGCACTGCAGGGACCCCTTTTGACAAACGCATTTCAACCCACTTCGACCATCTCTGAAAATACTTTTGAGATGGCAGAAACAATACCAGCGCCGGCTGAATAGCCGGCTATGGCAGTGATTCCTGCAATTGGATCTCCAACTCCAAGACCAAGCACCACCCAAGCTTGCAGTGGAGTCACGAATAAGTAGATGAGCCCAAAAACTAGGGCCATCACTGTCGTGATAAGTGGAGCAGCGCCGGCTGGCTTTGAAACTAGCTTAGCCGCCATGGCTAAAATAGATCCAATCAAACCAACCGTCAAACTTACCACCCAAGCTTCTGGTTGACCGAGTACCAGAGCTCCTAGTATGGACACCACTGCCGTAATTACGGCAGCAACTATCCCCTTGGCTCCACTCATCCAGCTGGTTATGTAACCAACTGTGATGAAGAACAGGTACACGCCAGCTGGCCAGCCGACAGTCTCGAATTGCCAGACTTGTCTAGGGCTTGGCGCCTCTGGTAGAGGCCAAGTGGCTCCAAAGGTAGCTCCAAAGGTAGCGATCGCGTTACACGCGGCCAATGCCGCGATCACTATTACGATCCCAGCCTCTACGTAAACTGCCCCTCTCCCGTATTGCAGGATGGCGGCTACGGCCAAGCCGATGATGATAACGACAAACTCCACCAACAAAATGGGGGAGTCCGGCAGGATTACCTGCCCAATCACTGAAATTCCTATGGCTATCATTACACCTAACATCCACCAGGGGGCTTTCTTCTCAGGTTCCATTTTGTCCTCCTTGAACAAAATTTTTGAGTTGCGTTTGTCTGATCATCGCGGCCCCAAAAAGGCCAAAACGATGATTTTTTTGAAAGATCGTTTCTCCAAAAGTCAGCTAAAGCCAACTATTCCAGCAGAACCTGGGTTCGCAAACGAAGTGCAACACTTTCATGCGGTAGAATACCGCTTAGAAAGGAAAGCATGAGCTA
>PFJN01000042.1 GCA_002783105.1 Candidatus Pacebacteria bacterium CG_4_10_14_3_um_filter_34_15 | reverse complement strand
GATGAAAAATAAATCTGCGGAAATCCTGCTTTCTTTAAATGGATCGAATGTTCTTAAAGCAATTGCCATTTTAGCAGTTTTTGTAATTCATATACTTTCTAGTATCAGAATTTCTCCATTTGTTATTGGATCTACATTTCAACTCATCGCAGTAACTCTTGACCAACTTTCGAGAATTTCTGTGCCATTATTTGTGGCACTTTCTGGATATGGTTTGCACTGGAAATACTCAAAAAAAATATCTATTGGAAGTTTTTATTTTAAACGAGCCTCGAAAGTACTCCCATTATATTTTTTTTGGAGTACACTATTTGCTCTTTTATTTTATCTGGTACCTGCTTGGGGACCAGCAACTCAACAGCCCGGTTTTGTTTGGCAACTATTTTTAGGTAGAGCAGATTATCATTTATATTTTGTTCCAATGATTTTTCAAATTTACATTATATTTCCTTTGCTGTTGGTATTTTTTAAAAAATGGCCATTACAAACATTGTTATCAGCTATTGCCGCTCAACTGATCTGGTGGTGGTTTTTTAGTTATCAAGATAACACGATAACTACTTGGAAATATTTTGCAGGAGATGGCGAGCAATATATTTGGATGACCAATTGGATAGCATATTTTGTTTTGGGGATGTATTTACCAAAAATATGGTTTTGGATAAATAAAAATAAGTTACGTTATATTTCAATTTTTGGAGTTTGGATTGCTAGTGCTTTTTATACTATCTTAAGCGCAGTGAAAAGCATTCAAGCAGGAGTTGATCCACTTTTAGCTTTAAAGTTTACTCGTTACCCAATGTTTATTTATAGTTTTTTTGCAATTATATTTTTGAGTTTTATTGTCGCTAAATTTCATCATTCGAAAAAGTCTAATTCTTTACTCATTTATTTAGGTAAAAACTCATACCCAATCTATTTAGGACATACATTTTTATTGAGAATTGTTGTTTTCTTCTTATTTCCTTAATTGACTCAATAAAATAAGTAGTTATATGCTCCAAAAAACTTTCAGACAATAAGGAGAAAACAAAATGAACCAGAAACGTCTTTTTAAGGGGTTAGCGATCTCCATCGCTTTGATCATTGTAGTGGGCATATTCATGCTTCAAGAGGTTACGGAACTGCCAACACCAACACCAACTCTTGAGGTGGGAAGCATATCTTTCAAGTTTGAAAGCTATGCGAAAGTCAATTTTGTTATGCCATAACCCTTGGTCCTGGTAATACGGCAACAGCCGAAAAAAGGATGTTTCCTATTGAGGTGGTATTTTAGTTAAAAATACTATTGTTTTTGAATTAAGAAGTTAAAAACTAAATACTTTCTTTTGCTGATCGGCAATCCTCTATGAAGTCTAAGTAATAGTGACAGTTATGCAATTTTTCATTCTTATTGCAAAAATACATAAATGGTAGTAAGATGGACTTATGATAAAACGCCTGATTACTTCCCAAATTGATCGCCTGAGAAAAAAATTTCCAGTGATTGTAGTAACAGGTCCTCGTCAATCTGGAAAAACAACCCTTATAAAGAAGATTTTTCCAGACCATCAGTACTTCAATTTAGAAAACCCAGAAACCCTTGGTATCATCGAAAATGATCCTGCTGGATTTATTAATGCCAATACGCAGAAAATTATCATCGATGAGGTACAACGAGTCCCTGGGTTACTCTCATACATTCAAGCAGTGGTAGATGAGCAACAAATAATGGGTAACTTTATCTTGAGTGGTTCAGAAAACTTACTTCTCTCTGAGAGAGTCAATCAATCTTTAGCAGGTAGAGCTGCATATATTAATCTTTTGCCTCTTTCCCTAGAAGAGTTGAAAACTCATGCAGAAGTCACAGACAAAATCTATGCCCAAATCCTCACTGGTTTTTATCCGGCAATTTACGATAAAGATATTAAACCCAATGATTATTATGACCAATATATTGCCACATACGTTGAGCGTGATTTGAAACAGATTAGTAATATCACAAACTTAAGTCTTTTTAGAAAATTTCTAGCTTTGCTAGCAGGTAGAATTGGCCAACTAGTAAATTTATCTTCTTTGGCAAACGATGTTGGTGTAGCCGTGAACACTATTGAAAGTTGGATTTCAATCCTAGAAGCAAGTTACTTGGTGTTCAGACTTCAACCATATTATGAAAATTATGGAAAGAGATACATTAAATCATCAAAAATTTACTTTACTGATACTGGCTTAGCGTGTCGTTTGCTCGGTTTGACCGCACCAACTGAGGTAAGCAAGCACTATTTGGTAGGAGGACTCTTCGAAAATTTCATTATTGTTGAACTCAAAAAGTACATTCTCAATCATTCAAAATCAGCGAAACTCTATTTTTATCGGGATAGTAATGGAAATGAGGTTGATTTAATTATAGATGGTGGTCTCTTTCAAATACCTGTAGAAATAAAGTCAGGAGCAACTTTTTCAACAGAATTTTTAAAAGGTCTAGAGTATTGGAGTAGATTAAAGAACGATCAACTCAACACTAAAAAAGCATTGCCTGGCTTTGTCATTTACAACGGAACTCAAGCTCATAAAATAAAAAGCTATGAGCTTCTCAGGTGGGATAACTTAAGTAATTTGTTTGATCTGATCAAATAAATTTTTGTTTACAATACACTAAGATTATCAATGAAAACAGAATCTCATTTGAGACATATTACTTCTGATTGGATAGAAGGATTTACTTTTAGCAATTTTTAGCAGGGTTGCCTTCATTAGATTAATGAAGATGGTTGTTATTTTCTATTCATTTATGTAGATTTTTACCAATTTGCGGAGAGGGCGGGATGAAATTGGAACTTTACTACAAAGGGAAAAAATTGTCTATTAGGTCTTTTTTCTAAATGTGAGGAAGTTCGCTATTCAATAATTTTTAATCTATGTTGATTTTATTTCTTTAATATTCTTCAAAAGAATTTAAGTTTATATCAACAAACAGTATGGACGTTTTTCCAAAAGGGGACATTTCTAAAAAACTCAAAGGGGACATTTTCATTTAACGCTAACAAGAGCCTTGTTAACCTGTTAACCTTGACAAAGTATGGATACTGTTATATCCTATGGGATAGTTTTTGAATAAATAGTGGATGCCATTATTTGATTCAAAGCTCTTTAACAATGACTTACTTAAAATACTCTCTTTGCTAAATGCAAATTTGGAGCAGAATTGTCAAGGCAGTCTTTCAAGGCGTTTGCCTTGACTGACTGCTCCAAAAATCATTCAAGGAGATGCAAGATGAAACAAGAAATGTTTGTGTTGTCAGTTTTTCTATTGGTGGCGGTCGCGTTGACCGCTTGCGGTGGTGCAGCCACCCCTGTAGCCGATGATTCCGGTCGCCCGGAAACAGTGATCCAAGACTTCGAGTCGTACGCGACTATGGAGTTTGTTTTCAATAAGATCAGCAATAAGATCAGCAATGAAGCTGAATCATATTGGAAGGCAACATATTTTTTCAGCCCCTCCTTCGAGAGTGATGAAGAAATTGGAAACCTGAAACCGGGCTTTCTTGGAACTCTGATTTTTTACTCAGAGACGATCGAGATCGAGGCATACATCTCGGGTTCGGGACAGTATTGCGAATACAATGGAATCGAACAGGCTGACGGCCAGCAGTTCTTTTCCATTTTGTACGTTACGACAACGCAGAATTCAGATTTTTTGGGTTTTTGCAAAGAAAAAGCTCCAAAAGAGATTGAGGGCTACGTTCTCATTCTCGGAGAAAACAATACCGTAACAGCCAAAAGACAAATGTTACCACTTAAGACGGTTTTCGAATCACTTAAGTAAGTCATTTCCTCTCCCAACCGAAAACTCTCGACCGAGTATCGGTTGGGAGTTTTCCTTAGTTTATGTTCAAGCGTAATTTAAGAGTTAATAGAAAAAACCACCTCGTTTTTTCTATTAACTCCTAGTTTGTATTTTCGGTATCTTTTTTACAATTTCATTTAAAATTCAATAGTAGGTCTAGTCTCAGGGTTTTGAGTAAGCAACACTTTATTTCTTTGCAAGACATGAAATTGACATCTTTGAATTATTACTCGAGGGTATACCTCTTTAATTGCCTTAAGCATTCCTTTTTGACCATCACAAACAATCACATCAGGATGACCCTTAAGTTGCTCAAAAAAATCTTTCCAAGAATTGTATGTTTCTCGTTTTACGAATTTCCAGCTAACTATTT
>PFJN01000015.1 GCA_002783105.1 Candidatus Pacebacteria bacterium CG_4_10_14_3_um_filter_34_15 | reverse complement strand
TTTTTGTTTAATTTCTTTTCTAACCAATCTTTCCATTACCTCAATCTGATTTAATTCTGCATTGCTCATGGCAATATTTTCCTTCATTGTTAACCCCCAATTCTGTTTAGTTTTTATCAACAAACAGTATGGACGTTTTTCCAAAAGGGGACATTTCTAAAAAACTCAAAGGGGACATTTTCATTTAACGCTAACATGGAAAGACTATAACTTGTACTTATTTGATACATATTGTATAATATTTACCGTTGTTCAATTTTCAAAAGGAGCCATTGCGGCTCCTAATCTAATTTTGTCTGGAGGACAAAAATGAATAGTTATTCAAAGTTGCAACACAAAGATCACCCGAGTAAGACGAAGTGGATTCTGTCTTCTCAATTTCACTTGTACAAAAAGAAGTGGAAGGTGATTGAAAAGCGGGAAGCAAATTACATGCCCACCGACTGATCGCAAAATGCCCCGCTTCATTTTATGAAGCGGGGCATTACTCTTTAACCTCTATTTATTGAAACATCTTAAAAATCTTCTTAACCACCCAAACAATTGGAAACCAAACCACTGAGTAAACTAATACCCAAATTCCAAAGTAACCAAGCACTTTAAGAAGCTCTTTTAAAGATTCCCAAGCTCTTAAAAACTCTTCTTTAACACTTAGTCTTGCCTCAGGATTGAAGTATCTCTCACTGTCTGCAGCATTAACTGAGATGGACGAATACTCAACTGTTTGTTCAACTCTATCAAGACCTTTTTCTGCATCAGCAATCTGCCTATCAAGTCTTTCAATCTCAATTTGAAATCTTCTTTTTTCAACTTCTGTTTTTGCGTCAAGCAATGTAGCCTCTTTGAGCGATTTTTCGTCTTTTAACGACTGTAGATTTTCAGTAGTGCCTACAAGCTGACCAGTTACATCATTTGCATCAATATTCTCAGAAAAGACTTTCCTTACGTTTTCTGTAACTCTAGCTGCAGCTTCATCAAATTTATCAACTGGAACCTTCATATATAAAGAACCACTGTTGTAACCGTTTATATAGCCACCACCGGACGAAACTCCGGAGTTTAATACCTTTCCACCAATACTTAGAACATATTCCTTAATTCCTCTTAAATATACTGGAACATCATCAACAACAACTGAATGATATGAAGACTTTTGATAAACTCTGTCTTCTACATTTAGCATATCATCATTGTAATATGGATCTGCCATCATGCTGGTCTTAGCAATTAATGAATTATTTTCTTCGTATGTTATTTCATCACTAGGTCCTGCGTTGTAAATTCCGCTCATTTCAGAACCCACACTCACTTCATCGTTCGTTATTCCATTAAATTTTTCGCCACCAATAAATTGCATCATTCCGTTTTGACTCAAAAGAGAAGTTCTTGACTTTGCAGCAAAAGTTAACAAACTTGCTACTACCGCCAACGACAGAACTATAAGAAGAGTTTTTGTATTTTTCATATACAGAAATTATAACAGATTCAAAAATTTGCGCAAATTTGTAAAAAAATATTGTAGATAATTATTCTTTAGTATTCGCAGTTCTCAAATACTCCATGATTTTACCACTATTTACTTCTCTTGGCTTGCTACCTTGCGCAGGTCCAACCATACCAGCATCATAAATTTGATCAAGAATTCTTGCTGCTCTGTTATAACCAACTGAGAACCTTCTCTGAATACTCGATGAAGAGCCTTTGCCACTTTGGGCAACATACTTAATCACCTCATCAAAAAGCTCATCTTTGTCAGATCCAATAAATCCAGCCGAACCACCCTTTTCTCCTGAAGCTTTATATTTATCAGTAACTTCATCGGAGTACTCAGGTTTTTGACCTTGAGCTTTAATAAAATCAATCATGCTTTTAATCTCAGTTTCAGAAACATAAGTTCCTTGAACACGACTTGGTCTAGACTGATCAGGTGGAACATATAACATATCACCTTTTCCAAGCAATTTTTCAGCTCCTGGAGTATCAATAACCACACGAGAATCAGTCATGCTAGATACATTAAAGGCAATTCTGGTTGGGATATTAGCCTTGATTAAGCCTGTGATAACATCAACAGATGGTCTTTGAGTAGCGAGAACTAGATGAATTCCAACAGCACGAGCCATCTGAGCAATTCTGGTGACGCTTTCTTCAACTTCTGAAGGAGCGTACAACATAATATCAGCTAACTCATCGATCACAATCACGATACTTGGCATCGCTGCATGACCAGCCAACTCATTGTAGCCTTCGATATTTTTAACCCCAACTTCTGCCAACTGTTTATATCTTTTGTCCATTTCATGAGTTGCCCATTTCAACGCTGCCACAACCTTTTTTGGCTCAATGATAACCGGAGTCAATAAATGAGGAATACCATTATAAGCTGTTAACTCCACACGTTTTGGATCAACCAAGATAAACTTGACTTCGTCAGGACTTGCTCTAAATAACATTGAACACATAAATGTATTGATACAGACTGATTTACCAGAACCAGTAGAACCGGCAATTAATAAATGAGGCATTTTGGCAATGTCTGCAATCAATGGTTGTCCAGATACATTTATTCCCAAAGCAACCGCCAATTTTGAAGGATGCTTTTTTAGAATAGAACTACTTAACATTTTTCTAAGTGTCACAAATTGTGCCGAATAATTGGCAACTTCAACACCAACCAGTGATCTACCCGCAATTGGAGCCTCAATTCTTACTTGACCACCGGGCGCCGCTAAAGCCAAGGCCAAATCAGTAGCCAAACTAGTTATTTTTGAAAGTTTAGTACCTCTGGCAATTTCTAAAGCATACTGAGTAACTGAAGGACCATAATTAGCTTCTTTAACTTTTGCTCTGATTCCGAAGGATTCTAAAGTTTCTTCTATAACATCAGCATTTTTATTAACATCACCTCTATCGGCCTTGCCACCTTCAGAATTTGAAAGTAGCGATAGCGGTGGATATTCCCAGATTGCTTGAGAATTGTTTGGAGTCATTAGGTTGTTTTCTAGACCACCCTCAGATCCATCGATATTTTTTGTCTCTTGATCATGAATTGCAGTTCCACCATGTTCGACGCTTTGAAATTCATCGCTATCTTTAGAATCGTTGTTTATATTCAAATTATCGCTTTTATTCTTTCCCAAACTCAAGCCTAGTTTTGGAAGCTTAAATCCTCTGGCTTTTTTAATATTATCATCACTAAAAAGTGATTCTTTGTCCTTCTTTGAAGTTTCCTTGCGACTAAATTTAAGTTTAGCCATTAACTCGGTTATTTCATGAATAGATAATTGAGTGATAATTAGGATTCCGATTAATGATAAAGAAGCAAAAACAACATAAGTGCCTATTGGGGAAATTAATGTTGATAAATTGGCAAAAGTTTTGATTCCAATATCGCCTGACTTAAAAAAACCAAGCCATCCCAACATAATTAATAATGTTCCAAGTAGCACATGAGGTTTTGACCACATCCATTTTGTACGAAACATAACCATCCCAGATGAAATAAACACAAATGGCAAGAATAAAAGTGCTGATCCAAACTTGGCGGCAAGAAAATTATTAATTACTGCCAATAAATATCCTTGTCCAGTGAGAGAAATAATTATTAAAAATCCTAATGCAACTAAAATTACGGCTACAACAGAATGAATTGTCTCCGTTCTTATTTTAAGCTTTAGTGGTTTTCTTTTTCTTTTTCGACCCATAACCGATTTCCCATATCATGATTACATTTATTATAGGATATACCATATTCCTCTGTCTTGACAAGAGGCAACTTAATTTTACATTTTAACTCTAGTCCTTAAAACTAAATAATATCATTGACCTATTTTAAATCGTACTTTAAATATTTATAAATTAGGTTTAATTTCGTTGATTTAAAAATAATTATAAATCACTACTATATCAGACCTAATTTATAAATATTTAAAGTACTGTTTTTTAGATTAGATCAATTTTACACGTCAATAAAGACAGACACAATCATAGGTTCTCTCCTGATGATCTTATAAAGTCTTCGAGAGATTCTTTTTTCGATTAAACCCTGAATTATTGTCAGATTAGTATTTTTTCGTTGCTCTTCGGTTACCAATTTGGCAGTTTCAGATTTAATAAACTCGATTACATCTTGAGCTTCCTGCATAAAAACAAAACCTCTAGAGACGACCTCAATTTTGCCTAAATCTAGATTTCCGCTAACTCTTGGAATGATCACTGCAACAATTCCTGCTTGACCAAGTGATCTTCTATCCTTAAGAACTTTTGGACCAACATCCCCAATTCCTAAACCATCAATAATTTGAGCTCTAAGATTGATCTGATCGAGCACAAAATACTCTTCATTCTCAAAGCCAATAACTTCTCCACTGTCTGGAATAAGTACGTGTTTTTCGTCAAAACCAAGTTTTGAGGCAACTAACTCGAAAAATTTAAATCTATGTCTGTCGTCTCCGCCAATTGGCATAACATATTTTGGCTTTACCAAACTCAACAATTTTTGTTGTTCTGGAGCGCTGGCATGACCAGATTTATGTAAATCAGGCATGACAGCAGGATAAACAACGTGAATTTTGTTTCTGCAAAGTTCATTTATAGCTCCATAAAAAGTAAGTTCATTTCCAGGGATAGCATCTGCTGAAAATACCACTGTATCGCTTTTTTTAATTCTAAGGCTAGGATGATCACCAAAAATTGCTCTCATTAATGATGATCCCTCTTGACCTTGACTACCGGCAACAATCACACAAAGTTTGTCGTCAACAACATCTGCAATATGTTTTTTATCAACCTTCATTCCCTGAGGAATTATTAATTTTCCAATTCCTGTGGCAACTTCGACATTTTGCTCGACTGATCTACCAACGAATACTACTTTGCGGCCATGTTTTTGAGCAGCATTGATTGTTTGCTGAATTCTATGAATATGAGAACTCATCAAAGTCATGATTAGCTTGCCTTTTGTTTCGGCCATAACACTGTCAATCGCAGGACCGGTCATAGATTCTGATTCCACCCATTTTGGGTTTTCAACTCTCAAGCAGTCGATCATCATACACAAAACATTCTGCTCGCCTAACAAGCTGATGTGTTCCAAATCAGATACTACTCCATCCACCGGGGTTGGATCTAATTTGAAATCACTTCCGTGATAGATCAATCCTTCAGGTGTACTAATGGCTATATGACGTGTATCTGGAACTGAGTGAGTGATAGGGAAAAATTTCGCTGAGAAATGTTGCCCAATTTGAATATCTTGATTATCTTTTACTACATTAACTGGTCTTTGAACTTTGCTGTCCTTCATTCTCTGTTCTGCAAAACCAGCAGTAAGTGGTGACCCAAAAATTGGAAAATTTGGAAGTTCTGGAAGCAAATAAGGTAAGGCAGCAATATGATCATCATGACCATGGGTTAGCAACATTCCAACTATTACTTTTCCCTCATCAATTATTTTTAATAAATATGAAATATCTGGAATTAAAATATCAACTCCAGGCATATACGAGTCTGGGAAACCAATTCCACAATCTACAATTAATATTTCATCTTCATACTCATATATAAACATGTTTTGAGTAACATTTCCCATTCCGCCAAGCGGAATAATCTTCAATTTTGACATAAATCTTTCTTTCTTAAACTAAATTATTTTTTCTTTTTTACATTTTTCATAAATACAATTCCGTCGGGAATTTTTAATGCACTAAATAAATTTACGCCTTTATTTTCACCCCAACCTGAATGTAATAAAAATTCTCTGAACCTATTTGTTTTTTCGTATCTTTCAAAAGTCGAAGCAGCAAAAACCGAGGCAGCTAGTGCTGACAACATAAACCAATACACCCCATTTGAAATATTAAATGATGGTTCGAATATAAAGTATATGATGATGTGAATCAAAAGTGAAAAAGCTAAAAACAGTTTCATCAACCTCATATAATTTCCTTGCTGAGGATCAGAATTCCAAATCACAAAAAAGAACATTATACCGGAAATAAATCCTAGTCCAAATAATGAGTAAAATTGAAGTTTAGATGCTACTACAAATTCTAATGGCACCAAAACATTCACCACCGACAAAAAAGTTCCTAAAATCATGACTCCGCCCCACACAACGATGTGAGTCCACCAAAGATGAAAATACTCCGATAAATGATAGATATCAAATTCTGGATCGTGGTGTCTCTTGATCCAAAAAGTTTTTGTTAAAGAATGGATTGCTATGGCCGAAATAACTACAAAAGATAAAACGCTAAATACTGTGTCGATAATAAATAATTCAGTTACCGATAAATTTAACTGAAGCTCATTTCTAAGAATATAAAAAATAAAAGATTTCATCCAAACAAACATTGTTGGTGCAATTAAAAACAAATACACAAACTGAACTAAATCCAGTTTCAAAAATTCCTTTTTCTTATTCTGAAATTTATAAATTAATAACCCAATGGCAACTGTAATTAATGGAATAAGTAATAAAAAAATTTTCATAAAAATGATTTGTGAACTTGTTCATTTTAACACAAACTAGAACAAGTACTCCTCCACTGAGCTCTTAAAACTCTCTGCTTCTTTCTGATTTTCTATCCACTCAATTATCTTAGGAATTTTTTTAAAATCAGCAATAAATGACTCTCTCATTTTTCCACTTCTCAGTCCCGCAGCCGGGTGGTACATCGGTAAAACAAATAGTTTTTTCTGAGAACCTACGGGCCAAGTTATTTTATGCAACCGTCCGTGAACTTGAGATATTTTTACATTTGCCAAAAATTTTGCCATGCTAAATCTACCCAAAGTTATAATCAATTTTGGATTAATAATTTCAATTTCCTGATCTAAAACTGGTTTAAAAGCTGCTATCTCTTCAGGGGTAGGATCTCTATTTTCAGGTGGCCTCACTTTGACAATATTACTAATATAAACCTCTGACTCTTGAATTTTGGCTTCTTCTATCAGGGTTTTTCTAAAAAACTTGCCAGATCGACCCACAAAAGGTCGACGCTCGACTGTTTCTTGAAAACCTGGTGCCTCACCAATAAATAAGATTTTTGCATCAGCTAGACCTTCTCCAGGAATAACATCACTAGCTCTGGTCGCCAAAGGTAAAGTTTTGTAGTTTTTTTCTAAATCTTGATATAACTTGGTTAAATTCATTATAACTCTTGCTAATACTGAGGTAGGAAAATGTTCCTATTTTCCAAAGTAATAACAATTTCAGGATAGCCTTTTTCAACAATAATTCTAGCTGCTTTTCTAACAGCGCCTTCTAAAGTTCTACCGAGCGTTCTAATACCAGCATCAAAACCTAGTGGACGAGTCACCACTCCCCAAACAGCATCTTCAATAATAAATTGTTCTGGAGTAAGTCCCGCATCTTTCAAAAGTCCAGGCAAAATATATTTTTGTGCAATCACGATTTTTTCGTGATCTGTATAAGAAGGCATAGAAATTTTCTCCATACGATCTAGAACAGCTGTGGCGATAGCCGTCGTATTGTTTGCGGTTGCCAAAAATATTGCATGAGATAAATCAACTGGATAATCAACATAATTATCTCTGAACGCATGATTCTGTTTTGGATCAAGTAACTCAACCAGGACACCCATAATATCTTTATTTGCGTCAGAACTTCCTCTATCAATTTCGTCCAAAAGAATAACAGGATTTCTCACTCCTGCTTCACAAATGCCTTTAATAACTCTCCCAGGCTCAGAGCCCAAAATTAATCTTGAATTACCTCTCAGCTCTTCGGCTGATCCCATACCTCCAAAAGGTATTCTGACAAGCTCTCTGCCAAGAGCTTCAGAAAGTGAAGTAGCGAAAGTCGTCTTTCCAGTTCCAACCAAACCAACTAACAACAAAATTGGAGCACGAAAGTTTTTCGCCATTTCTTCGTTTTGACTTCTTAACTTCAAAACTGAGACGTACTCCAAAAATCTATTTTTAACATCTTGCATTCCATAGTGATGCTTCTCAAAAATTTCTTTAGTTCTAACAATATCTAAGGTATCTTCTGTTTCAGCCTCCCATGGAACTTTTAAAACCCAATCGATATATTTTGAAACCTTTTCATACTTTTCATCGTAACTACCTAGGGCAATACTTCTTTCTAACGAAACAATGTCTTTATCAACTTTTCTTCTCATTTCATCCGGAAGCGTTGACACAGAAACCTTGGATTTAAGTTCGTCAATTTCTTTTTCTAGTATTTCTTTGTAGTCAGTCATTATTAATTTTAGTTACTTTTACTATTATGTGCTTTTATCTGCTTAAGTGTCAATAAACCAGGTTTTGCTCCTATTTGTCCAATTACTGATACGGCATTACTTTTACCCCACTCGCAACATTCACTAATTATTTTTCCTTTTAAATGCGCGGTCACATAACCAACAGCAAATGCGTCACCAGCTCCTGTGTCATCAACTGATCTGTTTTCTCCAGATTTAAATTCTGCCACCTCATCCTCGCCAACAAAAACTTTTCCGCCTTTTTTACCATTTGTTACAATTACTTGTTTTACATGATATAGAACATCTTGTTGTTTATCTTTAATTGATTCCCATTCTTCTTGATTAAGAAACATAAGTTGACAAGAAATTTCTTTAAACTGAATCTCACCTTCAGAAATTAAGGCTAGCTCTTTTTTTCCAGGATTCCATGAAAAACCAATATTTGCTTTCTTTAAAGCTGCAAAAATACGCTCAAGTGTTTTAAGTCGACCTGAAATACTAGCAATATGTATCCAATCAGCTCTTGAAATATTTGCAGTTGGTATATCTTCAGGGTCAAGCATCGAAGAAGCACCCCTGTTAACCATTACCGTTCTGCCTCCATCGCTCCCAAGTAAAATAATTGAACCTCCGGTCTTTTCTTGTTTTTCGCTAGTAACTAAGTTTGTAGAAACAAACTCACTCCTAAAATCATCTAAAATAATTTTAGCGAAAATGTCGCTACCTAATTCCGTCACTACTCCGGTTCTATATCCCATTCTCGCAAAACCTACAGCAGTATTACTTCCACCACCCCCTGTTCTTAAAATATATTCATCAACCTCATTTTTTGCACCATAAGTCAAACATATATTAGCATTAACGCCATTTGAATGTGAATTAAATTTACTTGATCTAATAAAACTATCAATTAAACTCGAACCAATAGTAATTATTTCGTACATGGGTAGCTTTTAAATATGCTAATTAGTATTTTATGATTGTGCTTCTGGCTCAGGTCGATGTGGAAGTCCACAACGTTCGCTGAGCTCTTCTTCAAAGTAATCTAAAGCCTCGATTAATTCTCTCTCATTTTTAACTATTTTGTAAATAGATCTTTCCTTCTCACTAATAAAGAAATGATCATGAATAACCTCCATTAAATCATTCCAAAACTCTCCATAAAGAATTAAGGGCTTGTGGTTGCCATAATATAAATGACCCAATAACCAAGCTGTGGCCCACTCACTCAAAGTACCTGTTCCACCCTGAAAACAGACAAAAATATCTGCGTGTTCTATTAATCTAAACATTCTTTCAATATAATTTGCTGTTTTTATTTCTTTATCAACATTATTTTCGTGAAACCGTCCCTCAAACTCAGGCATGTCTTTTGGATAAAAAGTAACGGCCAAGGTTTTTCCACCAGCAGACTGAGCGCCTTTAGTTGCAGCATCCATTACTCCTGGACCACCGCCGTCAATGACAACTTTATCGTGATAAGCCAAATATCGAGCAACTTTAAACACTTCTTGATATAAGGGATGTAGTTCATCAACATCAGCACTTCCAAAAATTGCTACATTCTTCATTGTGCAATGCTGTCTTGGTGACGGTATTTTAATCTGAGTTTTCATTTAATTTCTTTCTTTTCAGCTTCTAAATATAATTTTTTTGATTAAATATTTATAAAGCCAAGTCTCAGCGAGTTCTGCTTTAGCAGTAAGTACAAGAGCGTAACTTGCATTATAAATATTTATCCTAAAAAATCACTAACAGCATCATCAAAATTCTCTGCTTTCCACAAAGCACTTCCTGGAGCAACACCATCCGCACCATGATCTTCGATTTCTGTTACATTGTCCAGTTCAACCCCTCCATCAACAATTATTTCAATATCCAAACCTCTATCTTCGATTTCATCGTGCAATTCACTGATTAAATTCAAAACAGTTATATTAAATTCCTGTCCTTGAAAACCTGCCTTAATGCCCATGACTTGGATTACATCTAAAAATTCCCATGATTCTGCATCAATAGACTCCAAAGGTGTATGTAAATTTAGTGACAAACCAGCCATCCATCCATTTTTCTTAACTTCCTGCAAAAAGTCAACTTGAGATGCCATCTGTTCTAGTTGACCAATAACTGCTCTAACTGGTAAAAATTCTTTCGAGTCTCTGATCTCATGAATAAAATCCATTGGCTCCTCAGTCATTAAATGGAAATCAATACTAAGGTCTCCAAAATCAACTGGAAATAAATCGCTTGGATATACAGTTATATTGTCTGCAAAAAAACCATCAACAACGTCAATCTGAATGGTTTGAATATCTGGGTTGTTTCTGCACATATCCACTTGATCAATTATTTGATCTATTTCATCGGTTAAAATGCTTGGATAAACGTTCATTGTTCGCGACCCCCTTCTCCGAGTGGAGCATTTTCAAACTCTTTTATTTTATTAATTCTTCTGATGTGTCTTTCTTCTCCTGAAAAATTGGCTTCTAAAAAAGCTAAAATTATTTTTTGGGCCTGATTTTCAGTTGTCCAATCAGCAGAAATTGAAATTACATTAGCATCATTTTTTTTCTTAGCAAGAACAGCACTCTTTTCATCAAAAACAGAAACTGCCCTAATTTCTTTCACCTTATTTGCAAAAATGACCATTCCGCCTCCAGAACGACAAAAAAGTATACCCACAGATTTTTTCCCTTCAGAAATATCATTAGCAACTTGGGTGGCAACTAATGATGCATAATCAGGATAATCATCACCAAAAACTAAGGTGTGAGCGCCAAAATCTTCAATTTCATAACCCAACTCACCAAGCCAAAGCTTCATATATTCTTTGAGTTTAAATCCACCATGATCTGCTCCAATATAAATTTTTTCCATAATTAAAATCCTAGTTCAGCTCTAACCTCTTCTGTCATCATATCAGTTATCCAAGGTGGATCAAAGGTTAGCTCGATATCCACATCTTTCACTATATCGACACCTTCAATTTGAGACAGTGAATCTTTTACCATTTGTTGAATAATCCCAATTAATGGGCATCCTGGTGTCGTCAGCGTCATTAAAATGTGGATTTTTTGCTTTTCGCCTGTCTCTAACTGCAATTTTGAAATAGTAACATCATAAATCAAACCAATGCTCACAATATCAACATTAAGCTCTGGATCGATTACAGTTGAAAGACATTTATAGATATTATCTGTTGTTAATTTCATAATGAAAACTAAAATATTTTATTTATATTTTAGTTTAGATCACATTGAATCACAACAGATAATATCTATTTTCTACTACAAAAACCCCCGAGAAATTCTCGAGGGGTTTTAATTTTAATCTTATTAAAAAGATTACTTTGCTGTTCTCTTAAGAACTGGCATGTTTGTTCTCTTTGTTTCCATAACTTCCATTCCAGCTGGAACTGCTCCCAATGCTTCTGGACGAACGTCTCTTGCAAAGTAGTAGATTCTTTGAACTCTACCATTTTTAAGAGTCACTTCTTTGGTGTGCAAGTAATATACTTGACCCTTTGCATTTGTGTAGCTGAATGCTTTTGATGCATCTGCCATAATTGCTCCTTTTCTTGCCTTTATATAAGGCTAATTAAGTTATTTTTATACTTGATCGAACAATTCTATGTTTAAGCTTATCATACTCGGCGAACACATCAAGAAGCAAATTAGAGTTTTTACTCTAATTCCATCTCAACTGAATCTTGCGCCTCGAGTGTACCTCTTAAAACATTTGTTTCTTTTGCAGCATCTGCTGAGGATTTTTGACTAACAATTATCTCAAATGGTAGTAATTCAGAAGGTAATGATGCTGATCCTATATAGCCACCTTTTCCTGAAACTAAGGTAAAAACCTCTCTCATATTATTGCCATCAACTTCTTTTAACCAAACTCGATACTCATTTTCTGACTCAGGAAGATTTGCCATGACTGAAAAACGAACTCTATCATCTTTCAATTCGTATCTGACAACTCCAGATACATTTACATCTGTTGATGAAAGATCAACGCTTTTATAGTCACCAACTCCAGATATAGATTTAGCCATCTCATCTTCGCTTAAATTTTCAATCTCAACGCCTTCAGCAAATAAATTTTCATCCATTCTTTGAGTTCTCATGCTATACCATCTGAAAACCAGAAGGAAAACAACGCTTAAAACTACTAATGGAAAAATGTATGGTGTGTATTTTTTCATATCTACCCTTAAATCTAGCCCTCTCAAGCTTCTATTTATTTACTAGAACTATTTATTAATGATTCTACAGTTGATAATAACTGAGGGGCAGATACTTTAACTCCGTCTACATAAAAAGTTGGTGTCGAATTGACTCTAAGCTGAGTGCCTGTATTTGAGTCATTTGTTACCAGTTGTATAACAGAATTATCCTCTATTCTCTCTAGAAATTGAGTTCTGTCAATATCCAACTTATCCATGTATGTAACAAATATGTCATTTAACTCTTGACGATTCTTAGCCTTGCTCCACACTTCTTGGTTCTCAAACAATAAGTCATGCATCTGCCAGTATTTATCCTTATTTATCGAGGCAACTGCTTCGGCTGCAATAGCTGCATTTCTGGCATTTGGATGTAAATTATCTAAAGGAAAATTTCTGAAAATAAATCTAACTTTCCCCGGAAAAGTTGAAGTCACCAACTCACCCAAAGAAGATGCAGCTTTGCAGGCTGGACACTGAAAATCTGAAAATTCAACTACTGTTATAAGGTTTGAATTTTGATTTGTACTTCCAGAGCTTGTGGAAACATCAGAGCCAGTTTCAGTGGTTTCAGACATAAAAACTCTCACATTTCTAGCTTCTCCAGCCGCTACCTGAGCATCAACAGACAATATTTCGCCATCATTCTTAGAAGTGCTGGAAAACATAAATGAAACTGCAAAGATTAGTAATAATGTACCTAAAATTGTTCCAATCAAAAGAGAAATATTTTTCATGTTTACGCCTTTGGCCAAACTTGCTCGCCAGTCTCTATGTCAGTAACAACTATTGCGTCTGTTGGACAACTTTGAGCAGCTAGTAATTTTTCATCATCTGAATTTCCATCTTGAGAAATAACTGTAGCAATTCCTTCTTCATCTAGAGCAAAAACTCCAGGTGCAATCGCTTCACAACTTCCAGCACTTATACACTTGCTACGAATAACCTCAACTTTATATTTACCAATTTGCTTTGTTTGAACAACACTATCCTCTACCATAAATCTCCTTTATTTCTACTTAATAAAATTTTTCAAAATGAACGTCTTCTGCCACAACACCCTTTGACAATAACAAAGTATTTACGTCCTCGATCATTTTAGCATTACCACACAGATAATAGCATCCTTTTGCAGGCAAATCATGAACAGCCAAACAATCAGTTACTCTTCCTTTGCAAAGTGGCCATTCTTCAGAGCCCCTAGATAAGACGGGATGAAACTTAAAATTCTCATATTCGTCTACTAAGTCTTGAAAGTCATTTTGCCAAAATAAATTTTCTTCATGTCTTAAACCCCAATACAATGTAACTGGGCGTTTCTCACCTAAATCTTGAAGTAAATATAAAATCATTGATCTAAATGGAGCAATTCCAGACCCGGTGGCTATAAAAACTATTTCGTCTTCGCCTTTATCTGGCGCAAGAACAAATCTACCGAGTGGCCCCATAACATCAATTTCATCACCAAACTTAAGATTCTGTAAAAAAGTGGTTCCCTTGCCCTGAGGTGAATGATCAATTAATAATTCAAAACTATGATGCGTATCTGGATTACTACAAACCGAATAACTTCTTCTATCCCCAGTTTCATCGACTGTAATTGAGACATATTGTCCTGATTCAAAGTCTATTCTATGAGGTTCTTCCATCTCAAAAACATACTTTGAAAATTTTTCATTAAAAAATTCTTTGTCAGCTAATTTTGCAATAAATCTCTGTGGTTTCATAAATCCTTTTTATTTTACAAAATTATTTACCCAACCTCTACCATACCACAAACCGAGTGCTAACTTAACAATTCCTTGGTACTCTTCTGTTCTGTCAACAAAACCTTTTGTTGCAATTCCAATCATTCCTTGTTTTTTTCTAACATCTACTTCACCAACAATTTGAGAAATGACTGGACCCATCTCCTCACCATTTCTAATTTTTTTGGCAACAATTTCGGGAACTTTGAATCGAGCGCCATTGGCAAATTCCATAAAACCGGTTTTATCCACAACTACAGCCCAAACAGTTGACCACATTTGGCCGTCTTCGTCTTCAAAAATTCCACCCTCTAAACCCACTCCCAAAACTTCATCTTCAGCAAATTTAAAATGATCTACCTCATATTTTTTTAGCCCTTCGACAAAAACAGCTTTTGCCCTATTGATAGCACCTTTTTTAGTAACAGCGTCACCTCTTGGTTGTTCGGGAATACCACTAGGAACATCAAAACCTTCGACCTTCACTTCAGGCCAAGTCTCACTTGAAGCATTAATGACTGAATTTATTTTTACCGGATTATGTGAGCCAACAAAAATATGCATAAAAAGACTTTATTTATTGAATAAAGTGTAACAAAAAAAGATAGATCTGACCAAACTGAACTTTTGTGATCATAGGCAATTCGCCTAAAAGGCTCACAAAAGTTCAGTTTGGTCAGATCTTCTATGTATTCTCATATCAAATTATTACTTACTCACTAGTTTTATTATCGTGTTTAAACCCAATAATAAACATTTTACTCTACCGACCGATATTTCATCCAAGCCTAACTCCTGCAAAACATCCTTTTGAGTCAGTTTCTGCAATTTTTCAAGTTCCAGCCCTTTGACTTTCTCGGAAAGAACGCTCATGGAAGCCTGTGAAATTACGCAACCTTGACCTTTCCATTTAATATCTGCTATTTTTAATTTATCGGGAGATAATTTAACTGAAACAGTGATTACATCTCCGCAACTGGCGTTGTATTGAGTTGAAACTAAATCAGGATCAGCCATTTCACCATAATTATTAGGGTTTTTTGCTTCGTCAATTAAATCTTCTTGATAAATATCGGTCATAAAAATATTTTTGCTACCTTTTTCAAACCATCCGTTAGAGCATCAATATCTGCTTTTGAGTTGTAAACCTGAAAGCTAGCTCTGGTTGTCGCAATCCATTTTTGAGATGTATGAAGTGGCATGGTGCAATGATGTCCAGATCTAACCGCAATACCTTCACTGTCTAAAACCTGAGCAACATCATGAGCATGAACTCCTTTGAAAATAAAAGAAACGGAACCTGTACGAGTTTCATCTTTTGGTCCCACAATCTCAACATTTTTATTTTTTTCTAACTCTGATAGTGCATATTGCACTAACCCATGATCATGGATTAAAACATTCTCCATTCCTAAATTTTCTAAATACTCACATGCAACTGCCAATCCAGCTACTGAAGCAACGTCAGGGGTTCCTGCCACAAATCGCTCGCTTAAATTATCATTAAAAATTGTATGAGACTCATGAACCTCAGCGATCATTCCGCCGCCAAATAGCCAAGGACGCATTTCATTAGTTATTAATAACTCTTCGCGAACCAAAAGTCCACCTATTCCCATTGGACCAAGCATTTTATGACCTGAAAAAGCGAAGAAATCTACATCCAAATTATCAAAATTTATTTTCATGTGTGGCGCAGATTGAGCTCCGTCAACCAAGATTCTTATTTTGGAATCGAACTTGAAATCACTCTTAGATCCAGACGACTTAGAAACAATATTTTTGCTTCTCAAAGTTTTTTCCACAACTCGAACTTTCTCTGTGGCCCGAACTTTTTTAACAATAATTTTTAAGTCAATGGTACTGCCAAGAGCATTAGAAACGTGAGGGAACACCACCAACTTGATTTTTCCTGCAAATTTTTTCAGTTTTGCGTCAAAATCATTAACGTCAAACTTTCCATCGCTAGTAATTCCTACAAAAATAAGCCTAGCTTTCTTACGTTTACAAAGTTCTTGCCAAACTACAATATTAGAATGATGATCTAGAATTGAAACTAATATCACATCGTCTGAATTTATATTTTGTTCGCCCCAACCATAGGCAACGCCATTGATTGCCTCAGTGGTATTACGCACAAAAATCAGCTCATTATTCTTAGCGCCAAAAAACTTGGCAATTTTAATTTTTGAAGTTTCAAAAATCGTGGTACTTTCGTCTGAAAGCGTGTGAACACCACGATGAACGTTAGCGTTATTGTTTAAATAATAGCTAGAAATTGCCTCAACTACAGAAAAAGGTTTCTGACTGGTAGCTGCATTATCAAGATAAACTAATTTTTTACCGTTTATTACTCTAGTTAAAATGGGGAAATTTCTGATGATATTATCTGTATTCAACATGAAAGATATTATAACATTGGCAGATCTAGAAACCCATCAATAATCAAATCCTCTGCCTGCTTCTTTGAGATTCCGCGAGATTGCAAATAAAAAAGTTGAGATTCAGGTATTTTGCTTATGCTTGCGGCATGAGAGCACTTGACGTCATCGGTGAGAATTTCCAATTCTGGCACTGTTTCTGCCCTAGCTTTGTCTGATAAGAGTAATACTCGCTCAGTTAAAAAAGAGTTACTTAGACCACAATTTTCTTCGATAATAATCTTTCCAAAAAATCTAATACTGGATTTATCACGGGCGACACCTCTTAATGTCGTATTAGCTAGGGTGTTTTTTGCCTTGTGAATAATAGTAATATTGATATTAATTTTTTCACTATTTTCAGCCAAAAAGCTACCTAAAATTTCTGCTTGAGCCCCTTGACCATTTAACTCGACTAGATAATCACCAGATTCTTTAATCTGAATGATTTTCTTCTCGTCTTTTTTAACTGTGTATTTTTGCATTTTTATTATTTGGGTATTGGATAAATTTAGTTGTATTTTTAATAAATATTTGAAAAGCGAACATTTCGAACCTGTTTCGACGAGAGCTTTTAAAATATTTATTAAAAAAAACTTATAATTTAACCTATACTTCCCTCCATCTCATGATCAATTAACCGATTCATTTCTACTGCATACTCCATTGGCAGTTTACGAACTAAATCATCAATAAATCCATTCACAATCATTTTTCTAGCTTGCTCTTCGGTAACCCCTCTACTCATCAAATAAAACAATTGATCGTCGCCAATTTTGGAAACAGTTGC
>PFJN01000025.1 GCA_002783105.1 Candidatus Pacebacteria bacterium CG_4_10_14_3_um_filter_34_15 | reverse complement strand
TTTGGTTTGTCTCAAATTTGGATAATTTGTTGGTGGTTATCCCCAAATCAAGCAAAGCATTTTTTACGTCAATGCTATCAAAACAAAATAAACCAAATTTTGACTTGACTCAATTAGAAGACTCCCCAAAGCCAGCAGAGTTAGACAATTTTGGAGGTATTGTTGTATTAGAATCAAATCCGGGAACTGGTAATCCTCTGACAACCAGAGCAGTTTGGGAAACATTAAATGGAGAAGCAGCTCTTGGTGGACTTTTTCCAAGCCAACGTCAACATTTTACTAAATATGAAACTCTTTCAGGAATAATTTTCCCGAGAAGCAATAAATATCAAGGCCCAATTAATGAAGAAGTAATGGACCCATGGATAAAAGCGCTTTCAAATAATTCTACTTTACTTATTACAAACGTGCTTGATTCCAAAGAGCAACAAAATAGTCTCGAAAAAGTATTGCATATAAATCGATCCAATCCAGTAACCGTTGCTATTTTTGGTTTGGGGGACATAGGTAGTCATGTTGCTCAGGCTCTTTATTCTCAAAATAAGGCAACCTCGCACATAAATAAATTAATATTAGCGTCAAAGAGTAGAAATACAGTTGAAGCATTAGAGATAGAACTTGAAGACATTGGATTGCAAAGGGATGCTCATCCAGATCTATTAAGTGTCACGCAAGAAAACATAGAAGAGATTTTTGCTGCAGATGTTATTTTATTCCTTGCTTCAGGTCCAATTCCGCCAGCGACTTCTACCTCGATAAATATTGATGTTCGGGCGGTTCAATATGCCTCCAATGTAAAAATTTTAAGAGAATTACTTGAAAATGCCTCGAAGGCAAATTGGGGAGGAACGTTACTTGTTGCATCTGATCCTGTTGAACAGTTAACAATGGCCGCTTTACAAGGATCAGTTTCTTATAACCATAATAATCAAAGAATTGCTGGTTTTGGCGCAGCCATCAATTATGGAAGAGCCAGAAGACAAGCAGAAGAAATGGGTATGGACCCTAATGGAGTTAAAATATTTGGAGCTCATGGAAAGTCTGTAGTAGCAATTCCTTCTTTAATTGAGGAATTTGATGCAAATGTTGCCGAAACACTTTCTTTAAGAACTGGAATGAGAAATTATGAAGTTCGGGAAAGACTTAAAAAACCATGGCGTGCACCAGCGGCTTGGATGTATAACGCACTGCAAAATCTAATATTACATAATCCAACTTGGGCTTCGACTTTTCTGCCGAGCACAAAAGTTGGAGATCTGGGTGCTTTTTTTGGATCTCAAGTTACAGGTGACTTAAATTTATTAAATACTTGGCAGTTAGAAAACGGAGATGTTCCACCAAATGCTGAGATAATTGACGTTCTTGCACGGGAACATAGGTATATATCAATAACATCATTTAAACCGGAAATGCTGTTTACAGATCCATTTAAAGGGAGGTCAAATCCTGCTGATAGTCAGCACATAGCATTTCATGGGGGTTTAGAACAAGAATGGTTGCAAACCGCAAAAGAGAACGCTTCCTTAATAAATACATCTGATTTAGCATTAAGTACTAGGTCTCAGGAAATAACCATGGAAATAGAAAAAGCGATAATGGAAGGAAATTTAGATATTGAAAAGACAGCAAAGCAAAAATTATTAAAATTAATTGGGGCTTCATTACATCGGTCAGAAGCAAATATAATAAATGAAAAGATAGACGTTGTTGTTGAAGGAAATCTGGGAGGAGAACTATTTTCTAATATTTATTATAGGCAATTATCTGAAGTGTGTAAAAAAATTGTTGATAGGATTGACATTGAAAATTTATCCAATAGAACACTGGCCATTTTGAATGAAAGAAGAGAACCAGAGATTGATATTGTAGATCAATCGAAAGTAAAGACGGATACTTTGTTTGAGGAATTAAAACACCCACATATATTTGAACGAAGCCAAGCGTGGCGAAAATTATCAAAACTCATCCAAGAAGGATTATATGTTTCTCCAACATTAGCAAAAAAGGTACTAACTCTTGTTAATTTTGGTGACGATTTTACGCTTTATCAAATATCTACATCAGAAACAAATAATGCAGAGTCAATGAAATCTTTATATCAAGCTCAAAGAGACATATTAGACATAATCGCTAAAAAAATTAAAGGATATAATGGACCAGAAATTACTGATACTATTGTTTTTGGTACTACTGGAGCTCCATTTGGACAGCATCATATAAAGGCAATAAGAGCGGGTATAAAAACTATCAAAGAACGTTATGTTGAAAGTAATACAGAAACATTTATTGCATTAGACGATTTTAGCCGTTCTAAGGCTGGGGAAATAGTAAGTGGAGAAGTTCCATCTTTGGCTTTACGAAGAAGGATAGCACTGTTACAAACGATAAATGAAATGCAGGTTCATCTTGTAAATCCGGCTATCCCAATTTGGTTTGATGTGCAAAATACCCAGTTGTTAGAACAAATTAGGAAGGAAGTATCTGGAAACTCAAAAATATGGAGATTAATAGGGGGTGATAGTCTAAAGAATTATCCTAACAATGATCAATATAGATCCATACCTCATATAGTTGAAGTTCGTGGAGAAAATAGATCATTGATTGATAGTTTACTTAATAGAATGAGATTTAATGAATATCTACAAGTAGACATTAATAATAATCAATCATCTACTCAAATCAGAATGGATTTAAAAAACGGCATTCATACGGAAGAAATAAATAGCTTGTCAGCAGCTTTTATAAAGCATTATGGCCTATTTCAATAGGAGTTTATTATGAACAGAATCGAAAATTTTCATACTATTCCCGAAACACATAAATTTTCAGCACTTGAAAAAGAAGGAGAGATTGTTTTTAAGGAATTCAGTCAGTTAGGAATATGGCAAAGATTAGAAAATAATCATAGAAAGGAGCCAGCAATTCGTATTGCCACAATTGCAACAAATGCTGCTGATAAATTAAATAATGTGGTTGCTTTAGTTGGTATTGATACATTAGTTTCACCAAGAGTAACCTTTTTAACAGGTTTATTGTTCAAAGCGGGTCAAGTGATAGATGAACAAATAGTAGAGCAGTACGGGCTTAATGATCTTGACCCTCATTTATTAAAGCTATATAGATTTCCTGTTTATGCTCCCGAAAGAACGATAAAAACGAGTAATGTTCTAAAGTTGGCTTTATTGCTTTATAAATTAAATCACCCTAAATATGCGGAATTAATCCTTCATGGTCCTCATCCAAAATTTTTTGAAGAAGCGGAATTACCAAACGTACTAGTATCTTTAGCTAATGCTAATTTAGGTCAAGATGCTAAAAATAATTGGAATTCCTATCTTCATCCAGCAGTTAATTTATTTGCTATTGAACCTTATGCAAAAAGATCAGATGAATTGACATCATACAAAGCTAAAGATTGGATTGACAGGGCTCATGTTGTTGCCATAAACACTACAATTCAATATGCATTGCGTATGAATGCTGGAATAGATTTTTCAGATAAGGAATTTGGTTTTTCACAAAATGAGATTTTAGAAAGATGGACAGTTGTAAAAGAAATTAGCAAACAACTAGGCGTACCCATACCTACGGAAAAGGACTATTTTTTACAAACTACAAAATTACCGTTATTAAAAAAATGGGTGACTGATAATGACATTGTTAATCGCTTAAAAGAAAATCAGTTAAGGAGTGGACATTTAATCTATTATCATAGTGATAAAGTATCCAAATTAATGTCTCATTTGGCACGGGAAATTAATAGACTATCTCAGGAATGTGGTGGGGGACCACTTTTGAATGAAGAATATCTTGGATTAATTGGTTTATGTCATGATTGTATAAAAACATTTAGTGAAGACGAAGTAGAGTGGCTCAATCAATTAAAAGGGTACGAAGCAGATTTTATTCACACATATCCGGCTGAAGTAGTAGCAAGGGGAGCAGTTTCTCTGCAATCAAGTCATGATGCTAAACTATATGTGTGGCTTAGATACTTTGAAGAAACACAATCCAATCCTGATGAAAAAGGTAAAACCTTAGGAATTGCTAATGATTTTCTGTCTGGACCTTATCATCTTTTTTCTTTTGTTTCTACTTTACTTTCATATTCTGATTTAGCTGTGACAAATGATGGAAAAACCATTACTTATAAACCTGATATTACTGCACGTTTTATGGATACCACCTTGAAATATGTTTCTGATCAACATACTGCTATCATTAGCTACGCAAAACTTATGACAATTGCTGCTTCTTTATCATGGTATTTAGGTCTTCCATTACCAAAAGATGGATCAGAAGAAATTATAGAAGAGAACTCAGAGGTTTTGAATTTTACACCTATTATAGATACAGAGACCGCAAAAAAAAATTTATTAAATATTCAAAAAGTACTTAAAATTTTTGGAATTATAGTGCCAATAGAGTTAGAAAAACTTAGTTACGATAATTGATAATAAATTACTCTTTAAAATTATCTCAGAAACTTTATCAGAAGAATAATCGTGATTATTATTGACA
>PFJN01000018.1 GCA_002783105.1 Candidatus Pacebacteria bacterium CG_4_10_14_3_um_filter_34_15 | reverse complement strand
GTAACACCGTCAAGTTTTGCTAAATAATGAGCCGCCCAATATTGCATCTCATTCAAGCTTCTCTTGTTCATATCAATTTCTATTTTTCCAGGAAATTTATTTGGAATAAATGCTAAATATCCAGCTGGTTGTTTAATTAGTTTACCTATCATTTCGTTTACATCTTTCGTGTATATGTAAACGATAATAACATTTCAGTTTACATTTGTTAAACAGATGTAAACACTGATAGTAAGTAATCAACAACTATATTAGCACATTATGGGTCGTTGCAGGGACTAGTGAAGGATGTTCGAACCTATTTTACACATAAATTTAGTATTCATCATGTTTAATCAAATCAAAAAAAATGTAAGCATCATCCTCTCTAATTGCCAGTGCTCGCAAATCTCCTTCTATTCGAATAGCATACTGACTAGATCTCTCGCCTTTTAATCTATGCAAACGCAATCCCACATGATAAGGATTTTCTTTAAATCTTTTAAATTGTTTTCTAAAAGTTTTGTCTAAAAGAGGGTTTTTATTTATAAATTTTGATATTTTTTTCTTAAATACTGCAGTATAAATAACTTTTGTCATAGAGAGTTAAAAAACTCGTCAACATCACTCATTTCGTGAGTTTTTCCCAAACGATGTTCTTCTAAAGCCTTTAAACCATTTTCTTCTGTTTTTTTACTCATTTTAAAAGTTAGAACTTCATTTTTCAAAATTTCTTCTGATGCTTTACTTATAAAAAAACGAATGGTCTTAGGTAGATTATAACCAAATTGAGAACCATAATTTTCCAAAAGAGTAGCTTCTTGAGTAGTGAGAGATAATTGAACTTTAGTCATAATAGTACTATTTTATTATTAAAACATTGTTTTGTCAATGATTTGGAACTATTCTTGAGATTTTGCAGGGACTATTGAACGATGTTGTAACTTATTTTATAAATTTGAAGTTATTCATCAGCGCATCAACTTCTGCTACTTCATATCCATAATTATTTATTAGATAGATATTACCGTCTCTGTGCATTGAGGCATACACATAGCCCAAAGGCACAATTCCGACCATATCTTTTTCATACATCTCCCAGGGCAAATAATCTAACATAGGTGTGAATTTAAAAGTATCCTTGTTACACAAAATACCTTCGTTTTCCAAAAATATTGTACCGCAAACATTTTTAAGTTCAGAAGCACTCTCTAAAACCTTAATGCTAATACCAGATTCTGCAGGAATAATATCATCTTTTCTACGAAAATTAACAGATGTAGCTACCTCTGGGTTAGGAGTAACTATCTCAAATATATCCGAATATGAAATTTTATAGTTATATTTTTTATTAATAAATTCATTATCTTGTGTTAATAAGTTTGAATCTTCAGCTTGTACATATGTCTCTTTATTAGCTTGACTCGTCTTTCTTTCTATGACCATTGAACATTCCTCAAACTCACATTTAGAACCTTTTCTATTCACAAATGATCCATCTGGACATTCCTTGGCTTCTGCAGTACATGCAACATAATCATCATCAAAATCTATAGCTTTTTGTTCATCACCATCAGTAATATTACCTGAATTATCTCCACTGCTCTGTCCAAACATATATCCACCAACTACTGCTCCAGTAAGTAATACTAACATTATCACACCAATCAATATTTTCATTATCTTATTACGAGAATGCGTTGGTTGAGGGATTGGTGTTTCTGACTGAGTTTGTGGTGGAACTTGTTGAATAAGTGGATTTACTTGAAATTGAAGTTGTGGTGTTATTGGATCTTTTTCCATAATTTTATTATGTCATATTAACAAGTTGGAAACAATATTTATTGAAGAAAATCATATTATTATAGGATTTTGCAGGGACTAGTGAAGGATGTTCGAACCTGTTTTTACTCGAGTTGAGAGGTGGTTTTGGGCTTATAATAAAGAAGTTTGTAAGCAATCACCATAAGCATAATAATAAACATTCCCATCACCATATACATGAAAAAATTGATTTTCTTCTTTAGTCTTAAAATACCTGAAATTTGATCTGTTTAAATTTGCAATTGGATATAATTTTTGACTGGTCCGATTGAAACAATAAACAGTATTTTTATCTGCCCAAAAAGATTCCGAATAAGGATGAAAAGTGTCTGTATCAATTTGTTTAGAAAGCATAACTTTATAACCACCATTAATATTTCCAATAATGATATCTGAATCAGCAACTAATAAATTTGTTGCAAAATTTACAATGTGATCGTAATTATTCTCAGCGATTTTATTCTCGTTAAAGTAAATAGAATATCTATCAATTGCAAATTCACCTTCTTTTTGAAAATCTTCTGATTTATTTATATCGTTTGCTACTTCATAAATATTCTGTCTATTAAGAACATAAGAGTAATCTTGAGGCACTACCTCAAAAGTAGCTAAATCTACTCCATTTAATAATTTTCCTCTATAAAATACTTGAGAATTGTCTTTTGCATATGAATCACTTAAAACAACAAAGGATGATTGATCTACTTCGATTTTCTCACATTCTATCATTAATGTCGCGTGACCCCAATAGTAATTTTATATTTGTATATAGCCAAAAATTGATGTTTTGCAGGGACTAGTGAAGGATATTCTAACCTATTTATACACTTCGCCATGAGTTCCAAAACTAAAAAATACAATACCATGTTGCTTGTTCCTTTGTTGGTAGTAAAACAACAATCTAAAGGATTTATCAATTGAAATACTCCAACATTCTTTCTGTGCTCCACTTAGTTTGTGAAGCCTCAACGATGGGTGATCTAGTTTATCATCAAATATCTTGAGTTGTTTTTGAACCTTTTTAAATAATGGTGCATTAGTTTTCTTTAATTTCTGTAACTGTCTCAAACATTTCGGAGAAAACGAAGCCTTCATCTTTTATAAATCCTTGAGTAACTGGGAAACATCATCTGTCACAACCAAGTTTCCATTTTTTTCAGCTTCCATGGATTCGTGAAAATCACTCACTGATTGATCAGACATCTCAAATACTGGGTATTTAACATCTTGAACATCATTGATCACTAAATTTCTAATATATCCAGACAAACTAAGACCATATTTGTTGGCTTTAGTTTGCAGGAATCCCTGTAATTTTACTGGTAATGTGACTCTTATTTGAGTAGTTTGTGTTTGCATGAGCCTATTATATGACTTTTTTGTGTCTTTTTCAAGTCTATCTTGTGTACTTGCAGGGACTAGTGAAGGATGTTAGAACTTATTTTTCCTCAAGTTGGGTGGTCGCTTTGGACTTATAACTTGGAATTTATTTACAATAATGCTATAGACTCTTCATCTAAACATCGGTATATTGAAGATTCAACAAATGGCTCTTTAGCTCAGTATCCATATTACTAGGAATTTTAATCTTTAATCCTTTTATTCTCGTAAAGTATTCCTCGCCCGAAGCTAAATCTGCATCACTATTATATAGATAAGCTGTAATTTTTTTCCCATATCTATCTACAATGAAAGCTATGTGTGAGGAACAATTGGTGAACTTTGAAATCATTCTAGACACCCTCTCATCAGAAGGATTTTCTCCAGATTTTACTGACGGAGCAGTACCGCCTGGTTGAGAATGAATCCAACCACTTACATTTCCCATTTCCATAGCTTTTTGAATATCGAATGATGACATTTCAATCCATGTTGTAGATTTTCCCGATGAATTAAGCATCATAGATTGATCTATTGATACTGAGGATTTTTTCAAAGAATCATTAATTCCCGATCTAGATACAAGCAAGCCTCCAACCTCACTAAATCCTTCTCCAATAACTTCCATTACAAAATCATCATCTTGATCTGCTCCATCAGACTCAACTTCACTTTCATTAGCTTCTTGTTCTTGTCTTATTTCTAATAACCTAACAATGAAACCAGCAAGAGCTTGTCCATCAACAAGAACCTCTAAAGCCAGATCTTTTTCTGTTTTAGGATGTGTTATCTCTTTAATACTATATACAGAAAATTGCTCACCATTCTTAGTTGCGTCAGTTTCAAGCATAGACTTATTCTATCAGACAAAAAGGAACAAGTAGACGATATTCGAACCTATTTCATCAAAACGACTACTTCTCCAGTTCTCTTAATTACATAAAACTCAACATTCCCTTTTCCACCTTTTTCTTGAACAAAATCTTGTCTAACAGATTCAACTTCTCTTTCCTGAGAAAGAAAAAATGGAGCAAAAATTGCATGAACTATCATTATATATTTAAATCCTTGTTCTTCTTTCTCTTTAAGACTTGACCCTATCGCGCTCTCAACTTCTTGATCTTGATAATTGCCCAACTCAAATCTTTTTTCGAAATGTGCCTCGACGCCTTCTTTTAAACCTTGTGGAGATAATTCTGTTGATGTCATAATTTATGACTTGATTATATCAAATGTAATTGTGTACTATAATTACTAATTTTGGATTTATATATGGGATAAAATTAGTGTTTTGCAGGGACTAATGAAGGATATTCAAACCTATTTTTCCCCATTGGGTTCGCAAACGAAGTGCAAC
>PFJN01000033.1 GCA_002783105.1 Candidatus Pacebacteria bacterium CG_4_10_14_3_um_filter_34_15 | reverse complement strand
CGACACTTGAAATTACTAAAAAACCAGGGATTGATTTACCAGGCTTTTTTTGAAAAAACGCGCCCATTTTTGAACGGTCTCCACTTGGAGCCGAAGGTGGGAGTCGAACCCACGACCTATGGTTTACGATACCAGTGCTCTACCAACTGAGCTACTTCGGCGAATAAAATTCACACTATAGCCTTGATTTTATCACTGGAAGCTTGAGTTCTGTTAACGGAAATATTAAATTTGGATCATTACCAATCGCTTGTTTATTGAATTTATATATCTCAAGCCAGAACAAAGGATCTGAATAATTCTCCAAAGATATCTTCCAAAGTGAGTCACCGGGTTTAACAATATAGGTAATAAAATCTGCATCGACGCTCTCATCTTCAAGGACTTTCGCATTTTCAACGACATTCACATCCTCACTTGCTTCAAGTTTTTGACCAACAATAACAAAAACAACTTGACCGATTTCAAGATATTGGCCATGTTTAAAATCATTTAGTTTTTCTATTTCTAAATATCGATTACCATCGCCAAACAGCTCTGCTGCAATTTTCCAAGACGAATCACCCGGTTGCACAAAGTAGGCTGTAACTTCTTTTTCTTGGGCATTGTTTATTTTAAAGTTAGAATTAATATTTCCAAGTTTTTGAGCCTCATCATCGGTTATGCTAAATATATCAAAACCAACTTGAGTACTAGCGGCTTCATTACTAATTTTTCCTGATGATTTTTGTTTAATAATAGTGGATAAAAGTAAATTAAATGCAATCATCATCACGATCACAAACCCAAGTACAAACATTGTTAGGGTAGATTTTTCTTTAATAAGTTTAATAAGATTTTTGAGATTTGTTTCTGTCATATTAATGCAAATATAACAGAATAAGCACAACTATCACAAGATGTATTTTTCTAGTACAATCTCAACCAGTAAATGAAAAGGTACAGATGAAAAAAAAGATTAGTATATATTCACTTTACATTGTTATAGCAGCAATTTTATGGGGTGTAGATGGAATATTGAGACGTAATCTTTTTGTTTTGCCTCCAATAATCATTGTTTTTTATGAACATTTAATTGGCTTGCTAATTATCACACCTTTCATTCCTTCACTTTTGAAAAAAGAAAGATTAACAAAAAACGAGTGGCTCTCAATTGTTTGGGTAAGCTTACTAAGTGGCCTACTAGGAACATTGTGGTTTACAACTGCACTAGTCAAAACTAACTTCATCTCATTTTCAGTAGTATTCTTACTTCAAAAATTACAGCCAATTTTTGCCATTACCACCGCAAGTATTTTTCTAAAAGAAAAAATCAACAAAAAATATATCTCATGGGCTTTATTAGCATTTTTAAGTGCATATTTTGTCACATTTAAAAATGGTATTATTAATTTTCAAACCGGCGAAGGCACAATTAATGCTGCTTTGTTTGCTCTGGCAGCTGCCTTTGCATGGGGAAGTTCAACAACATTTTCTAGATATACCTTAGTCAAACATTCAAATACTTTGATCACAGGCTTACGATTTTTATTTACTACCTTATTTGCACTCGCTGCAATGTTCCTATTAAAACTTGACTCTCAAATAGTTACAATCAACATGCAACAGCTTTCACAACTAACCATTATCGCACTCTCAACAGGCATGGTTGCGCTTTGGATATATTACAAGGGCTTGAAACACACTCAAGCTAAAATTTCGACAATAATTGAGCTGGCTTTTCCTTTAACCGCTGTTTTTATTGATGTAGTTATTTATAAAAACATTCTCGCAGTTAGCCAATACTTAGCAGCAATAGTTTTGATTTTTGCAATCTACAAAATATCCGAATTAAATAAAGAAATTTCTAAATAGAATTTTTTGCAACTTCAATATCTTTTTGTATCTGAACTACTAGGGATTTGACGTCTGAAAAAATCATCACACCTCTGATAAATTTTAGTAAAGAAACCGAAATTTCCTGGCCATAAATATTTTCATCAAAATCTATAATGTGCAACTCCAAAGAATTTTTAGTTTCATGAGCAATTGTTTTGGGACCATAAAATAAAACGGACAAGTATTTTTTGTCAAAGTTATCTCCAATGCTTACTTCAACAGCATAGACACCTTTTTTCCAGTCTGACTTGAATACTTTTGGATCGAGATTTGCAGTTGGTATCCCAATTTTTCTACCAAGCTTGAATCCCTCGATAACTTTTCCTTTAAAAAATTGGTTTTTCATATAAAATTAGAATCGTTCTATATTACATAAATCTGCCAACAGAATTAAAGGAGTAAAATTTAAATTTTAGATAACATTCTATTCGGTTACTTCGTCAACTTGCTTGACTGAGGTCAGTTCTTTAATTTTGGCTTTTACCACCTTAAGTTGCTCTTCCAAAATTGTGTCAACAGGTCGCTTTTCTTCTAATATAGCTTCGAATAATTTCAACTTATTAAGATCCATATCAGCTATAAATTTTTTTACAACATCTATTTTTTGATTCATTTCAATTGCTTCGATTCGCATTTCTTTAAGATTTCCTTCTTGCATTTTTATATATCCTTTTTATTTGTATTACTATAAAAAGCCTATCAAATATATAAAGAAGATACAATGGGATGGGATAGGAATGTTGTTAAGACTACGGAACATAACGACAAATCCCATTATTACAGCGGGATTTGCACATTGTTGCTAAATACTTATTTCATTTGTTGGAGTTTTTCAACCAGAACTTATAGAACATGCTAGTCTAAAAAAACAGCCCCGCCACAAAGACGGGGCTATCTAGGAGAGAGTTTGAAAAAATAGTTTTATGGAGCAATTCCAATTGCTATTCTTCCTTACTCTCACTCAATTCTTGCCCGAGTTTAGTTCCCAAGTCTCGGGTCGATTCCCCTAACAGTGCGACGTTCTTTTTTAAATTGTGGTTCCGCACCAAAACCACAATCAGTGCTATCAAAAGCACACCAATTATGACAAACAAAACTGTTTCCATTTGATCCTCCGATCTTAAAGTTTTTTGTTGTCAATGGAATTGTATCACTATGTATCCCATAATGATATATATTAATTTATTATCAAATAGACACTTTGTCATCCGATACAAAACAAACTACGGCTTTCACCGTAACTTGTAGATTTTTTAAAACGAAGTTATTTAATGTTGACCCTCACCGCAAATGATACATTTTCCATCGCCCCTATCTTGAAAATAATGATCTTTTTCTAATTTCTCATTAATTGGCATTAGATCTCCACAAACCTGACATTTTCCTTTCCCGTCATCCTGACACATATGACCATCTGCTTCTGGTTCCTGCATATTTCCTTTTCTACTCTCAAAAACTTTTAAAATAAAGCGTGAGAGTTCAAATAATATTTTATAAGAATGATCCTATCAAATAGTGCATAAACATACAATTAGAGTAATTATTAAAATGACAAAAGAATAAATGCTGCCTAAAAAAGCAATCTTACCAAGAATTGACGTAATAGTTAATTGTGTATGCCAAGACCAGACCCATTATGGAAACCACTAGCAAGGTATAACCGATTTTTGGCTTTTTGAACAAAGCAACTGCGGTGACTACATAATAAACTAATCCCATTAGATTTAATGGCTCTAATGGGCTGAGTAACTTTGATAGACCAAAGAAAAAAACAACAATTCCTAAAATATAATTAAGTTTCACATACTCTTTCATTTTACATTTTCCAGAATCAAAAAATTAAATGTAACCCAAGTTAATGCTGATTACATACCTGATAGTTTATAGAAACAACAGATTGCTGTATAATAATACTACATGAAAACGTCATTGCCTACTAATGTTACTAAATACTTTTGGGGAGATGATCTAGCTCAGCTTTCTTGGGAAAAACATCAAAAATACATTATGCAAACTTTACTTGAAAAAGGCAATCAAGAGAGTATCTCTTGGTTATTTTCAAAAATGAATAAACAGAATATCTTAAAACAAATACTTGAATTAAAACTAAGTCCAAAATCCAAAAATTTTTGGAAAATATATCTATCATAATGCAACAATTTTTTACTAATACGCTTCCAAAAAATACACTAAAACTTGCTAACAAGTTGCAAAATAGTCAACCAACATTCCTTAATAATTTTTACTTGACTGCCGGAACAGCACTTTCCTTACTTTTAGGTCACAGAGAATCTGAGGATTTAGATTTTTTCACACAAGATAAATTTGAGCCACAAAAACTACAACAAGAACTTGAAACTTTTGGTACACTTACTGATCTTGAATTAGCTGATGGGACACTAAACACATTCATTGATGGTGTAAAAATTAGTTCCAAAGTAGACACTGCTTGCACAAAATTGCAAACCATAGGAGTCAGAGGAAGTAAGAAAGATTTTATTGATTTATATTTTTTACTAAAAGAATTTTCACTCGAGCAATTATTTGACTTTTTAGGAGAAAAATACCCTAAAATTAACTATAATCAGATTCATATTCTTAAGTCACTTACATACTTTGAAGATGCAAATGAACAGCCTATACCTAAAATGCATATTGAGATTAGCTGGGAAAAAGTAAAAAAAAATATTGTTGAGCAAGTAAAAGAATTTAGTTTTATAAGTTAAACAACCTGATTAATATTTATATATCAATCTAAACAAAAAAAAAGAACATTAATTTT
>PFJN01000024.1:685-20068 GCA_002783105.1 Candidatus Pacebacteria bacterium CG_4_10_14_3_um_filter_34_15 | reverse complement strand
CCCTTCTCTCTCGCGCTTTTCAAGCGCGAGAGAGAACTGGGGGGTTAATTGTATCTAAAACCTGTTTATATTTAAGTTTTTTTTGTGAAATTTTTTGAGCTGGATACCATAATTGGCTCGGACCTATTTAGCCAGGACGAGTATATCAAAGAATATCTACTTGATCACAATTTACCACTTATTTTTAAAGTAAAAATCTGTCTTTGCTACTACATTACCTCTGATATGATTTTACAGCTAAATGTTTTCAAAGATTATCTCGAGATAATAAATCTATTTTTGTTTTTTTCTGTTCTTGAAAATATCTGGTAAACGGTGCAAAGCAAAATACCGTCATTGTAGATACCCTTAAATTTACTCATATCTTCCATTGCTTTTTTGCTGCTTCTAAAAGGGGACCAAAAGTTGATGGAATTGGATATTTGCCTTTAGTACTCCCGATATTACTTAATACAGTTTTTAAATCATATATTGGATAGTACCCAGACACCTTACCTCGTAGTATATAGGTACTGCTGTTAATTTTAAGTTGGGTGGAACGGTATGAAAATGTGGGTTTATATCCATGACCTGCCGCACTATCAAAAATTTGAATGCGATTCTCACCAATTTTACCTTGCAAAATATTACGTCTCGCATCAGAAAATATGAGCCATCCATTTTGGAGTCTGTATTCCAGTCCAAATTGGTGAGCTAATTGTTTCATTCGAAATGGACGGACAAAATATTCACAAAATAAAATGATGGGAATAAGTCCAAATAAAGAGATCGACAAGAAAAACATCAGATAAATAACTTCTATATTAAAATACATATGCTATGTTGTCATTTTATGTAAGTTTCTAGTAACTTCTGTCACTTTATGAGCTGGGGACGGTACTCAGCTCGAACCTCTTCCCATTATGGCTTTTCGAAAACTTATACCGTCTTATTACTCTAGATCTAATTATAAAACTTAATGTGTTGAAAGACTACCTCGGCATTCCAAGTTTCAAGGATTACGAAAAATGGTATCATAGGCGTACCGAATGATCTCTGCGGCGAACGTACCTTTTAAGGGAGCTGATGGCACTAATTGTGACCCATCTCAGCCGTAGAGATCGCCAATAGAATACAAAATATGAGTAAATCTCCTTATTACAACCTAATTTCGTTTTATACAGTATTTTTACTATTTGGATCATTTAGTACTTCAATACTTCCTACGTATTTTCTAGGACATGGCCTAACCCTAAATCAGATGATGTTGGGTAAAATGGTATTTTTTGGAGGACAAATCTTATTATTGCTTGGCTTGAGGAGCCTTTCTGCAAAACTATCATGGAGAATGGCTTTAGTAACTTCAATCGTTTACATATTACTAATTATTAACCTTCGGTCACCTACTCCATTTTACATAGGCCAATTTATAAACGGGATGTCACTATTTTTCTTTTATGTGTTTTACAATATCGCCCATTTTGAATTAACGCCAAAAGATAAGACGGGAAGTAGCTCTGCACTCATGTTTATACTCCCTTCATTGGTAAGCATATTTGCTCCACTTATGGCCGGATATTTAGCACAAATTAGCATATTTTTTATATGGGCAATTTCAATTCTTTTATTTATGGTTTGTTACTGGCTCGTGAGCTTTCAAAAAGACTTTAAATTGGTGTATTCAATTAAAGAGTCGCTTAATGAGATTAAGACAACGAGAATTTTTCTTCTATTAGAAGGACTTTGGGAAGCTCTACCATTTGGAATAATTCCAATTTATACTCTGTTTTTTATAAAAGAACCGTTGCCATTTGGAATATATCTATCTTACTTATCGGTAATTAGCATTATTGCTAACTATATTTTAGGTAAATTTTCTGACAGAATTCAGAAGAGAACCCTTTTTCTATATCCAATTACAATTGCTATTGCCATAACAACATTTTTGTTTCCAATCTCAACTAACAGTCTTGTACTGTGGGTAATTTTAACTAGCATTTTACAAATTTTGTTACCAATTTTCTGGAATGTTTCAACGGCATTTGCAGTTGACTCTCATGCAGATTTGAAAAAAGCCATACCCGGAAGAGAAATCGTTTTAGCTATTGGAAGACTAATCGGATTATCGTTGGCATTTGCGAGCTTCACTTTTGAGAAACAGCCTAAATATATATTTTTGACCCTTGGATTATTTATGCTTACATATCCCATCGTGCTTTATGTAAGGACAAAAGTCAGAAAAACACATATCTATTTGTAGGTCCGACTCCGGTATCCGGTAAACATTTTTCCAGGCTAACAACAAATGATCAAAAATAGTGGCTAGAACTCAGGGAAAGCTTGATTTCTTGAGTAAAATTGGAGAAAACACAAAATCATTTCGCTATGGAGCGGGTAAGGAGAGTCTACGACTCACTCACTTGCGTTCGTTCGCATGCATTAGGCGGGTGCTCATTTTTTTCGCACTCGCCGTTGAACTTAGCTTCGCTTTGCTCAGCTGGTTGATTCTCCAATCATCCATTCATGATGTTCTCACCGCAAGCGATGCGGTCATCATGAGCGGGTAAGGAGAGTCGAACTCCTCTATCCAGCTTGGGAAGCTAGCATTCTACCGATGAACTATACCCGCACTTGTTCTAATTATTATAGAACTAATTTTTTTTATTTCGTCTCAAAAAAGCTGGAATTTCGAACTCATCTTCAAATGCACTCAAGATAGACTTCTTTTTTTCTTCTGGTTTTTCTTTATCGCTAGCATCATCATCTGATTTTTCAGTCAAAGGATTGACTGCTCTAAAGCCAGTGTTATTTTTTACCTTGTCTCCAAAAGCTTGAGATTTTACAAATGGCTCGGTAACTTCATCATTTTTTGTTGAGGACAGTTGTGCTGTTGAAAGCGGTTGAGTAAAACCAGTTGGTGTTCTGTCATATTTTAGTGTCGCTGGTTCTTTTTTTTCATCAGACTCTGCTTTAAACCGATTTCTTGAATCTCTACCATATGCACCAAACAATGGTCTATTTGAAGGTAGTTTTAAATCACCATCATCAAACCCGGTGGCAATCACACTAATTTTGATCTTTGTGCCCATTGTTTCATCAATTGTAGCTCCAAAAATAATATTTGCTTCTGGATCTGCGGCATTGGCAATAATTGTAGAAGCATCTGAAACTTCGCTCATTGCCATATCAGGTCCACCAATAATGTTGTAGAGGATACCTTTAGCGCCATCTATAGAAATTTCCAAAAGTGGCGAGGCAATTGCCATTCTTGCTGCAGTTGCAGCTCTATTTTCTCCACTTGCTTCTCCAATACCCATCAAAGCCGAGCCAGACTCAGACATAATGGTTTTAACATCAGCAAAGTCTACATTAATAAGTCCAGGTACCGTGATTAAGTCTGAGATTCCTTGAACACCTTGTCCAAGAACATTATCTGCCAATCTGAAAGCATCAAGAAAGGTCATTTTTTTGTCAACTACATCCATCAATCTTTGGTTTGGAATAACAATTAAGGTGTCAACGGTATCTTTAAGACTTGCAACACCTTCTTCAGCTGTTAACATTCTCTTTTTGCCTTCAAATGAAAATGGTTTTGTGACAACTGCGACTGTTAATGCTCCAACTTCTTTAGCAATTTCAGCAATTATTGATGAAGCTCCCGTACCGGTTCCACCACCCATACCAGCAGTGATAAAAACCATGTCAGTGTCAAATAATAAATCTTTAAGTTTGTCGTATGATTCTTCAGCTGCAGTTCTACCCACTTCAGGGTCAGCACCGGAGCCTAAACCTTTAGTGAAGTTAGCTCCAATTTGCAATTTGGTTTCAGCTTTGGAAGTTAAAAGAGCTTGTGCATCAGTGTTTATCGAAATAAATTCAACTCCATGAATTTGTCCAGAATCGATCATTGAATTGACGGCATTTCCACCACCACCGCCAATGCCAATAACTTTAATTTTTGCAAATGTTGTGTTTGTGGGTTTTACAAGTGCCATATGATAATCTCGATTGTATAGACTAGTACTCTTAATGACAAAGTGTATCACTAAGTTGAAGTGAACATCAAGTGCAATTTAGGGCATTAAAGACTTGAAGAGTTTACTAAACATTTTAGTAAAAGAACCCAGAGAAAATCCTTTAAAAATTGATCCAAATTTAAAACTTCTGGCTATCGTACCACCACCTTCTTTTTTTCCATATTGTAGAAGCCCGATGCTTGTTGCAAATCCAGGCTTTTTGATATCTGACGTAAGACCTTCTAATTCTATTGGTTTTCCAATTCTTGCAGAAAGATTTAGTTCGCGCTTAGCAACTTCAACGATCTTGGTTGTTTCGGCTCCGCCCCCTGTGATCACGATTCCTGCTGGAATAAGTGGAAATAAGTTTTCCTTTTTAAGATGGTCTCCAATTAAAGAAAAAATTTCTTGCATTCTTGGGAGCATAATTTTTTCTACGACTTCCATTTTCGAAAGCGTTTCTGTTTCGGTTGATGAACTATCAAAATCTGACAATTTCAGTTGGTCAGCTTTTTTCTTTCGTTGACTAAAATCTTGTTTTGATTCACCAGCAATTGGAGATAAAGGTTTAAAAGCTTCTTTCGAAAGAGCAATTTTAAGTTTTTCGGCTGTATCTAGACTGATCTTACAACCCAAAGCAATATCTTGAGTAATGTGTCTTGCTCCTACTGGCAGAGAGGCAGAATATTCAAGTGATCCATCGACATAAACACAAAGAGAGGTTGAGCCTGCACCAATATCTACGACTGCCACACCCAACTCTTTTTCAGTTTCAGAAATGACGACGCTAGCAGATGCTAAACCTGAAAAAATAAAGGCATCGACATTTAGGCCTAAATCATTAATACATTTTTCCATATTCCTAAGAGAAGTTGATAGACCAGTAATGATATGAGCTTCAGATTCAAGTCTGACACCAGTCATTCCGATAGGATCTTTAATGCCAGTTTGTGAGTCTACTCTAAAATCTTTTGGTATTACGTGAATAATTTCTCTATCAGAAGACAATGAAACAGCTCTTGCAGCTTCGATAACTCGTTCTACATCTTCTGGAATTATTTCTTTGTTTGGAGATGCAACAGCAACGACACCTTTTGAATTCTGAGATGAAACGTGAGTTCCAGAAATAGAAACATATGCACTTTTTACATCAAGTCCAGCCATTCTTTCTGCTCCATCAAGACTCTCTGTAATTGTTTCAAGAACTTTTTCAAGATCGATTATTTGACTGCGTTTCATCCCTCTTGACGGAACTGCGGAAACACCCATAACTCTGAGTGTTTGTGTTGTTTCTTCAATGGATGCAATTAGGCTGACACATTTATCAGTTCCAACATCTATGGCGGTAACAATTCTGTTTTGTGACATATAGTTTCTATAGAATATCAAATTTATTGAGCTGTGCGTAGTACTGGTAAATTAAAACGCAGATCAATCTCTTTGATAGGTTTTCCGTATTCTTTTATTTCTCGTGAGTTTAGTAGTGTAACTAGTATAGCAACTTTTGAGTCGATTGAGTCTTCATCAATGATTAAAGGTGGATTATTTTTAATATTGATCACAATTTCTTTGTCATTTATTCTGGTAATTTTTTCAATTATCAAATCGGTACCATTAACACTATTCAAGATTTTTAATATTTTGGTGTGTGATTCTTGACTTTGTTTTGAGTTCCAACTCACTGTAGGAAGATCAACAACATTTTGATTATTTGGTAAAATATTTCCAAATTCACTAATAAATAATTGGTTTTCTTCTAAATTAAGTTGATAGGCTACTTTTTCTTCAGAAAATTCAAGAGATATTGTTCCTGGGAATCGTTTTTGATAATTTTGAAGAAGAATGGTTTCAGTACTAATTTCATTGTTAGTTAGTTCCCGATCAAGGTTTACAAAAAAAAGGGATTTCCCTTTAAGAATTTCAAGTTTTTGATAAAGTTCTTGGCTACAATTATTTTTAGAAACTCGGCAATTAATGACATTAATTTTAAACGCAAATACAAGCGAAAAAAATAAAGTAATTGGCCCAAAAAATAAAAAAAATATTTTTTTGAATCTAAGCATTTTTAATGGCAACCTTTTTTACCATTGAGTACAGTTTTGTTTCAGAATTGATTGATTTTGAAAACATTTCCAGATTTCTAGAAAATTTTCTGTTGTACTTATTGATTAATTCTATGCTCTCAAGCAAAGTTTTAGGATTCAAAAATTTTTGTTCTAATAGAATAGCTTGGCTTTTGTTAGACAATGCTTGAGCGTTTTTTAGTTGTTCATCATTGTGTGAAAACGGAAGTGGAATTAAAACAGAGGGAATTCCTCTCAAGGCAATTTCTTCGGTTGTATTTGCGCCAGCTCTTGAAACAATAATTTTTGCATTAGAGTAAGCCCAAGAAAGTTCTTCTTCATCGAGCCATTCTTTAATATAATAATTATTCCTATTGCTCATTGGAAGATTATCTTTTATTTGTGTCAACTCTTTTTTATAATTTCTTGATTTTGTTGAGTTACCGCACTGGTGGATCACTGTCCAGTCTTTTGTTAATGATTTTACTACTTGAGAAACAGTGTGATTAATTATTTCAGAACCTTGACTGCCTCCAGTGATGTATATAATTGGATTTTTTAATTTTTTCTCGATCCATTTTGGACGTATATTATTTACATCTAATATATTTTTCCTAATTAAGTTTCCAGTTACGAATGTTCTATCAATAGGAAAATATTTTAAGCTATCCTTATATGAAACAGCGATTTTATCAGCAAATTTTGAAATTAGTTTGTTGGCGATGCCAGCAGTTCTTGTTTGTTCATGAGTGATAATTGGCACTCTCATGATCCATGATGCGAACATAACTGGAACTGCTAAATAACCTCCAAATGAAACAAATATGTCTGGCTTATTTCTGCCTATTATAATTACAGATTTTAGTGTTGATGAAATTAAAATTGGAACAGCTTTCAATTTCTCAAACAAATTGTTTTTTGAAAGTTTAATGGATTTGAATGAAATGAACTGAACACCTTTTTTTAAAGTTTCTTGTTCTTCTCTTGATTCTTGTTTTGATTTATTTTGAGTGTGAGTTCTGCCAAGAAAGATAATTTTGTCTTCAGAATGGTTTTTATTTACAAAATCAATGAAAGCTAGTGCTGGTGTAAGATGACCGCCAGTGATTAATATTTTCATTTTTTACCTTTAGGTTACGTTTCTTTACCAATTTTTATTAAGATGCCTGTCGCAAAGAGTAACATTACTAAGGCTGATCTTCCATATGAGAAAAAAGGAAGAGGCATTCCGGTGAGTGGTACTAATCCTACCACTGCACTCAAATTAAGTATTACTTGCAAACCTATCCAGATTATAATTCCAAACCCTAATAATTTAATTGACTTAGTTTTTTTTGAATTTGATACGATTTTATTTGCGTTATAAAAATATATTACAAATAAACTCAAAATTGATAAAGATCCTAAAAATCCTATTTCTTCGGCAATTATTGAGAAAATTGAGTCGGTGCTAGCCTCTGGTATATAGGAATATTTTTGATTCGAGTTGCCAATTCCTTGTCCAGTCCACCCTCCTCTTCCTAGAGCTAAAGTAATTTGTCTAATATGAAAACTAGCTCCTAACGGATCTGATTCTGGATTAATAAAGGTAGTTAAACGTTTCAGTCTATAGGGAGAAGCAATGATTAAAATAATAACAATTGGTATACCAATTGCCAGCAATCCTAGAATTTTTTTAATGTCTCCCCCGGCAACAAAAAACATACTACCTGCAATTGCTAATAATAAAAGTAGCGAGCTCAAATTTGGTTGTAGAATAAGTAGTAAGGCTGGTAATCCGGTTAAAAATAAAAATGGTAGAAATTTTTGATGTTTACTTAGCCAATTTGCAAAAAAGGCAATTAAAGCAAATTTAAAGAATTCAATTGGTTGGAATCTTGCGCTGCCAATAACAATCCATCGTGTTGCTCCATTTAAGGAAAGTCCTATTCCAGGTATAAATACCATGACTAATAAAATTAACCCTAAAATATACCAAATTGCAGAACTTTTTATCCAAAATTGAGAAGGAATTAGAACTGCTACTCCTAATCCCAATAAGCCTATTGCAAGACCCATGCTATGTTGAATTAAAAAATGATATTGATTGCCGAACAATAAAAAGCTTTCTGCAGTTGAAGATTCAAAAACGAATATTAAACCAATTAGACTCATTATTAAGGTAACTGTAAATAAAACAATGTAATTCTTTGGTGGAGATACTAATTTACTATGCATGAGTTTCTGTTTAGAGAACTGCTAGCCAAACGCCAAAAATGGTTAGCATTATTTGTAACAACCAAGCTCTTTGAACAATTTTTGGTTCTTCCCATCCTAATTTTTGTAAACTTAAGTGAATTGGCGCAGCAGGAAAAACTTTTCTTTTTAAAAACTTTTTTGAAAATAATTGAATAAGCGAAGTTGAGATTTCTAGAACAAAAATAAAACTTATTACAACAAGTGCAATTACTTTACCCAGAAGTAATCCAACTACTGCTAGGGTTGCTCCGAAAGCCAAAGAGCCAACATCACCCATGAAAATTCTTGCTGGGAAAACATTAAAGTACAAAAAAGAAATAAGCGAGCCAATAAAAAGTGCCAAGAAAATTGAAACAGGTACATCGAGAATAGCTGAAGATAAGAACCATAATCCAAAAAGTGAAATCATTAATGAGCCCGCTGCTAATCCATCTAAACCATCGGAAATATTAACTGCGTTGGCAAAAGAAACAATGGTAAATGTTGCGAATGGAATGAAAAATATGCCTAAATCAAAAGTGCCAATAAATGGAATGTTAAGAATAGATATTCCTAAATTTGAGTATAACATTACAGCAATTGCAGACGAGAGGATGATTTCAAAAATAAATTTATGTTTCATTCTCAAGCCAAAAAGTCCTTTTATTTTAAGATTAAAAAACTTCATAATATCATCGTAAAGTCCTAATAAACCAAACGATAAAAATGTAAAGAAAATAATATTGATTTCTGACTGAATTTTTTCGTAGTTACTTGTGAGGTCCACGCCATAATATTTGATTAACGGAACTAAAAACAGAAATAAAACTGTAACAACAATAATTACTAATAATCCACCACCGACTGGAACGCCAGCTTTTGATTTATGGAATTTATTAAATATTGGTGTTAGTACTCCAAAAGTATCTCTAGATTCTTGTTGAGCGCGTTGAAATTTTAGTTTGTAAAGAAGGTTTATGAACGGAACAATCGCGATACTTGTTACAATAAAAGATAAAATGAGAACACTCAATAATAATGCAAGGGAGTTCATATTGATCTATTCTATTACTTTCTGACGATCTTTGCACCCATTGATTTCAATCTTTCGTCAAGTGATTCATAACCTCGGTCAACATGTTCGATATTTCTAATAATTGTTGTTCCTTTGGCGGTCATAGCGGCTAATATTAAAGTTGCGCCGTGTCTTAAATCCTTAACTTCAAATTCACCAGCAGTTAATGGAGTTTTACCATGAATTTTTATTGCATGTTTATATTCTTCTTTATCGTCTTTACTATCAAAATTATATGTTTCTTCTGGATTTGAAACTTTAGGATTAAATTTTTCAATTTTTGCCCCCATTTCAACTAGCTCCTCAACATATTGAAATCTATTTGCCATGATTGTTTCATGAAGAATGCTTGTGCCCTCGCATTGGGTTAGAACAGTGGCCATTAATGGCTGCCAGTCAGTCATAAAACCAGGCTCAATTGCGGTGGTAATGTTTGTAGCTTTGAGTGGTCCTTTGTAGTAAAACCTGACTCCATAATTTCCAATCTCAAAACCTGCTCCAATTTCGTCAAGTTTTTTTAGGAATTCTGTTAGATGCTCTGGTCTAGCATTTTCTATTGTGACGTCACCTTTAGTTGCGATTGCGGCGCAGGCATAGCTAACTGCTTCATTTCTATCAGGGATAATTTTATGGATTGCTCCAGTCAATTTTTCGACACCCTCAATTTCAATGACTCTATTTGGCAGTCTAGCGATTTTTGCACCCATTTCGTTTAAATAAGAAATCAAGTCATCAATTTCTGGTTCTAAAGCTGCATTTTCTAGAACAGTTTTTCCTTTGGCTTTGACAGCTGCCATGATCAAGGTTTCTGTACCGGTATGACTATTTTTTGAGAATTTATAAGTATTGCCTACTAAGCCATTAGTTTTGGCAATATACATTCCGTTTTCTAAGATGACAGTAGCTCCTAAGGCCTCTAGTCCTTCAAAATGTCTATCTAAAGGACGAGCGCCAATTTTGTCACCACCGGGCGCTGGAACTCTAGCCTCTCCAAATTTTGAAAGTAGCGCAGGAATAAACATGGTAGAGAATCTGCCTTGTTCACCGTGATTTTTGTCAATTTGAAATGAATTTAAACTTGCTGGATCTATAAAAATTGCTCTTTCACCAGCCTTATTTACATTTGCTCCTAGGTATGAAATTATTTCTGCAACCAACTCAACGTCACTTATTTTAGAGAAGTTTAATAATCTAGATTCAGTATCTGCAAGTAATGAAGCAATCATTAATTTATAAGAGGCATTTTTTGCACCTCCTATTCTAACTGATCCATGAAGAGGGATTCCTCCGGTAACGTGAAATTCAGTCATAAATATTCTTTCCTAAGTAATAATTCCTTCTAAATCTCGCTTTTTAAATCCAAGAAAAAATATCTCTGGTTTAAGTGTAATTCCAGTTTTAATTTTTGTTTCTTTAATTATTATTTTAATAATTTCTAAATAATCTTTAGCTGTTGCTTGACCTATGTTTTCAATAAAGGCAGCGTGTTTGTCAGAAACTTTTGCATTTCCAATTTGAAAATTCTTTTTATTTAAAATGTGTTCGACAATATATCCAACACTAGTAGTAGGTAGTTTTAGATTTTCTTTTTGCCCATTAGAAATATTTTGAAAGATGCACCCGAGTGATTTTTGAGGTTGGACAGCTTTTCTGACCGCCCATTCTTGAACTACAGTTTTGGCTTTTTCTTTGTCTCCAAGGTACAGTTTGAGTTGAGCTGAAACTATAATTTCATTGGTGTTATGAAATCTAGAAACGTCGTAGCCAGCTTCGAGTTCCGATTTGCTGATCATTTTTAGATTGCCTTTTTCGTCGATAATTGTCACTGATTCAATTACTTCAGAAATAAAATGAGTGCCTCCATGAATGTTATTATAAATGGCGCCTCCCAGAGTTGCCGGAATTCTAGAGTACCATTGCAGGCCTGTTATACCTTGACCAATTAATGAATTTATTGCATATGGAAGGGAAACGCCTGAATCAATTTCTACCACCACTGTTGGGGATTCTGATTCATCATAATCAAGATCAGAAAATTCGTATTTAAAACTTCCCTTATCTTTGTCTGAATGCCACCGGGGTTGGATTAGTGATTGGTCGGAGTGTGGTTTTTTATTAGAATCGTTGGTTGTGGTGTCGTCGTTGCTAAATCCGCCATCTTTCAAAATTTTTATGTTTTGACCACTATTTTTTATAACTAATCCTCTTATTCCATCATCGGAAATTAATGTGTTTGCGCCCCACCCCAGAATTGTTAAGGGAATATTATTTTTAATTGCGTAAATTACTAGATCAATAAATTCTTGAGAAGTTTTAGTTTCGCAAAAAACCTCAGCTGGGCCTCCAATTTTTACGGTGGTGTAATTTGCTAAGAGAACTTCCCGATTAAACTCCAAATTTGGAAATTCAGCTTTTAGTTCAGTATACAAGTTATTCATAAAAATTATTCATAATGTAATTATACCAAGGTATGAACCTTATAGATGTCCCCAGCTCCAACTGTTAGCACCACATCGCCAGTCTTCAAATTATTTTCAAAATAAATGCTTAGGTTATGAATTGTTTCGAGATTGGAAATATTAATATTTTTATATTTAGATTGAACGCCTTTGACAATATCATTACTACTTATTGTGGAATCATATTTTTCTCTAGCAGACGAAAAAATATCGAGTAAAAATACTTTTGTTTTATCGTCAACTACCTCAAACGAGTCAATAAATTCTGCTAATAAATTTTTAGTTCTAGAATAAGTGTGAGGCTGGAAAACAATTATTTTCCTCGCATTTGGGTACCATTTATTTAAAGCTTTGATGACAGATCGAACTTCATCTGGATGATGTGCATAATCATCATAGTAGCTAACGCCATTTTTTGTTCCAATAAATTCAAACCTTCTTTGAGTGGAATTAAATGACTCCAATGCGTTTATAGATTCAAAGATTGGTATGTTGACTATGCTACATGCGACAATTGCAGCTACGGCATTTTCTAAATTATATAAACCAGGAACTCTTAAAATTATTTTATATTCAAGTTTTTTATGAGTCAGTAATCCGACGTTACTTTCAGGTTCGACGTTCTCTTCAACTGCTTTAAAATTAAAATCAGCATTTGGATTTTCGCCAAATGAAAGTATGGTTTCTGCTGAAGTTGTTGGTCTATGTTCTAGATCTTTGTAATTTACAATTAAAAACCCATTACTATCTATTTGATTAAAAAATTTAAAAAAAACAGCTTTAGTGTGGTCAAAATTCTTGTAAACATCTGGATGATCAAATTTTAAGTTGGTGCAAACTGTGATGAAAGGTTTTAGAAAGGAAAATCTTGGCGTGATCTTTTCATTTCTTTGAGGTGCTCTTGGATCGGTTACATATTCGTCAGCTTCAGCAACAAATATGTTAGTGTCAGTGTTCCATCGAGCGGTTTTATTAAGTCCGGGAATATTACCGACTCCGACCGCGAAGGAAGGTTCTGCGCCTGTTTTAGTCAGAATCCAGCTGATCATTGCTGTGACTGTTGATTTACCACCTACTCCACAGACAGCAATACCTTTTTTTAAATTAAAAAATTCAGCTTGAGCTTCGGCATGAGAATAGGTCTTAATTTTTCTTTTTTGAGCGTTGATAACTTGAGGATTAGATTGTCCTTCATGAGCAGCCGTATATATTACACAATCGATATTGTCTGGAATTTCTGAGTTAAAACCAACTGTAATTTCTATATTTAGTTTATTAAGAATTTCTTTAGTAACAAAATCTTCTTCAACGTCACTTCCCGATACTTCTTTTTGAGCATCGCAAAGAAGTTGTGCCATAGATGTCATAGCCACACCTTTAATGCCCACTAGAAAAAAATTGTTATATTTAAGAATTGGCATCATCGGGATTTTGTTTTAATACTTTTTTTAAGACATTCTCTAGTTTCTTGGCGTCATGTCTTAAATACGATCTGTAGACATTATCATTTTCATTTTTAAAGACAATTTTATCTAGCAATAATTCAGCTCGAATAATTCTTTTATCTCCATTAAGATCATCTTTGACTGGAAATTCTTGTGCTTTTGCATAGATATCAAGGACTTTTTCTGGAATTATTGAGTTATTAATTAAGATGTAATCAACTTTTTTCCCAATCGCATCCTCAATTTGATTTAGATGATCGGATATAGTCATTCCATGAGTTTGAGTTCTTCTGGTCATTAAGTTTGAGATGTACATTATTTTTGCTCTTGATTCTTTAAAGGCTTTTTTAGTGCCACTAACAACTAAAGTTGAAAGTAAGCTGGCGTAATGATCTCCTGGGCCAATAATTATTAGATCAGCATTCGAGAATGCTTTTTCAGCCGGTGGATTTAAAGTGCATTCTGGGGTTAAACTTATTCTTGCAATTTTTTTGGGATTTTCATCTTGACTATCTAGGATGTGTTCTCCAATCACAGTTGTTCCATCGGTATAGTGAATTTTTAAGTTAACATTGCTTGCTGTAACTGGGATCACTGCACCATCCAAATGAAATATTTTTTCAGCAATTTCTAAAGATTCAGTGGTGTTGTCTGTCATGTCCTGCAAGGCAGTTAAAATTAGATTGCCCAAGTTATGACCTTTTAAACCAGATCCTTTTGAAAATCTGTAAAGTAGAATTTTTTGAATCCATTCCTGTCGTTCTTTGTTTGCAAGCGCTGCTAAGGATTGTCTTAAGTCACCAACTGGTTGAAAGCCGAACTCATCTCTAATTCTTCCTGTTGATCCACCTGAGTCAGAAACTGATATGACGGCAGAAATATTTACTCCAAGAGTTTTTAATGCGGTAACAACTGGAAAAGTTCCAGTTCCACCCCCCAAGCTTACAACTTTATGCATTTTCACTATTGCCCCTTACTCTTGGATGCTCGCCTTTTAGTATTTGTTTAATGGCTTCAATATCATTCCAAGGATATTCTATTCCGTTATAATTCATACTTTTTTCATGTCCTTTTCCAAGTATAACCACAGTATCTTCTGGTTTGGCAAGTTTTGTAAGTGCATACTCAATTGCTTCCCCTCGTTCTGCAATAGAAATTATTTTATTGTGTCCCGTTGTGAGCTGTTCTTTCATTTGTCTTATTATTGACCAAATATCTTCATTTCGAGGATCTTCAGCAGTAAAAATAGATAAATCTGCAATTTCAACACCTATCTTACCCATTTCTGGACGTTTGCCCTTATCTCTTCTGCCAGCACATCCGAAAACTGCAATCAACCTTCCTTTTGAGCCATTTTTCTCAATTTTTTCTTTGAGAGTTCGTAGTACCGATCGAAGTCCCTGAGGCGTGTGTGCAAAATCGACAATGATGTTGACGTTTTTACTGGTACTATTTGCAGCACTGTTTTTAACAACTTCCATTCTCCCTGGGACACCAGCGAAAGTTTTTAAGCCTGCAATATAGTCTGAATCACTAATGTTCAAAGATTTTGAAAGTGCATAAACTAATTTTGCATTCATTTGATTGTAATCTTCTGGAAAAACTTTCTCGATAATAGACTGAATCTTAGGTTCGAGCGGAGTTTCCTTAGAATAAGTTATCAGATTGGTTTTTGTTAATTTTTTTATCAGAATTGGGTAAGAACGATCGTCTGCATTAATAACTGCTATTGGTGCTTTTGATAAAATTCCAGATTTAGCATTTAGATATTCTTCATAATTAAGATGATAGTCTAAATGTTCATTGGCAATATTAGTTAAACCAGATATTACAGGTTTAATTCCCCAATTTCTAAATTGATAGTTGCCGTGAGAAGTTACTTCGAGAACTAAATATTCATAGTGTTTATCAACCATTTGTCTCATAAATTTTTGTAGATCGGCTGGTTGGGGTGAGGTGACGTGAAAGCCAGTATCGATTGATTTTTTGCCCATGTATGCGGCGACTGTTGAAAGTAAGCCAACTTTTTTATTTGCTGTTTTTAACACATGATACAAAAGAGTTGAGGATGTAGTTTTTCCATCTGTACCTGTAATAGTAATAATCTTAAGTTTTTTAGCAGGGTGTTTGTACTTTAATTCTGCTATGAATCCATTAAGAAGGCCAGTTTTAATAAAATGATAAGGTCTTTTTAATTTGTATATAATTTTTTTAATCATAATCGTATTATATTATAGAACCTAGTTTAAAAGTAAATTTAGTTTATTAGCAATCTTATACCAGAGTGGCGCAGCTGTTTCAGCGGCCCATGGTGAGACTGTTGGTTCTACTAGCTTTGTAATCATAACAAACTTTGGATTTTCTGGAGGAGTAAACCCCACAAAGCTGGCAATAGTCTTTTCATTATCATAACCATTTTCAGTGACAACTTGAGAGGTTCCTGTCTTTCCTGCTGTAATATAGCTCTTTGAAGCAGTCCATTGGGCTTCTCCGTGTTCAGCTGAAGAAATTAACATTTTTGTAACGGTGTCAGCAGTTTTTTTTGAGATTACTGTTCTTTCTTCAATTGGCTGATTAACAATTATTTCTCCTGTGGTTGGATTTTTTACGTTATCAATAATAGTTGGCCTCATCATTACTCCACCATTTGCAATTGTGGCAAAAACTCTTAAAACTTGCATGGTATTTACGACTAAACCCTGGCCAAAAGAAGTGGTGGCAAGTTTAACGTCGCCCCACTGATCGGGAAAAGGTGTTGACTTATCTTCTTGCAAATCAATTTTTAATTCTTCTCCAACTCCAAATTTATGAAGATAATCTTTAAATTTATCTATTCCTAACTTCTCGGCCACAAAAATCATGGCAATGTTATCAGATTTTGCTATAGCATCTGTTATTGTGATTTCTGGATTATAGACATCATTCCAAGTTCTAATAGTGTACTGACCGAATCTTCTGGGCGCGTCACAGTTGGTGCATATCGTATCAGGTTCAATAACGCCTTCTTCTATTCCCGCAGATACAGTCACAGCTTTAAATGTACTGCCCGGTTCGTATAAATTACTCAGGCTGGGGTTTTTGTGAAATTGTGGATCAGATTTATAAAATTCTGCTTGCGAATAATCAGGATACGCTGCTAACCCCAAAACTTTGCCAGTTTTTGGGTCCATGACTATGACTTCACCAGACTTAGCTCCATATTTTTGAACGGCCAATTCAATCTCTTCTTCAATTAGATACTGCACGTCTCTTCTAATTGTCGTGGTCACATCTCTGCCGTCAATAAGGCTTTCATTAATAGAATTTTGGCCACTAAGTTGTAGACCCAGAGCATCAGCAATAACAGTGTTTTGTGTTGATCTAGCTTTTAATTCATTTTCTAATGCGCCCTCGATGCCAAAATAACCAATATCATCTCCACTTTCATCTTTTCCGACAAAACCAGTTAGATGCGCCGCCATGGAGGCTTCAGGATAAAATCTTTTTAGATGGGGATCAAAACCTAAGGCAAAGATATTTAAATTTTCAATTTGTTTTTTTGTATCTTCAGAAATATTAGCTTTCAAACTAATCCACTTGCTATCTTTTTTTTCGAGTCTAGTTTTAATCTGAGCTTCAAAATTGTTTGCAATTTCTTCTTTAGTTGCGCTATCAGTAGCATCTTTATATTCATCAAGCTCATTTAGTAAATAAGGCATAAGCAGTTTGGAAATATTGGCTGGCTCATCTTCAATTACATGAGGTTGAGCAAAAAGAGTATAAACTCTTTTGTTGGTGGCTAATGCAAACCCATCTGAAGTAAAAATACTTCCTCTGTTTCCAGTCAGGGTTTCCGAGCGTTTATATTGATCTTCTGCTTGTTGTTGAAGATCATCACTCTTAACTATTTGCCAAAAAAATAATCTGGAGATAATTGCTAAAAATCCCAGATATATCATTACTAAAACTATTTTTCCTCTAGTTTCTAAAATTTCGGGATTTGCAGATCTATTTTTGGATGTTCGAATCATTTATCTTGAAGCAACTTCATTATTATTAGTAGTGATGATTATAGTCTCACCAATGCTATGAAATTGAGCCAGATCTTGATCACTGATTATTTGAGAGATAGAATTTTTTTGAGATAACTCTGCTGTTAATTTTAATTGTTCTTGCATTAAATTATTTTTTTGAAGTTTGAGTTGAGCAATTTTAATTCCGTGATGAGCAGAGAGACCGCCTTGAAAAATTGTCATCACTACTTTTATTCCAAGAATAGTTATTAAAGTTATGTAGTAGAGTTTGGTTTTATTCAATTTCATTTTTTTGTTGATCCGAAGTATTTTTTTCAAAGATCCTCATTTTTGCGCTTCTGGATCTAGGATTGTTTTTAATTTCTTCTGCAGTTGGAACTACAGGTTTTTTTGTTAGATTCTCGCCTTTATTTTCTGCTTCCCATAATTTGAAAGTAGTTTTAACCTCTCTATCTTCTCCTTCATGAAAAGCTATAGTTACAATTCTGCCTTTTTGAGCTAGTATTTCTAATGCTTGAGGTAAACCCATCATTATATTTTCTAGCTCTGTGTTAACCGCTATTCTTAATGCTTGAAAAACTTTTGTTGCTGGATGAAGTTTTCCTTTTTGTTTGCCACTGATTTTTAATATTAAGTTGCTTAATTGTTTTGTTGTAGTAATTGGGACGGGACTGCTTTTAATAGCTCTAGCAATTTTTCTTGCGTCAGTTTCACCTCCTAAATCTCTAAAAAGTTCTTCAAGTTGGTCTGCGGGAATCAGGGCGAGCAAATCTTTTGCTTGAACGCCTAATCGATCATCCATTCTCATATCTAATGGACTGTCGCCATCAAAGCTAAAGCCTCGATCTTCAGATTTAAGTTGTTCCGTACTTGTTCCGAAATCAAATAAGACTCCATCAATCTCATTGATTTGTCTATCTTCTTTTAATGATTGAATGACTGGAAAAATTTGAGCAAAGTTTTCTCTGATCAAGATTAGGTTTCCAGGAACTATTGATGAAGCAAAAATCTCCTTACCAGATGAGATGGCAGCTTTATCAATATCGAAAGCTATGACTTTTCCACCTGCATTTAAGATCTTTTGAGTGTGACCACCTTTGCCGAAAGTTGCGTCAATATACCAATGATCTTTTTTAACCAGAAGGGCTTTTGTTGCTTCTTCAAGTAAAACTGTAATATGCGTATTGGCAGTCATAGTTAGTTTTCAGTGATTCCTTCTTCTAAGCTTTCGGCAATTTCTTCTGTTTTGTCTTCGATACCATCTATGTAATCGTGGTACAAATCTCTGTCCCAAACTTCTAGTCGGGAAAGACTTCCAACAATGACAATAGATTTTTTTAATTTAGCAAACTCTATCAAGTACTCGGGCAGTTGTACTCGACCGGTTTTGTCAGGCTGAATTTCCTGTGCTTCATTAGTCATCAATCTTATAAAGTCGCGGTTATTTTTCTTTGTGAATGTGCGTGACTCGAATTTAGCAATTTCTTTTTCGAAATCTTCTTCTTTAAATATAAAGAGTCCTCCGTCAAGTCCCCTGGTTACTATCCAGGAATCACTTTCTCGTCTGAATTTCTTTGGTAAAGAAATTCTGCCTTTCTCCTCTAAACTGTGATAAAATTTTCCGATAAACATATTCTAAGGCTTATTTACCAATTATTCCCACTATCTGGATGAAAGTATCTAACACTTCGAGAAAGATGTAAAGACTAAGAATAACCGAAACCACGCAAATTATGGAGCCTATAAAAGTAGAGATTTGAGAAATTGTTTAATTACGTGGTCATTGTTATGATTTCGCGTGTTCCCGAAGCTATGGGATTAAAAATACTTTTCGCACAAGAAAATAAAGTTTTTAATTGACTATAAATATTCTCTTTTTCCTCAAGTATTTCTTTTTTCCTTTGTTTTTGAGCAGTTTGTGAATTTCGAACTGATTCATAAACAACATGATGATTGGTATGAGCATGAGTAGAAAGATGTATCGTTACATTTTGTTCTTCTTTTTCTTTTGTTTCTATTTCAGATAAATGAGATTCTTGCGACTCTATTAAAAGCTTAATGATTTCTCTTTGTATGGTAGTAATAAATGTTGTAAATCTAGCAATAGAGCTAGGAA
>PFJN01000024.1:0-619 GCA_002783105.1 Candidatus Pacebacteria bacterium CG_4_10_14_3_um_filter_34_15 | reverse complement strand
TTCTCCTTTTAGCCATCGACTCCCCTCCCCTTCCTCCTTTTTCTTCTCGAGTCTCGAATAGTCGTATGAAGACACAACAACATACACAATACTATCACTATCACCTATTACCACCTGCAATATAAGTACGTACCAATTTACGTCTCCAGTTATCCGCATCTGGATCAAAAACAAACGAAGATTCTTTCGTAAACAGCATATCAAAGACAAAGATAAAAGTAAGGAAGACAAGGACTGTCAAGAATTGTAACCATCCTGTACCGCCACTGGATTCGTGATAGGAAGCAAACGCAAAAAAGGTGAAGAGGATTAGAAGAAGGACCTGGATCTTTTGACGAAGATTCATTTTTGTGTAGTGTGTGCGTGTTTTGTGTGTTGTGTTGTTGTTGTTGTTGTTATTGTTATTGTTATTGTTGTTAGTCGATGATGTTTACAGTAAGAGTAGCGTTGGTTTAGAGTCACCGCCGATTAACAATGAGAGGCTTCGTCTTGGTGAGATGATCTCTCTCCCCTTGGCCAGCAGCAGGAGGGGAGAACCGATCTGTCCTCTTCGTGTTGTTGCTTACTGTGTTTGTCGATCGTTGTAAAGCGGGCCAGAAAAAATTGCTCTAAATATAAA
>PFJN01000053.1 GCA_002783105.1 Candidatus Pacebacteria bacterium CG_4_10_14_3_um_filter_34_15 | reverse complement strand
TGCCGAAAAACTGACTAAAAAGTATGGAGGGGCAAAAATTTATCTAAAAAGAGAGGATTTAAATCATACAGGTGCTCATAAAATAAATAATACCGTAGGCCAAGCTTTATTAGCTCAAAAAATGGGAAAGAAGCGACTGATCGCGGAAACAGGTGCTGGACAACATGGGGTGGCAGTCGCTACCGTTGCAGCTCTTTTTAACATGAGCTGCGATATTTATATGGGCAAGAGAGACATTATTAACCAGAAAATGAATGTCTATAGAATGAAAATGCTTGGAGCAAATGTGATTCCGGTTACACAAGGTCAGGCAACTTTAAAAGATGCGGTAGATGTTGCCTTGGGTGCTTATATTAAAGATCCTGAGGCTTATTATCTAATTGGTTCTGTTGTTGGTCCTCATCCATTACCAATGATTGTTAGAGATTTCCAAAAGATCATTGGTAAAGAAGTTAGGCGACAAATTCTAAAAGTTGAATCAAAGTTGCCAAATTATTTAGTTGCTTGTGTCGGCGGTGGCTCGAATGCCATAGGTCTTTTTTATGACTTTATTGATGAATCCAAAGTTAAGCTAGTGGCCGTAGAACCTGCAGGTGAGGGGGCTAATACAACAAAACATGGTTTGGCTTTAAAAAAAGGTAGACCTGGTGTTATCCATGGATTTAAGTGTAATCTTCTTCAGGATAAAGAAGGAAACATTTTAGAATCATATAGTGCAGCTTCTGGTTTAGACTATCCAGGAGTTGGTCCAGAGTTAAGTTCTTTGCAAGAACTTGGAAAACTACAAGTTGTTGGAGCAACAGATAAAGAAGCCGTGGCTTCAATGATCGAGCTTTCTAAGGAGGAAGGAATTATTCCAGCTTTGGAGTCTGCTCATGCGCTTGCTTATGCAACAAAATTGGCAGCCAAACTTCCTAAGGAAGAAATTATAGTTGTTAACTTATCCGGTAGAGGTGATAAAGACGTTGAAAATGTTTATGAAAATTTGATTAATAACTAGTGGAAAAGTAAGGGGTGTAGGCTAACCATCTGCACCCCACCTTATATAAATAGTATAAATTTTATTTACAAAAGAATGTTAAAATGTTCTTAAAGAAAGAAATTATGAAAAATAGAGTTTTAGCAGGTATGAGACCTACTGGTCGCTTACATTTGGGAAATTATTTAGGCGCAGCTAAAGGAATGTTGACGCTTCAAGATAATCCAGAATTTGATACCACATTTTGTGTTGTTGATATTCATGCCACAACAACACCGTACGATCCAAAGACTCTTCAAGCTAGTGCAAGAGATGTTTTTATTGATTACTTATCAGTTGGACTTGATCCTGAAAAAAGTTCTATTTTCATTCAGTCTGATTTGGCAGATCTAGTTACTCAGTTATCATTTTATGTCTCATCTGTGATGTCGGTAGCGCGCATGCAGCATTTACCAACATTTAAAGATAAAAAGAAACAATATCCAAACAATGTTAATATGGCTTTGCTAAATTATCCTTTGCTTATGGCAGCGGATATTCTAATGTTTAAAGCAAGCAAAGTACCGGTCGGCATTGATCAAGAGCCTCATTTGGAAGTAGCTCGTGAAGTTGCCAGAAAAATGAATGAGCAGTTTGGTCTAGATTTTCCTGAGCCAACTAGATTCGCAACGGTAGGCGAGTATGTTCCGTCACTTTTAGGTGAAGGCAAAATGAGTAAAACTGTTGAGGGTAGCTCAATAGAGCTTAGTGATAATCTCGATACAATATTGAAGAAACTTAAAAGATCTCCAACCGATTCTGGCCATGGAGACAAAGTACCTACTGAAGGTGGAGTTGTAAATTTGCTCAAATTTGTTGAGCTTTTTGAAGGTGAAGAATCAAGAAAACACTACGAAAAACTCTACACTTCTTCTGGTATAAGATACGGAGACTTAAAGCAGCAATTAGCAGAGGCAATTTTTGCCGAAATAAAGCCAATTCAAGAAAAAAGAGTTGAGCTTGAGAAGAATCCAGAATATATTGATAAAATGATCGAGTTGGGTGCCAAAAAATCTAGAATAATCGCTGAACAAACCGTAATGGAAGTAAAAAAATCAATGGGGTTAAGTTAAATAATTGAAAAACTCTCGCAGGAACAAGTCCTGAATGTTCGCTTTTTAATTATTTAACCTAGAAAAACTATTGAAAAGCTCTAGCAGGCAGCAGCCATGAATGTTCGCTTTTTAATTATTTAACCTAGAAAAATTATTGTAGAAAAAAGGAAAAAAATGATTAAAGATGAAATTCAATACGACGATTTTGTAAAATTAGATTTAAGAGTGGCTAAGATAATTGCTGCAGAAGAAATTGAAGGCGCTGACAAGCTTTTAAAAATCACTTTATATGTTGGTGAAGAAATAGGCGAACGCACTGTTGCAGCTGGGATAAAGCAGTGGTATTCTCCAGAAGATTTGGTTGGTAAATCCGTTGTCTATTTAGCTAATTTAGCTCCAAGAACTTTGAGAGGTGTTGTTAGCCAAGGGATGATTGTTGCCGCTGGCTCAGATACAGCAATTTTACTAAGGCCAGAAAGTGATACAAACCCAGGAGAAATTGTAAGATAATTTAGTATGATCTGTCGTGTTACAATGTGACGACAATTACGTGCTATAAAATAGAAAATTCATATGACTGAAACAAAAAAAATTCCCAAAAAAACACCAGAGAAAATTCCAGGAAAAACGACCGTGAAGACTCCGTCGGCTGATGAAATCAAAAAAATCAAGGTAAAATCTTTTACGATCAACTTGAGCCCAAAAAATATTATGAGCAAGGGCTTTCTCTATATATTTTTAGGCTTATTGTTTTTACCATTTTTGCTTTCTTTATTTACTGGTGAAGCAAATAAAGAAATATCTTTGAGTACCTTAGTTTCAGATGTTCGTGAAGATAAAATTGAAAAAATTGGTATAGCTGGCAAAGAGTTGAGAACAACATATAAAGATGGAACTCAGAAAGTCGCGCTTAAGGAAGAAGGCCAAGATTTAGTTAGCATTTTTAAGGCAGCGGATATTGATTTAACCAAAACTGATCTTGAAATTCAAAGCGTCTCAATTGGTAGTTTGATTTGGGAGTTAGCGCTTTCATTTTTACCAGTAGTATTAATGATCGTTGTTTTTTTGTTTATTTTTAGACAGGCTAAAGGTGGACAAGACGGTATTCTAGGTATTGGAAAAAGCAAAGCAAAGTTATTTGTTAAAGGCAAGCAAAATACCAAGTTTACTGCGGTTGGTGGTATGGATGAGGCTAAAGCAGAACTAGAGGAAATTGTTGATTTTTTAAAAAATCCAAAAAAATATACCAAAATGGGTGCCCGAACTCCAAAAGGAGTGCTGTTGGTGGGGCCGGCTGGAACTGGAAAATGCGTGGTGGGAGATACTTTGATTACTACAAATAAGGGGTTAATAGAAATCGAAGATATTCCAAAATACTACTATGTAGATTCAAAATCTAATAAAGTTTATGGTTCTAGTTTAGCAAGTTTTAATATAGAAAAAACTTCTTCAGAAAAAAATATTGCTTCTCATTGGTTCAATTTGGGTGAGCAAAAAACAGTTAAGCTAGATTTAACTCAGGGTTTTTCTATTGAAGGGACTCCAGAGCATCCCGTTGTTGTCATGACAGAGTATGGAAAACTGGAATTTAAAAAACTTAAAGATATTCAACTTGATGACAACATAGTAATTCAGTATGGCAGAAATTTATTTGGTAATTCTGATCTTATAGATAAAGAAACGGCATATTTAATGGGATTGCTAACTGGAGATGGTAATTTGAGCCATTCTAGTAGAGTCGGTTTAACAAGTGTAGACGAGGAAATTATTAACTTCTTCAAAAAGTATGTTGCCAAGAATTTTCCAAAGGCAAAAGTTAGCCAAAATGGACAATCATATTTGGTTGCTAACTGGAGTTTCAAAAAGCATCTCTATGAATTAGGAATGTCATATTTATTGTCTTTTGATAAAACTGTTCCAAGCACTGTGTTGCAATCTCCAAAGGAAATTCAAGTTTCATTTTTAAAAGGACTATTTGATGCAGATGCATCTATTGGAAAATCACGGGCAGAGTTTGAGTACACAACTGTTAGCAGTAAAATGGCTCGTCAAGTTCAAATGATACTTCTAAACTTGGGTGTCATTGCTTCTTTGAGTCAAAAAGGTAAAGTTGAAAACGGATATAAACGTCCAGTTTATAGAATAGTTATAACCGGTCAAGGACTTCTAGATTTTGGAAAGACAGTTGGATTCGGGTTAACTAGAAAAAGCTTGCTTCTAAGAGAGCACACTTATGGAAGGACAAAAGTTAACACAAATATTGATATTATCCCTGGAATTGCCGAGTGTGTTGTTGAATCTTGGAAAGTGATTTCAGCAAAAAAACTAAGTAATGAAGATTTATCCAAAACTATAGATAAGGTAAGAAGAAGATCTAGAGTTAGCAGGCAAACTCTTAAAGAATATGTTGAGTTTTCTTTAAAATTGGATATTGATGTTCCAGATGTCAGTTATTTCCAAGACTTGCTTAACAATAATTTATTTTTTGTTAAGGTTGCAGAAAAGAGTTTTTCTTCTGCTAATGTATATGATTTTACTGTTCCCGGAACACATAGTTTCTTGGGAAATGGATTGATTAATCACAATACGCTTTTGGCAAGGGCTGTTGCTGGCGAAGCAGGAGTCCAGTTTCTCTCCATTGCGGGTAGCGAATTTATGGAAATGCTAGTTGGAGTTGGTGCTTCAAGAGTTAGAGATTTATTTACAACTGCAAAAAAACTTTCTCCAGCAATTATTTTTATTGACGAAATTGATGCAATTGGCAGAGCTCGTGGCAGAGCCAACATGGGTGGACATGATGAAAGAGAACAAACTTTAAATCAAATATTGGTCGAGATGGATGGTTTTTCACAAAATGATAATGTGATAGTTGTTGCTGCAACTAATAGAGGCGATATGTTGGATCCAGCATTAGTCCGTCCAGGTCGTTTTGATAGAAGAGTGATGGTAGCATTGCCAGATTTAATCGAGAGAGAGTTTATTATTAAAATTCATGCCAAGAATAAGCCTTTTGTAAAAGATTTAAACTGGGCTACAGTGGCCAAAAGAACTGTTGGTTTCTCTGGTGCAGATATTGAAAATATGCTTAATGAAGCTGCAATTTCCGTTGCAAGAGAAAAAAGAGAAGAGATTACTCAAGAAGATATAGAAGAAGCTGCTCTTAAGGTTAAGT
>PFJN01000023.1 GCA_002783105.1 Candidatus Pacebacteria bacterium CG_4_10_14_3_um_filter_34_15 | reverse complement strand
GTCGATTATAGTGTCATTACATCTTTAGTATTTGGGGTTTTAATTGGTACAAATCTCTTAACAGGACCAAGGAGAATGTTTGTCAAGGGAGTTAAGGATGCCAGAAGGTCAGCGATAACTAAATTTGACACATTAAAGGGAGAGGTTGGCACAGGACTTAGCTCTTTTAGTGCCATTAATTCTTATTTAAGTGCTTCTTATCCAGATCAAGCTGAGGAATCTAGAGCAGAAAAAAGAGTTTTTGATAAAGATTGGGGAGCTTTAGTTGAAGCACAAGCAGCTTTGATTGCTGCCAAAGTTAGCTTTTTCAAAAATAGAGCTAAGATATCAGAAGTTGAAGCAGCTGCCGAAAAAGTTGGGCGAATTTCTCAAAGATTGCAGGCTCAAAGAAAAGAGAAAAACGCTGAAGCAGAGGATCTATATGAAAGAACTCAAGCTGCACAAACAAACACAAATACTGCAAAGAAAAAACTTGAAAAAACCACTGATTGGTATGAGGATAAACAGAAAGTTTTTGGAAAGGCATTGCCGTCTACAAAAATAGCTTTTGCACAAATTCAAGCTATGTTTGATGAAGCAGAGTATAATTCTTATCAGGATATTGCGCTAGCATTAAGAGGTAGTGACCAGGCAGTTGAAGTAACTAAAACCTTAGGTAAGTTTGGGATTGCGGTAGACGCGATCCTTCACAGTTACGATTTTTCAGTTGATACTTTTAGAGCAATTACAACAGATTTAGCTAACTGGCCAGATTTAGCTGTAAACCCAACTCAATTAGTCAGTTCAGGACAAAAGTTACTTGATGATGCTAAGGCTGGAGTTTCAATCCCAGACAAATTGGAAGAAGTAGTGAAAATTTCGCAACAAGCTGAAGAACAAATCAGATTTGCCAAAGATTTTTCAAGCGCTGAGGCTACAGTTCTTTCATTGCAGGACGAAAATAATAAAAACATCAAAGAAATCAATGCAGACGTTGAAACAGCTACTGGCGCTGAGTTCTTTGGAAGTCATATTCAGAACCTGAGAGATGAAGCCGCCACCGCATTATCTAAATCAAATCAAGCAGCTTCACAGGGAATGTGGAGTGAGGCTCAAACCCAACTTGGAATTTTGAGAGTGAAAACAAATGAAACTTTAGCTGAGATGAATCGTATAGATCAACTTCGTAAAAGCAACGAAACTGATCTAGATTCAATTGCAAAAGAAGTTAAGGAAACAAGAGTTACTTATCATTCAAAAACAACCACAGCATGGACCGATTTAAATAAGAATTTTAAATCTGATAATTATGATGAATCAACTGAAACCTGGAATCTTTTGAGAAAGGATATGTCGAAAAAGGAAGTTGCTAATTTTAGTGACCATTTTAAATTGATTGACGATATATTAACAGAAGTTACTGATAATCCGAATGATCCTAAGGATATTGCCTCAGTTGCAACTTTAAAAAATTCAATGCAAAAGCAAGAGTTTGACAAAGCCACTGTATTGATTCGTGACATGGAAAAACGCTTAGCTCATGCGCAGCAACTAATGGATGGATTGTTGGAGAGACAGAAATTAGCCAGAAAATCAGAAGCAGAATATTCAGCAGCAATCGATAACTCTAGAGCTCGTTTGAAGGCGGCCTTATTAACTGTTGATACTGATGAAGAGCAGCGTTTTGTTGATCGTCCAGCAGAAGAAATGATGGCTAAAGCAGGTGAAATAATTAAATTTGCTGAAAAGGCTGGAAAAAATTTAGTATTTGTCGCTGCCTTAGAAGCTGCAACTAAAGCTACAAATATGGCAATTCAAGCAAAGAAGAATGCTGAGGACCAAATTGATACTTTGCGAGATCTTTATGATGATCTTGGCAAACATAAAAAAAGAAGTTTAGAGTCGGCAAATACTCTAACTGCTAAAGTTGAAAAAGAGAATGATGAAGTAATTACAACTATTTCAACTCAGGCTATGAAAGCATTGGAGACTGCAATTTCAAGTGCTGCTAATGATGAAAAATCATTAGCAGCACTTGAAGATCATGATTTGGCAAAAGCCATTGGGGTTTTATTAGCAACTTACGATACCATTGATAATTTAAGAGAATCATTAAATGGAAAATTAGAAGCTGATAGAGCAAGTTATCAAAAATTATTAAACGATCTAAATAATGCAATTAGTAGCGCAACTACCTCAATCAATTCTGCATCTTCTAGATGTAGCCAAACTGATGCTGGTTATGCAGGAGATGCTGCCTTATCTTCAGCTAGATCAACTTTGCCTTCTCAAGGTAAATTAGGAGATAAGAGGTCGAGTTTGCAAAGTGATATTAAATCGGCAAAAAGTGCTGAAGAATATGCAAATAAGGCACGTTCTCAAGCTAATTCTGCGATATCTGCAGCTGAAACTACAAGAGCATTGAAGGCAGCTCAAGAAGCAGCAATAAAAAGAGCAGCTGACCAAGCTGCTGATCGAGCAAGAGAAGCAGCGACTAGAATCACTACAACCAGTAACAGAACTAACGGTACTAGGTTTTAATTAATATTTTTTTATGAAAACTTTTTATTTGGTTCGTCATGCTCAATATGCCAATCCTCTAAATATTTTAGCAGGCAGACTTCCGGTGGAATTATCAGAAGCCGGAATTAAGGAAGCTAAAAAATTAGCCATTTTTTTTGAAGATAAGAAAATAGATAAAATCTATGCAAGTCCAGTTTTACGATGCAAGCAAACTAGTGAAATAATTTCTTCAAAAAAGACTCCTGTGGAGTATGATCTCAGGATCGCTGAGACGCTTTCGGCTTTTCAAGGTTATTGGAAGATGGATTGGGATTATTTTTTTACGCACGCTGAAGAGTTGGGTGGTGAATCACCGCTAGATATTTCTAATAGAGTAAGCAATTTTTGGAATGAAGTTAAGAATACTAGCCACGATAATATAATTATATGTTCCCATGGTGATCCACTATATTTACTCTATGCAAAGCTTGCAGGGATTCCTTTGCCAACAATTAGGGAAATTTACAAAATACCTGAAGATCAATATCAACCAAAAGCTTCCATAAGAACTATTACTCTTAAAAACAATGATACTTTGATTGGACCAATTATTAATCTATAGACTCGGAAACTTTTGCTTTAGGTGCTTTTTTTGCTTTAGCTTTTTTCTTTGCCACTTTGACAGGTGCAATTTTTTCAACTACTTCCTCAGTAGGTATTGAAATCAGTTCAGGTGTTACTTGTTCAACTAATACTTTTTTTGTAACAACTTTTGATTCATTAGTAACTTGTCCATTTGAATTCAATAACTTAAAAATTTTATCTAACTTAGAATTAATGATTTCAAATTGCTTGTTGTAGTTTTCCTGTGGTCGAGCTGTTGGAGGAGAGAAACTTCTTTTATTAGGTGAGAAGCTAGGTCTTCTAGAATTACTATCACCGTTACCTCTTTTTTCGAAACAATTACTGCAATAAACAGGTTTGCCCGAACTTGGCATAAACGGAACTTTACAGTTGTTACCACAATCTGCACAAATTGCATCATGCATTTGAGCAGGTCCTGAATTTTGAGAACCAAAACGAGGTCTATCAGAGTTACGTCTGTCAGAGCCTCTATTGTCAGAACCTCTGTGATTGGATCTTTGTCCACCTTGTGTTTTTCTAAATTTATTAGTGTCGTTGTTGTAATTATTCATAGGTGCATTATATCAGGTAAATATTATATTTCTAAATTTAGTCTACAAAGCTTAAAGCAATTCCAGTTTTATTAGCTCTTCCAGTTCTACCAATTCTATGAATATAGTCTTCATAAGTTTGTGGAAGATCAAAATTGATCACGTGAGTAACATTATCAATATCTAATCCTCTAGAGGCGATATCAGTTGCTAAAAGAACTTGGACATAGTCTTGTTTGAATTGTTTTAATGCTCTTTCACGTTGGGATTGAGATTTGTTGCCATGAATGGCGGCTACTTTAATTCCTCTTTCAATAAGAACTTGAGATAACTTATTTAAGCCGTGTTTGGTTCTGCCAAAAACTAAGACTTTATCAAAACCTTCTTGATCTAGCAAACCATGCAATACATCTACTTTTGATCTGCCTTGGATTTTCACAATTTCTTGATTAACATTTGTTGAAGCCTGTTGTTTTTCAACTTCAATTTTTACTGGGTTAGTTAAAAAGCTTTGAATAATATCCTGCATTTTGTATGGTAGTGTTGCAGAGAAAAATAAAGAGTGTCTTTTTTCTGGTAACTTTTCAATTACATATTTCATATCGTTAATGAAGCCCATATCAAACATTTGATCGACTTCATCTAAAACGATAGCTGAAAATGAACCGAAGTTAAATGAACCACGTTTTTCTAAATCAATTAATCTTCCTGGAGTTCCAATAATAAAATGTGGACCTCTTCGTAGTGAAGATATTTGACTGTTCATGTTAGCGCCGCCAATACAAAGAGCAGAATACATGCTCATTCGGTTAGCAAAAAGTTTAAATTCATCATTAATTTGCACAGCCAATTCTCTAGTTGGTGCCATAATTAAGACTCGGCCTAATTTTTGATTTTTATCTTGAATAGTTTCAAAAACGTTATTAATCAATGGAATTAAAAAAGCAGCAGTTTTGCCGGTGCCTGTACTAGCAACACCAGTTACATCTCTACCTTCTAAAATAAGATTAATTATTTGATCTTGAATTGGAGTTGGGGTTTCGTAACCTCTTTCAATAATATTTTGTTTTAATGGTTCACAAATTTTAAAATCAACAAACCTATTTTTTGCAATGTAAGCTATTTTATCAGGTTTAGTAACAGCCACGATAGCTGCATTTTGGATTAAATTAGATGGATTGAATGAACTTTGCTGTCTTGAGCGTCCTCCTCTTGAAAAGTGGTTTCCACCTCCACGAGAGTTGCCTCCTCCAGAATTTCCACCTCCACGATGACTATTTCCACCGCCGCGATTACTACCACCACGAGAATTATTACCACCAAATTTTTGGCCTGAGTTCGCAGACGAACTCTTTGAGAATGAACGATACATACTACTGCTTTCTTTGTCTTAACCTTGACGTGTTTATAATTTAAAGGTTAAAGACAAGAAGCAAAAATTGGGAAAATTGAAATTTTGAAATTCAAAGATCTACGCTAGCTTAAACCCATTGGTTATTTCTTAAATTTAATTAAGAAGCTAGTAGTATAGCATACAGTCTCTATAAGTGCAAGTTATAATGGGCTCTTCTCAAATTAACGGGGTAAAAAAACAACTAGTGGTAGACAAGCAAGAGCCATTTTTCTGATATATACCTCTTTGTTT
>PFJN01000047.1:3696-5315 GCA_002783105.1 Candidatus Pacebacteria bacterium CG_4_10_14_3_um_filter_34_15 | reverse complement strand
ATATTTTTACTTATCTCCTTAACGATCGCTCACAAGATATTAAACAGAGAGCAGTTCCTTTCCCAAATAAAAGGATATTTAAAAACTATTATCTTATAAACGATCGCGTTCAAGATAAATGTCTAATCATAATTTAAAATATTGTTTTACTAGTTTCTCATCTTCTATTTTTTCAGCAATTATGTATTTTATATATTTGGCTCCCTCAACTATTTTTTTGATCAGTTTGATTTCATTCTCACACTCATACGGAAAAATATAAATACTTTTTTGATATTGATAAAAACCAATATATACTAAAAATCTTCTTAGATAATCTCTTTTATTTTTTTGAATTTCTGGAACATCAAAAAATACCAAAAACCATTTTTTATTCCAATGTTTTGCTTTTCTTTTAAAGTTTAGCAATGCTTTTGTCGAATATTTTATTACTGTTAAGTTATTTTTATCTTTTAATTTGACAAAAATATTACCTCCTTTTTCTTCAAGATCAATAATTTCTTTACTTTCTAATTTTTCTAAACTTTTTCTTACTTTCGTCTCTTCGACATTTAAGTTTCTAATTTTTTTTAATGATTCAACAATTTCCTTTATAGCAACTGGGATAATCGGTCTAAGTGGATTTCCTCCAGATATCAAAGTCGCCCCAATAATTTCTAAAATGTACCAATAGAGTTGCCCTCTTTTTAATTTTATTTCATTTGTTTTCATAGAAATATATTTCTTTATTATCTTGTGAACGATCGCTCAATAGATAATCAAATTTTTTTAATTGATAATTTAATTATTAATAAATAATAAAATTATTGTCTACCGCTTATAACCTACAAAAGTGGTTCTTTTGATTGTTGAAAAAGGATTATTTTGACGAATGATATATCTTATAAACGACCGTGACTAAGATAAATTATTAGGCAAATATAAAAGCAAAAAGATAGTTGATATGATATCTTTATGAATAAAAGACTTGTTCTAACTAAAAAAAATGTTCTGGATTTTTTAGAAACTAAAAAATTACTTGTCATTGCGACGTACGGAGATCACCCATGGATAGCAAGTGTTTATTATTCTTTTGACAAAGATCTCAACTTATATTTCATCAGCGCACCGTCAACGATCCACGGACGCCAGATGGAAAAAAATAAAAAAGTAGCAGTAGCAATTGTTGATTCGAACCAAAAACCTTCTGATGTAAAAAGAGGGTTGCAAATATATGGTACTGTTGAAAAAGTATCAGGGATCAATAAAGTCCGCCATGCTCTCCGTCTTTGGAAAGATTTTTTAAATATTCAGCGACCGGACATCAGTTTTGAAAGTATGAAAAAGGGATTATATAAGGGGAGAATGTACACAATCACTCCGAAAAAAATTAAACTTTTTGACCAGGAAAAATTTAAAGTCCCCGATGGCGAAGAACCTATATTGGAATTATGATTTAAATCCTTCGGCTAGTTCGCGGAGCTTTGCTTCAGGATCTTTTGCTAGGACGAAGCCTGATGCGAGTATGGCACCTTTTGCGCCTAATTTAACTGCTTGCTTAGTATCTTCACCTGTTGAGATTCCAGCTCCAATGATAAGCGGATTCTTCAAAACAGCCACTAATTTTTTTATGTTTTCCG
>PFJN01000047.1:0-3686 GCA_002783105.1 Candidatus Pacebacteria bacterium CG_4_10_14_3_um_filter_34_15 | reverse complement strand
CAACATAGAGACTCCAGTCCCAATCATATCTTCTTTTTCATATGAAACGAAGTCCGGACCCCAAGAATCAAATTTAATTATCATCTCAGGATTAAATCCAATAATAACATTGGCAAATCTATATTCTTTTGCCTTATCCAAAGTTTTTTTCACCATATCGTCAGACATTTTATGTTCACTATGGTTAATAACGACGCCTGTTGCCCCTGCTTCTTTTAAAGCGTAAGGAGATAGCCAGCCCATATTTTTTCCCGGCTCGATCGGATCCATATGTTGCGCCCAAACTTCAATTCCGAGTTCTTTTTTTACTCTATAAATATCAGTTGGTTGAACGGCAGGAACAATTTTCACCCCTGTTTCTTCACTTATCTTTTTTACGCAAGACAAAAGTTTTATGGCCACTTCTCCTGTTGATTCTTTATAAGTTTTTAAGGAAAGAATAATCATTGTTCAAATTATAGCAACATAATATTTATTTTGTAAACAGCAATTTTAATGGACTTGCAAAGTAAACTTTCGTTCACTACAATAAATTTATGCAAGAAAAATTGTTTGAAAAAATCAGCGTTATATTTTCATATAATTCCGAAAAAAATGTCGCCATTCCGTATAAAATCCGCTGGCAGCTACGTGATTATTTTATAAAAAAACTGGGTTATCATCATAAGGTCCGTGAAGGCCGTGAACTTTTTCATATTTTTCATGTTACCGACGGAAATCTTGATTTTAAATTACGATTTAATACTGAGAACCTCAGTTGGATTTTAGAGGAGATTTCCGATGGACAGCCCGATTAATAAAGCCGCCCCTACAATAATGCATATCGATCTTAACTCCTGTTTTGCCACTATTGAGCAGCAGGCTCACCCCCATCTTCGCGGCAAACCGTTGGTTATTGCCGCTTATCCGACCCCAGGCGGATGTATCTTAGCACCTTCAATTGAAGCAAAAAAAATGGGTATTAAAACTGGAATGAAAGTAAGAGAAGCGCAGATAATCTGTCCAAATGTTATTGTCCGCAGTCCCGACCCGGTTCTGGTCCGTGACGTGCATAAACAATTTATTAAAATTTGTGGGGATTACTCTCCGGACATTACTCCTAAATCTATCGATGAAGTTGTTATTAATTTTTCCCAAGCTCCGGAATTAAAAAAAGGTTTAAAAAGTATCGGAATAGAAATTAAAAAAAGATTCCGCGAAGAAATCGGTGAATGGATTTCCTGTAATGTTGGAATATCAACCAACAGATTTTTAGCTAAATTAGCCGCTTCTCTTCATAAACCGGATGGCCTAGATATTATTGATTATCAAAATCTAAAAAACGTTTATTCAACATTAAAATTAACCGATCTTAATGGAATCAATGTAAGATTTGAAGCCCGTCTTAACCAGGTTGGTATTTATAATCCTTTGGAGTTTTTGAAAACAGATGATATTTTTTTACGGAAACAGGTTTTTAAAGGTATTACCGGTCATTATTGGTTTTTAAGACTGCGGGGATGGGAGGTTGACGACTTTGAAAACAAAAGGAAAAGTTATGGTCAAGATTATGCGCTGGCAAAAAAAACCGATAATATTGAAGAGTTAAAAAAAATTATTATGAAACTTTGTGAAAAAATGGGCCGCCGACTCCGCGCTTCCAATAATTGCGCTTTTGGAATGCATTTGGGATTGGTTTATAACGATTGGATTTTTTGGCATAAAGGACATAAATTTATGGAGCCATCCTACACAACCCAGGAATTATTTTCAAAAATAATGATTCTATTTTTTCAACAACCAAATAAAAAGATTGTTTCTAAAATTGCAGTATCATGTTTTGAATTAAAACCAGTTTTTGATATTCCACCAAGTCTTTTTGAAACCAATATCGAAAAAAAGAGAAAGATATCTTTGGCTCTTGATAAGGTCAATGACCGTTACGGAGAATATGTTATATTTCCTGCTCTAATGATGGATATGAAGAATACTATTCTTGACCGGATTGCATTTGGAAAAATCTAGTTTACCCCTACTCCAATAGCCGGACAGAATTTATAGCAGAATTGTTTCCTTGCACCATTTTTTATTGATTTATTACAGGCAGTTGTACAATCCATTCCTTGAACGACTTTATCTCCTACTTTATTACAAGGATTAATACACATAACTTTATTTTCCGGAATTTTAAATACTTGATCACATAAAGCCTGACAGTTATATCTTGGAGTTCTATCCGGTGTAGGAGTCGGTACTTCCTGGGCACCGCTTTTGTAAGAAAAACTGGTATTTTTTTGATTTATAAAATAAATTCCGACTACCATAAAAAAAATCACGGCTAAAATAAACAGCATCTGGAATAAACCGACCTTGTTTAATGAATGTGATTTTTTTTGTTTTTTAATCATCTATTTCTTATTTTAGCAGATAACCGCCGTCAACTACAATCTGACTACCGGTCATATATGACGACATTTCCGATGCTAAAAATAATACTACTTTTCCGATGTCATCCGGCACTCCCATTCTTCCCATCGCTATTTCCATTTTGGGCGGTTCCGGATTTCGTTCAACTGCGACTGGTTTTCCTTGAGATTGCATAACTGCCACTCCCGGAGTCATTACTCCACCTGGAGCAACCGCATTGACCCAAATCTTATCTTTGGCTAATTCTAAAGCTACATTTTTAGTAAATCCCCAAACTCCATGCTTTGAAGCGTCATAATGGGAAAGACCAGCCATCGAAGGGTGAAGCGCGTCAATAGATGTTATATTGATAATCTTGCCGCCCTTCCCCTGCTTGATCATTTGCTCTGAAACATATTTTGTTGTTAGGAAAACACCTCTCAGGTTTATTGCAATCACTTTATCAAAAAGCTCGCTAGTCAATTGTGATAGTGGAGCAAAAGGAAACACCCCGGCATTATTAACTAAGATGTCAACTGACCCAAAGGATTTTATTACTTCTGCAACTAAATTTTTTACTTCTTCTTCGATTGAAACATCAGTTTTTACTCCAGATGCCTTGAATCCTTTTTGCTTTAATTCTTCAACAGCCTTATTCACTTCTTCAAGATTGCGACTGGTAATAACAACATGGGCTCCCGCCTCAGCCAATCTATAACTTATTCCGTATCCAATCCCAAGCGATCCCCCGGTCACAATGGCCGTCTTTCCAGATAAACTTAAAAGCTTATCTTTTGGTAATATTTCCATATTATTTTTTAACTTTTAATTTTCTAATCCTTTTTCTTTCGCTTCATTCTTAGTTTTGTGAGTCGTTCCTGGTTTATGTTCCGGAGGTGTATAAACCGTGTAAAGTTTCATTATCACCTCTGATGTATTAATAATATTATGTTGAGCCCCAGCCGGAATAACAATCGCTGAACCGTCGGAAATCTCATGTTCTTCACCATTCATGACCGCTTTACCTATACCTGCTTCTATTCTGATAAACTGGTCATGTTCTGGATGAACTTCCATTCCGATGTCCTCACCGGGTTTCAGGGCCATGACAACCAGTTGACTTTTGTCAGTCGTGAAAAGAACCTCGCGGAAATAACTGTTTTGCAGACTTTTTTCTTCAATATTAATTATGTATCCTGTCATATTATTCACCTCCTCAATTCTCATTTTAATATATAATTTCTTCCATGTCACTGATTATTTTATTTGGACTTCCGGGAACGGGAAAAACGTATGTAGGA
>PFJN01000031.1 GCA_002783105.1 Candidatus Pacebacteria bacterium CG_4_10_14_3_um_filter_34_15 | reverse complement strand
ACTTCTTCAAGAGGAGTTCCATTTGGATGACATGAATTATTACAAGAGTACCAAGCACAGTCTGGAGCCACTGAAGCATCACAATCACTAAGAGTTAATAAATCAATACATGCAGTTGGTGTTGTACAGAAGTTGTTTATACATACTTCGCCTTCGTCAACGAGACTACAATCATTAGAATCATTACATGGTTGACCATCATATGCTTGTTGTCTCAAATCTTGAGTTTGTTGTGATAAGAAAAATCCAGCACTTGCTCCAAGAATAATGAGCAGTAGAACTAACATTCCTCCAATCATTTTGATATTAAATTTCTTTTTTGGTTTTAAGCCATCATTTCTATTATCAAACCCCAGTGGTTTTTCCATAGCCGGTGGACTAGATGGTGTCATTGGTTTTTCTATAGCCGGTGTCATAGCCGGTGGTTTAGAAGCGGATAAATCTGGTGAAATAGCTGGCGAAGCAGCCTGACCCATAGTTGAACCCGTTGGATCCATTGTTGGCTTTGCAAATTGATCCATAGTTGGCATAGTTGCTGAGTTCACTAGCGGAACAGCAGCTGTTTTTGGCACAGAACCCAAAGGTACTTCTGTCGTGGAAGTTGGATTGGGGTTGTGAGAAGCTTCTGGATTCAACCCCCTCATTACGTCTATTCTATCTTCAGTAGGCTCTTGGGGAGTGTTTAGTGTTTCAATAACTTTGGCAGTTTCTCCACTCATTGGAATGCTATTAGTTACAGTTGAAGCAGGACTTGGCATCGTGCTTGTGTTTTGTGGTTTATTATCGTTTGTAGCGTTGATCATTTATTTTGTGTTTGTCTGGGCGTCATTTTGTATTCGTATTATTTTTGCAACAATAATAAATACAACAACTTGTATACCTATATAGAATACAAACATTGTCTATATCAAGTCAATACCGAGTTTCTAATCTTCTAAAATTGGTTTGATTCCTGGTAACATTTTTCCACTCAGTAAGTCGAGAGCAGCTCCACCAGCGGCTGAAACATACCCAAATTGTTGTTCTAGACCAAAATTTGTGACTGCGCCAATTGTATCCCCGCCACCGATAATTGTTTCAGCACCTGACAATGCAACGGCAACTGCAATTTTTCTTGTTCCTTTTGCAAAAATTGGATTTTCCCAAACGCCCATTGGACCATTCCAAAAAACTGTACCGGCTTGTTCAATAATTTCTTGATAAAGTCTAATAGTTTTTGGACCGATATCTAAATATAGTAGCCCATCATCAAGTTCATGACCGTTTTCTTTTGATAAATCGATGACAACTGTTTTTTCAGCAGCTTTTTCCTCAAGAGAGTGGGCTGCAATTACATCAATTGGGTATAGGATTTTATCCATGGGAATATAGCCATTTATCAACATTTTTTCAGTTTTATGTTTTTCAATTAGTGAGCAAGCAAAATCAACATAATTTATCTTTTTCTTTTTTAAATCAGCGGGGGCGTCTTCTATGTATGATTTATAAGTTTTAAAACCGTCAGCTTTTAGAAAACTATTAGAAACAGCTCCTCCCACCAAAACAATATCTGCTATTTTTGCCAAATGTTCAATGGCGCCAACTTTATCAGAGATTTTTGCTCCACCCAAAACTATTACTAGAGGTCTTTTTGGTTCACTCATCATTTTTGCAAATGTGGCTACTTCTTTTTCTAAAGCAAAGCCTGCAAAAGAAGGCAAGTAGTGTGTAATCCCTACTATAGAAGCATGAGCTCTGTGAGTAGTTGAAAATGCTTCATTTATATAGACATCCATATTTTTGGCCAGTTTTTTTGAAAAATCTGCGTCATTTTCTTCTTCCTCGTTGTGGAAACGCAAGTTTTCGAGAAGAAAGATTTTTGCTGGATTTTTATTTGCGGGGCTACTACTCGCAGAGCTGTCGTTTGCAGAGTTGTTACTTTGGTTTAGCGCCCTTTCGACTTCCTCGCCAATGCATGATTTAACAAACTGAACCGACAAACCTAAATTTTCAGTCATATATTTAGCAATCGGTTCTAAGCTTAATTCTGAATCATTGGCTGATTTTGGTCTCCCTAAGTGAGACGCCAAAACTACGGTGGCATCGTTCTTCAGAAGGAAGTTAATAGTTTCTAGTGAAGCTTTAATTCTTTCGTCATTCACAACAACAATTTTTTTGTTGCCAGTTCCGTCAACTTCTGTTTTTAATGGAACGTTATAATCAACTCTTACAAACACTGTTTTGTTTTTAATATCTGAGATTTTTGGGAGTTTTAGTTTCATAAGATTAAAATTATCATACTTTTTCACTTGTGCCCACTGGGTATACTTTAGAATACTTATTTATTCTTAATTTGAGAAAAAGTATTGTTTCTTATCATACTTGAATTAGGTATAATTCATTTTGGAAAGTTCGTGTTTATAACATACCCAGAAAAAATTACTCAAGTATGATATACTCCTCACACCTTAAGAAAGGGGAATTTATTTTTTATGTTATCCAAGAATGATACAACTAACAAAAAGCCACGAACCATGGCTGAGCTTTTGGCAAACACAAAGCACAAAATGGTTATCCCAAAGAAAGGATCTGTCGTTTCAGGCATAATTACAGGTATTAATAAAAGATCACTAGTTTTAGACATTGGCGCTAAAACAGAGGGTGTTGTTGTTGATAAAGAGTTTGAAAACGCAAGAGAATACGTCACAGAATTAAAAGTCGGCCAAGTATTAGAAGCAACTGTTTTTTCAGTTGAAAATGATCGCGGTCAAGTTTTATTATCACTTAAAAAAGCAGCTAATGATTCAAGATGGGAATACTTTACTGGAGCATTTGAAAAAGAAGAAATACTTGATGCAAAAGGTTTGGAAGTTAACAAAGGCGGTTTAATTGTTCTAGTTAATGGCACCAGAGGTTTTGTTCCTTCTAGTCAATTTGGCAAAGATTTGGTCGGAAATTTTTCGAAATTAAAAGGTGAAGATATCAAAGTTCGTGTTATTGAAGTAGATAGAGAAAAGAATCGTTTGATTTTTTCTGAAAGACACGTTTCTGAAGCAAAAGAAATTTCTCAAAAAACTGCAGCACTTGAGTCAGTAGAAGTTGGAAAAATTTACGAAGGAGTTGTCTCTGGAGTGATGCATTTTGGCTTGTTCGTTACAGTCGAGGTTCCTGTTGAAGGAAGTAAGAATGTTGGACACGTCGAAGGTTTAGTTCATATTTCAGAAATTTCTTGGGAAAAAGTCAATCATCCAAAAGATTTTAATGCTGTTGGAGACAGAATTAAGGTTAGAGTTTTAGGTATTGATGAAAAAACCGGTAAACTTAATCTTTCTATTAAACAACTTTTAGATGATCCATGGCAGTCTATTGCAGATAACTACCAAGTTGGTACCACTGTACAAGGCACAGTTTCAAGAATCGAAGCGTTTGGTGCATTTATAAATGTTGAACCAGGAATTGATGGTTTGATTCACTCAAGCAAGCTTGATTCTCAAGTTGAGCTTAAAAAAGGTGACAAAATTACCGTCAACGTAGAGAGTGTAGATCCTGATCACAGAAGAATGAGCTTAAGTTTGGTCTTGACCAAGGTACCGGTTGGGTACAAATAAATTTTAGTTATTAAAATAGTATAAGATTAGGTGGGTTTAATATTTATTTATCCTAATGAAGCGTAGATTTATAATGGTTTTAAAATCTGCGAAATCGAGATGAATAAATATTAAACCCACCTAATACAAAACTATATTAAAAAGGAAATTATGGCAAAACAAAGAATGATTGTTACAGACGACCAATTATTAATAGATATGGATTTATTATTTAACTCTATTAGAGACGCTGAAGGCGATTGGGAAAAAGTTGAACAAGATATGAAAAACTATTTATCAGCCATTCAATCGATGGTTGGCGAAGAGTAATTTTTCCGTTTACAAAGCCAAAAGTAGTTGTCTTGTGTTATAATACCCTTAGATTTACCGAAAGTAGACTTGTTGCCCTTGTTTGGTCTCAAGTCCTAATTAAAGCGAGGATGTTTCTATGACTGATACGACAGAAGTAATCGAAGAAAAAGTTTTAGCATATGTAATTACATGTGGCGACGAGGGAGTTCAAATTAACGAAGGAACCAGGCTTGGTTTTGTTGGTGCCGGGTTCAAACTTGAGGGTTTCAACAAAGCTGTTGCTGCCTTGAAGTCTCTTTTTGTTGGCGAAGATTTACGTATCGCCGCCTCAGAAGAATGTGATTGGATTAAAACCCAACTTGATCTTTCAAACTGGGAACAAACAACTGCAAGTTCTCAACAACATATAGAATCTTTAGCGGATAAAGAGGGCTTGTTATATTGTGGTTTTTTGCCATTCAAAGATCCAAGAAAATTGAAATACGATATCAAGGGTCATATGGTTAGACCTCACAATATTCATGTTGCAAACAAAATCTGTTTTACCTTGGCCGGTGGAGAACAAACATACAACTTAGGCTGTTATCTAATTAGTGCCGAGTGGGTTCATTTAGTTCCAGCAAAAATAGCAAAAAAATTAATCGATATTCAAATTGCTTTCTACAAAAAAGTTTCCAAAAACGATAATTTGATATTTGTTTTCGAAAAAGAGGGCATTCTTGGCGAAAAAGTTGCCGAAAAGAATGTTAAAGCTCTTAAGAAAATTGGTATTGTTGCTAAAGAGTAAACTCAAATTTATCATAGAATTTATCAAAAGATAGAATTTTCAATCCAAGTTTTTTTGCAATAACTACGTTTGCGCAATCTACAAAAGATATATTTTTATTTTTTTGTGAGTTAAAAAAATCCCATGTTTTGAGTTCATCATTTGGAGAGAGTTTTAGAACACTACTGGCATTTTTTCTCATGACAGAGCAGATTTCTACTGCTTTTTTATGAGAATGCTTTTTGCTAACAACGGTAGCAACTTCATGTAAAACGAGGTCTAAGTAGTAAGCATTGTTTATGCTGAGATATTTTTTTGCAAGTAGTTTGGCTTGTTCATGAGTTGATTCAATGGAAAAACTTAATGAGATTATAAAATCTGTATCTAAAAGTGGCATGTTCATAATGATAATAATTCTTCCTTTAATAAACTGTAGAATTAAATGTCATATATATCATTATGATTTAAGGCTGCTTCAACACCAGCCTTTCCTTTTCCAATTCCAGTTAGATTGTCTATAAGCCATTTACCACTACAACCAGTTTTTTCTTCATTTTTTAAAGCCATTTCCAGTCCCAATCTCATTAATTTAGAAATAGTAGTATTTTGCAATTGAGCAGTAGCTTTTGCAGATTCATACAATTCATCTGGAATATAAACTTGGGTTCTGATCATGATTTGAGGTTTTTATAAGATATTTTTTATTTATGTGCTAAGTGTATGTCGTATGTTGTCAATAGTAATTTTTTTAATATTTGTATTTTTTGCCCATTGGTTTAGAATGTTGCCTTGCTAACTAAATGAATTTAGCAAATAGTAATGGATTAATTATATGTTTGATGAAGAAGAAAAAGGGGGAAAAATGGCAGCAGCAGAAAATGATAAATTATTTTTACAAAATTTAGCAAAAAATATTGAGGCAAATTCCGATGTTCCTAGCGACGTAATTGCTCATGTTCAAGAAAATTTAGCAATCCCAACCAGCCAATCTTCTATTTGTGTAGACGGTGGATATACCAAAGAACAGGCTGAGGGCGAGTTGGCTAGACCAGGAGCAGATTTGGGTATTTCAATTTCATTAATAAAACTTGGGTTATCTCCTGAAGAAGCTTTTTTAGCAGTTTATGATTATCGAGTAAAAAAAGGTCAAAAATATGGTTGGCACACAGATACTCATGTCGATCCTGAAGATGGTTCTCATGCTCATTCGGAAGCTATTTGTGGCTGCGGACATTGTAATGTTGCTTATACAAGATCAGAAGAGTATGGAGTTGAAGGAGAGCGAGTTGCTGAACTTCTCATAGTTATAAAAGACTATCAAGCTTTAGCTCCAGCAAATATGAGATTTGTTAATTTGGACAGAGACCATAATGAAAAAGGTATCTTGGTTGTGAACACTGATGAAATTACAGTTTATCCATGGGATAAGGAAAAAGATAATCAGTTTTTTGTTTATGATTCGGTGCGAGACGCTAAGCTTCTTAATGATATTGTCGAAAGTATAAAGGAAGATAGCAAGGGAAAAAATATTACTTTTGAACAATTAAAAGAGGTTGTAGATCAACATACTGGGGCAACATTAGGACTGCTTGGTTCAAGCAAAGGCAAGCCAATGTACAAAATTACAATTAATGACAAAAAACTTGTAATTGAGCTCGTAGGGAATGTTCCAATCATTGATTAGTCACAATTTCTTATTTACATTTCTTTGGTTTTTCTTGTAGGATCTGATATATTTTGATATAATGACGTGTACAGAGGAATTCGTTTCTTTTGTGGATCTTTAAAAATATAGTTTTTACAATATAGTTTTTACTGTTGCGCATCTCAAACTCTTGTCATATAATATCATTCTGATTGTTCGGGAAACACTCATTTAGACATTCTACTTTTAACTTGTTAAAACTAGAATCCCTCAAGAAAAATTCAAAAATAAATTAAGATTGATAGATTTTTAGTGTGATTATTTTTTTTCACGCTCTAAATTTTTCAGATTTGGGCCCTTAGCTCAGCTGGTCAGAGCGCTTCATTTGCAATGAAGAGGTCAAGGGTTCGACTCCCTTAGGGTCCACAATCTAAGAGGTCGATCTTATATTTTAAACTGAATTTTTAAAACCGAATTATTGCTCTTTAAATAAAAAAATAAATTAAATGTTTTAAAAACAAAGATTTTGAATTCGTTTTGTTAGATATTAAGTTAAATATTATAAAAACGAACATTTCGAACCTGTTTCGACGAGAGTTTTTAAAATATTTAACTTAGATTTAAGATTATTAATTTTTTAATATTGAACGCAATAAATTGGTTATTAAATATTAGTTCTTTGGTTTTACCTCACCAGGTTTTACTGAGAACTAACATTTAGCAACTAATTATTGCTGAAAAACAAGGTAGTTAATGCAGATGGACTCTCAAAAGTTATTAAGACTGCATAGAAACCTAAAACCTTGAAGTCTGGAATGGAAACAACTATTGTTTATGATTGCCGACATGGTGACTAATAACAAGTTTTCAGGAAAGAGTTGATCTTTAACAAGTGAAGAAAACTGTCATGTATAGGTCAAAATGATGATTTAATCATCAGTGGCCATGCATCTTTTTAAAAATTTCAACATCAATTTGTACTTTATTGTGTGGCAACACACTAAATTGTACAAATATTTCGTCGAAATTACGAAAAAAATATAAATGCTACAAGTCGAGACTGTCAAAAGTCTCGCATGCTAAAGTCTATAGCACAAGCGCAAGCGCGTGTTTATAGCAAGCTTATTAAACATAAAAAATTATGTGAATTAATGCAGATAGTGGATGCCTAGGCTTATCTGGCCGATGAAGGACGCTAACCCCGCGAAAGTGGTTGGGTAACTGGGAAAAAGTTATGATCCAGCCGTGTCCGAATTGAGCAATCACGCTATGTGAGAGCATAGTGGCCCTAAATTTAAAATTTAGGTGGGTAACCCGCCGAACTGAAATATCTAAGTAGGCGGAGGAAAAGAAAACGTAAGAGATTCCCTGAGTAAGCGACGAGCGAAAAGGGACCAGTCCAAACCCGGAATTTATTCCGGGGGTTGTAGGACCTCAACATTCGATTTTAGAAGATAGAAGAACGCTTTGGAATGAGCGATCAAAGAGGGTGATAATCCCGTAAGCAAAATCTAATAAAACGATAGAGGATTCCTGAGTAGGTTGGGAGACGGCAAACTCCCTTCTGAATCCGGGGTGACCACACTCCAAGACTAAATACCAGATAAGACCGATAGTGAACGAGTACCGTGAGGGAAAGGTGAAAAGAAGGGTTGAAGACCCCGTGAAATAGAACCTGAAACCATCTGCTAACAATCAGACAAAGCACATTTATTGTGTAATGTCGTGCCTATTGAAGAATGAGCCGGCGAGTATTTGGCAACTGCTTAGGTTAAGACATTTCGTGTCGAAGCCGTAGTGAAAGCGAGCGTGAATAGCGCGATCTGTAGTTGCTGAATGACCCGAAACCGGGTGAGCTTACCATGACCAGGATGAAGCCCTGATAATATCGGGGTGGAGGTCCGCACCGGTGTATGCTGCAAGATGCTCGGATGAGTTGTGGTAAGAGGTAATATGCCAATCGAACCCGGAGATAGCTGGTTCTCCCTGAAATATATTTAGGTATAGGGTTACGTGAAGTTGCGAGGGGGTAGAGCACTGATCTGGTGCCTTGAGCGAAAGCTTAAGCGCCTAGTTAAACTCCGAATACCTCGTAATGTTTCGTAGCACTCAGCACCTGGGAGCTAAGTTCCAGGAGCAAAAGGAAAACAAACCAGACCTACAGCTAAGGTCTCAAATTACATATTTAGTGGGAAAAGAAGTGTTATTCCTAACACACCTAGGAGGTCGGCTCAGAAGCAGCCATCCTTTAAAGAAAGCGTAACAGCTCACTAGCCGAGGAATAATGCGCTGAAAATCCAACGAGGCTCAAATATGTAACCGAAGCTTAGGGTTTCGATATTAAATTTATTTGATATTGGAGCGGTAAGGGAGCGTTCTGTGTGCTTTGAAGCCAGCCCGTAAGGAGTTGGTGGAGCGATCAGAAGTGAGAATGCCGGCATGAGTAGCGAAATTGGGGTGAGAATCCCCGACTCCGAATGACCAAGGTTTCCGCACCCACGTTCGTCGTGTGCGGGTTAGGCGACCCTAAGGTGAGCCCTCGTTAATGAGGGGTAGCCGATGGATTACTGGCTAATATTCCAGTCCTTGGTTAGGATCATTTGACTTGGGAAGGGACGGTGATGGATAACGTGTGAGCAGCGGTGAATGTTGCTTCAAAGCACTAAAGCAGTCTAAATTGGAAAATCCGTTTAGGCGTTTATCTGAAGTGTTATAGGGCTCTGATTCCTTTTGGAAGACGAGTTACGCGCGATTTCATTATCCTGGAAAAGCTTCGCAAGGAGATTCTAATCAAATCGTACCGATAACCGACACAGGTGGTCAGGTCGAGTAGACCAAGGAGAGCGAGAGAAAATAGTTTAAGGAACTCGGCAAAACAGCTGGGCGTAATTTCGAGAGATGCCCTCCTCTTTACAGTAATGTAAAGAGGCGCAGTGAATGTCATGAGGTTGACTGTTTACCAAAAACACAGGTCTGTGCAAACTCGTAAGAGGAAGTATACGGGCTGAAGCCTGCCCAGTGCCGGAAGGTTAATTGAGGGGGTTTTGTCTAATTTATTAGATAAGGCCTCTGATCGAAGCCCCGGTGAACGGCAGCAGTAACTATAAGTACAATTGTAGTTAAAAAAGTTAGCTATATGCTGGAAAATCTTGACAGGTCAATCGTACTGCTGATACAATATCAGTAGTGACAATCGATTGAATAGAGATAATCAGCAGGAAAGACTGACAGAATGTCAAATTATAATCAAATTCCCATTAATATTGCTTGGTATTTATCAGGTTTTGTAGATGGAGAAGGAAGTTTTAACATTTCCTTTCGTAAGAAAGATGATTATAAAACTGGTTGGCAACCAGTACTAAGTTTTAATGTTTCTCAAAGAGAAAAAACTATCTTAGCTTTAATGAAACACCACTTTAAATGTGGCATTATTAAGGCTAGACAAGATGGTTTGCACTCTTACGATGTAACTAATCCTAAAATGTTAAAAGAATTTATTTTACCATTTTTTACAAAATACAATTTTTTTTCTCAAAGAAAAAAGAAAAATTTTGCAATTTTTAAGAAAGCTGTCGAATTAATGTTTGAAAAAAAGCATTTAACAGAAGCTGGATTAAAAGAATTAGTAGAGTTAAGAGAAAAAATCAACTTAGGAGCCGGTCGTACTAGAAAGTACGTAAAAAAAGACATTTTATCAGAATCCTCAGAGACTATACGCTAACCTCAAATTTCGGTTTGAGATGATATAGTCCGATCCTTATGGAGACATAAGGAGCGTGGTAGAAATAACCACGCCCCCCATTAATTAAATTTAATTGAACGTTAAGTTTAATGGAGTAACAATAATGAACTGTTCTATGGTAGGAAAGCTGCCTTAGTAAAACTCAACTATATGCTGGAAACTCTGAGAATCTTGATCTACTTATCAATTTATGGTATACATTTACCATAGATGAGTGAAAATGATCCAAGTGCAGACAATCAGCAGGGAAGACTTGATTTTTCTAGTTGGATAGTTGGTTTTGTAGATGGAGAAGGATGTTTTTCAGTCAGTATTTTTCGTAATAGAACGAGTAAATTTAATTAGCAAGTTATGCCTGAGTTTGTGATAACTCAATCAGAAAGAGATTTGGATGTTTTAAAAGATATTCAAGAATTTTTTGATTGCGGAAAACTCTTTATAAATAAGAGATATGATAATCATAAATATAATTTATATCGTTTCTGTGTGCGAAAACGTTCTGATTTGACAAATGTAATTATTCCATTTTTTAACCAATATCCACTTTTAACTAAAAAAAAGTCATAATTTTATTACTTTTTCGAAAGTAGTGAATATGATGAACCAAAAGCAACATCTTCAAGCCACTGGTTTGAAGAAAATCGCCAAGTTAATGGATAAAAAACTAGATTGAATTAAGAACCCTCAGAGACTATACGTTGAGCCTAATTGTTTAATACAATTGGGAAGATATAGTCCGATCTCATAGGCGACTATGAGGATCTTTAAATACAAGCGTCTAAAGATCGTAAAAACAAAGCGTACAACTACCAAATATTTATTTGGTGTTTGTTTATGAGCGAAGTTCCTTGTCGCTTAATTGGCGACCCGCACGAAAGGTTTAACAAGCCTCATACTGTCTTGAACTATTACTCGGCGAAATTGAAATGGCTGTGAAGATGCGGCCTACTGACAGCAGGACAAAAAGACCCCGTAGAGCTTTACTACAACTTGGCACTGACGGTGAATATAGGATTGTTTAGAATAGGCGGGAGGAAACTTCATTTATGACGTTTCCGACCAGTGAAATACCGCCCGTTTTGTATTTATCATCTAACTTAATCACACTGCAAACGTGTGAAAGAACACTGTCTGGTGGGTAGTTTAACTGGGGAGGTTGCTTGCTAAAGAGTAACGCAAGCGCGCAATGGTATTCTTAGCCTGGATAGAAATCAGGCTGGACGTGCAATAGCATAAGAATGCTTTACTGTGAGGCATACAAGCCGAGCAGTTGCGAAAGCAGGTTATAGTGATCCTCGTGTGTTTTGTGGAAGACACCGGGCTTATCGGATAAAAGTTACCTCGGGGATAACAGAGTCATCGCGCCTAAGCGTCCCTAGCGT
>PFJN01000038.1 GCA_002783105.1 Candidatus Pacebacteria bacterium CG_4_10_14_3_um_filter_34_15 | reverse complement strand
CGACCTTTTACACACTGTTTTTACCTGTACATCAATAAGAAACACTACTTCCAGCCCGTGATTTCGTTACCAGCGCCACATTTTTACTCAATATTTAGTATAATAATAACGACAGGGATATATAAATATGAGCGAAATAACAAGAAGAGATTTTTTAAAGTTGATGGGAGCAGCGGCTGGAGCAGTGGCTTTAAATAGGTTTGGTTTAGCTAAAGCTGAAGGTCAAAGTAACAAACCAGAGACAGCCGAGCAACTTCTCTCGAGAAAAGAGCATTTTAAACCATTCAACAGAGGTAATGCTGAGTGGCAATATGTGGAATTTCAGTATTCTAATACCGAAAACGAGCGCATTGGCATAACCACTTCTATAAGCGAATTAACTAATCCCTATACTAAAGAAAAGACTCAACAACTTTTGGTAATGCGCCACAACCTTAATACAGGTGAAACCGCAAAGAATGTGTATGAGATGGTACACATTCTTTTGATGAAGCTACATCTAAATACACATTTACGGATAGCCAGAATAAACAGCTGGTCGAGTTTTCCTATGATGAAAGTGGAGATAGATATTTACTCAAGGTAAATACAAATGAGTTTAATTCGGAAGAAATAGACACTGGAGTTTTGGTATTAAGACCTCAGGGAAATTTAATTCCTGTATCTAAAGATGGAAATTTTACAGTCGCTAATTTTGAAGGAGGAAGGATAATTACCAATTATTTTGCTGATCACATAAAAGTTGAAAAACAGAACGGAGATATTGTCGGTTATGGTAGACGTGATTCGGAAAATTTAGAACTCGAAGGTTTACCTCCTACACAACTAGATATTGACCACACATGGGTTCATACATCAGGATTGAGAGCAGACGGTAAGCGGTTCTTTATTACGGCCTGGGGTAGTAAAACTGGCGGTCAATTTAAATTTGCAGATGTTCTCATTGTCGATCCGGCGACGGGAAACCAAGAAAGTTTTGTACAGTTCAATGAGGAAAACCCTGGCTTTAATATAAATTTTATTTCAAGCTTGACAGAACAAGAAACCCCAGCTGAGCAAAGTAAAAAACCAGAATACCAGATGGCTCACGGGGGTAAAGTAACAGCAACCGCAGGGAACGAAACTTTATTTGAACTTGAAGTGGATGGTAATCCCGGCCAAATAATAGACAGTAAGGATATTTTAAATATGGTTGAAGCCCACGGAAAAGTGGTAGCTGGTTCAGTTCTCGGTTTTGTGGTTACATCCAGTGATAGTGCAATGTGGGAAACAACCGATGAGAAGTATTCTACTTTTTTACCGATAATGCTGAAACAAGAACAGTAAAGAACTTTTAAATAATAATGTTGGAGAATTGCATTTTTAAATGCTATGATAATTTTAGTGAAAAAAAATTAATTAATAGAAATGAAAAATAACATCAGTAAACTCTTCTTCATTATATTAGCTGGATTGTTTTTAACATTTATAATTACCTTGTTTTACGGGTTTTTTATTTTACCTCGATTAAACAAAAATATTATTTGTATCCAGTCTCTCTCGCGATCATGTTTCCTCGGCACACCGATGTGTTTTAATTTTCCTAATCCCTGCGTTACTCCACCGCTTTGGTTTCCTGCAAAAAATAGTAATCTCAATTTTTGAAACTAAAAGAAAAAGGTGGTGTTATCCACGTACAGATGGGTGGGGCAAGAATACTATAAATTATTTCCTTTCTCGAGCGATAGCGAGAGAAAAATCACGCGCGCAAAAAATAGCGGAGGCGCGGTGGGTAGGGGCGCCGCGCTGGAGCTACGTTAGAGATAAATTACGTCTTGGTTGGAGTCCTGAAGAAATAGCAGGAAGACTCAAAAGAAAGAATAATAGTCAAACAGTAATTTGTCACGAAACAATATACCGCTACATATATAGCAGTGCAGGGAAACAGAAAAACTTGTCAGAATATTTGGTTAGAAATCACAAAATAAGATGGAAGTGGAAAGGTAGAAAATGATATCAAAAAGGTATCCAAATGAAATATCAAGAAAAAAAATACCAGGTTGAATCATTTGATAAAATTATAAAAATTTTAGATAAATTAGGGATTAGTGTTAGTTCAGAAAAAGTTACAAATCATTATTATGGTCAACATGAAGGAAATGATGTTGTAAAACTAGTTAGCTATTCTAATAAAAATGAGATTCATATTCTTGAAGAATCACATGGGAAATTTTCTTCAATGGAAAGTATACCAGTGGAAAATATAGAAGCTGGATTAAAGTGGCTTAAAAACAAAGGATATCAGGTAGTTGATTTGATAAAGATGAGCAACTTTGACTATGATTATAAAGGAGGTCAGATAAGACTTTATTTAATTGATGACTGGTTGCACTCAATAATTTTAGATTATCCAGAAGGACAGCATGAAGTTATAGAAAATGAGTTGGGATTAAGACCCGAGGATAAAATCTCTATACCTTATAATAAGCAACTTGAATTACTGGGAAAACTTAGGTCAATGAAGCTGGAATAATGATCGCAAAGTTTATAAAAAAAGTTTTGACATTGTCCACTTGTGCCATCAAATATTTCCCATCAAGTAATAAGCTTAAACAAAGCTTATCTTAAGTTTTTTATCCATACCTTCAGCAAACTTAATTAGACTGTTTAGAGTAGTATTTCTAGCTCCTGTTTCTATCTTGGTAATTACAGTGCGATCAATACCCATTTTGTCTGCCAATTCTTGTTGAGTAAAACCAAGCTCTTTTCTAATTTTTTTAAATTCTTCAACTACAACATAATAATTGTTGGCTTTTTTAGCATTCTTTTTTTGTGATAGTGAGAACTGTTTACCCCATTCTTTTAGAGAAACATTATTATTTTTCATATTCATCCTTTATTTAATATTTTTTAAGTCTTTTTAGAGCTTTAGTTAGTTCTTTCTTTGGTATTTTTTGAGTTTTTTTCTGAAAAGCAGATAAGATTACTACTTGGTTTTTTAATATATATGCGTAAATCGCTCGCCATTGAACTCTATGCTTGATTCTAATTTCAAATAGTTGATTCCCTATTTTTTTGGCAAAGGGCATTTCTAGTTTGCCCACTTTGCTTAAGATTTCAAAAAGATCATTAAATTTAGCTCTAACTTCAATTGAAAAAGTACTTAGTTTTTTTGTAGCTAAATTATCTAAGATCACTGTCTTCTTTATTGTTTATATTGTGTCAGATAAGACACATTTGTCAATGATCAGTTTGAACTAAAAATGTAGATATAATCATTATTTTATTTTGTTTGTTGAAAGGCTAAAATAAAAATTTCTGACATAGTCCACTTATGTCATCCAAATTTTAATCTGATATCATATAGATATGATAATTACAAAATCTCAGCCTTTTACTAAAGAAGAAATTGAAAGACTCAAAGAAGAGTTTAAAGTCTATATAAAGACTGTTATTGATATTGAGAATGAAATTTGTTCTGCTGGAATGAATCGTCATTTTGAAGGAGAACAGCTTTTAATTGAACAGAATTCAAAACAAAAAGATTTATGGGGCGGCGGTATTGATTTAGAAACATTAGAAGTTGATTTTAATTCTTTTATTAATATTAGACCAAGTGATAATGATACTAAAAATGAAATTCAGAGCGAAGATATTAAAAAAAAGTATAAAAAATTAACAGAATATTTTTTTAAAGAAATATTATGACAAATAAAAAAATGTTAATAGGTTCTCTTTCTAATGACTTGTATAGAGTTGCAAATTTAACAGCAAGAGGCTCTCAAAAATCAGCTAATAGATTTTGGCAGGAATCAAAGAGATGGTCATTAGAATTATCCAATCAAGATCTTAAGGATTATATAAAAGATATTATTATAGATTTGAATTCTGATATTGACTCCAATGTTTCTCAAGAAAAAGCAGAAAAACTTTTAATGTATGGAACCCTGCTTCAAAATTATTCTGTTAATATTGATTGATAAAAAAGTTTTGACATAGTCCACTTGTGCCCTCAAATAAAATATCAGCTTTAGCTGATATTTTATTTGATATCTAACTAGAAGATCAGGACAATTGAACGACGGGTACACGAGCACACAGTGCGAGTCATTCTAGTGCATGAGAGCTACATTAAGTAGAAATAATTGCGAGTCGTGAATCCGACTGAACTTATGTACCCTAAAGGACATAAACGAAGGAGTGTTTAGAGCATGGACGGAAGACCAAGTTGGGCGTCCAATAAATTTTCATTTAGTTTTACATATCAGATTTTTTGGCAATTTAGTTTATAATACTTTTTAGTATGCAAAAGAAATCTAGTCTGCAAAAGGCCTATTCTACTTATAAAAAAAGAAAAACCACTAAAAAAGGTCTTTTGAGTGCGTTTCGAATTTCTATGCCTGAAATTATTATTCGAACCACCAGATTAGAAGGTGAATCTATTACTCGTAAAATGGTGAATTCAATATTTAAATGACCCAAGGCAATACTAAACCCTCTGGTGCAACCTCATATAAAAAGACAGCGTTGGGAATTATTTCACGCACCAAACTTCTTCCGCTAGAAATAGAAGCTACAAGAAAAGGTTTAGAGTTTATTCATGATCTAAGCAAAGATAAAAAGAATACTGAAATCACATCAGAATTAATTTGCAAAATTCATGCGATTTCTTTTCAATGGATTTTTCCTGATTGGGCAGGAAGATTTAGAAATATTCAAGTTACCTACTCTGGAAAAGAAGCGCCAACTTATTTTTTATTACCCGAACTTATCAAAAATCTATGTGATGATTTAAAAATACAACTAGAAAATTTACCAAAACCAACAGAGGAAGTTTTTATTGATAGCGCTGTTAGCCTATTGGCTTGGTTCCAACATAGATTTATATTTATTCATCCTTTTCAGGATTACAATGGCAGGGTCGGTAGAATGCTGACAATTTTTTTATTACTTAAGCTTGGTTTGCCAGCAGTTGAAATTAAAGTTGAAACAAAAATAGATCGAGAAAAATATCTTGAGGCTATGCGGGTTGGTGATGAGGGAAATTTAGAATTACTTGAGAAATTATTGAGCGAGACATTGACAGAAGCACTTGAGGAATAGTCTCAACTGATATAATTTATATTATGAAACTAACAAGAAAACACGTTCTTGATTATCTAAAAGAACATAATTTAATGCAGGTTGCTACCTGTGGTGAAGTACATCCCTGGATTGCATCAGTGTACTATTCATTTGATCATGATTGTAACCTGTATTTTTTAAGTTCGCCAACTACTATCCATTGTAAGCAAATTTCTCAAAATCCAAATGTTGCTGTTGCAGTGACAAGCTCTAATCAAAACATGTCTGGACTTAAAAAAGGATTGCAAATTTATGGAGTTGCTGAGAAAATTTCAAACTCTGCAAAAGTAAAACATGCCTTAAAACTTTGGAAAGATTCTTTAAATGTGAAGAATAATGAATTGACTCATGAAAATATGGTAAAAAAAATTATATCTGGAAGGATGTATAAAATTTCTCCTAAGAAAATTAAATTCTTTAATCAAGAATTATTCAAAGTAAAAGATGGTGAAGAACCAATGCTGATTTTGAAATAAATATATGAAAATTCTCATAATCAATGCATCTCATCGTAAAGGTAATACTGATCAGATAACAGGTGAAGTTAGAAAAAAACTTGAAGGTTATGAGGTTAGAGAATTGATTCTTAGAGATATAGATATTCAGATTCCTGATGGATGTGAGAATTGTGCTGAAAGTGAGGTTTGCCCTCATATTAAAGATGAGTTTTCTGAATTAATAGAACCAAGTATTAGAAATTATGATGTTTATATTTTGGCAACTCCAACTTGGAGTGATAATGTGACACCACTTGCTTTAATATTTTGGAATAGAATTGTGTCTTGGTGTCATGAAGATAATAAATATCTAAAAGGGAAAAAACTGGGAGTGATTACCCATGGTATGGCGGGACAAGAATCTTGGGATAATGTAATCAGCTGGGTGAAAAGTATTTGCTCTTGGGAACAATGCAAATTTGTAGGAAGCTTAACTTGTAAAACTGGAAGCAATATAAATAATGTTGAATTAAATCAAGAAAAAATAAATGAATTTGTTGATGGTTTATTATAGAAAATATGAACAAAAATATTCATGCAATTATTCTAGATGTAGACGGCGTCATCGTTGGTGAGAAAATTGGTTATAATTCACCCCACCCTCATCCAGACGTAATTTCTGCTCTTAAAGAAATTCAAAATAAAGGTATTCCAATTAGTTTATGTACAGCTAAGCCTCATTTTGCAATTAGCAAAGAAATAAAAGATGCTGATCTTGACAATGTTCATATTACAGATGGTGGTGGAGTGATTATTAATCCATTAAACAAAGAGATTGTTAAACAAAATAATGTTCCAACAAAAAGTGCTGTTAAAGTAATTCAAGCTTTTTTGGATGCCAATGTGTACGTCGAATTTTATACAGTAGACAACTATGTAATTCAAAAATCGCAAGCCGGAGATATCACTCAAAAACATAATCATGTAATTCAGGCTGAGCCACTTCAGGTAGATTTATTGGTAGAAGCCGCTAAAAAGGCTCAAATTACTAAAATTATGCCAATTGCAATTAATGAGTCAGATAAAGAAAATTTAAATAAAATATTTGAACCTTTAAAAAATGAGCTGGTTTTAAGTTGGAGTGTTCATCCAGTAATTCTTCCTCTTCAATTTGGAATTATTACTGCGTCAGGAATATCTAAAAAACAAGGTGCTATAGAGATTTCAAAAGCAACTGGCTTATCTTTAGAAAACACTTTGGGTGTTGGTGATAGCGGCAGTGACTGGCAGTTTATAGAGATGTGCGGATTTGGCGCAACTATGGGTAATGCTAAACAAGATTTTAAAGAATTGGTGAAAACAAAAGGTAAAGAAAAGTCTTTTGTGGGAGCAAGTGTGGATGAAAATGGAATATTGGATATATTTAAGTATTTTGAATTAATCTAAAGGAAATATGATAAACACTATTCTTTCTGATTTTTCACATGTTATTCTTTTTCCTAAAGATAAAATATATACTGGCAAACTTAATGCTCTTAACGATATATTATTGAATAAGTATGGTGATTATGATTTTTTTAACTACTTTGAGTTCAATCAACCACTTTTAGATTTTTATAAATCTTTAAAAGAAAAATATTCTATTAATATATTTACATCTGGAACTGTTCAAAACAATCTTTCAGTTAGAAAAATCATTGATCAGATCTTTGACAATATTTATACAGCGAAAGACTATGGGGTTAATAAAACAGATTCAACAGCTTATGAATTAATTGCAAAAAAACTAAATAGGAAAACTAATGATATTTTTTTTGTAGATGATCAAAAAGAAAATCTTCAGGCTGCTGAAGAAGCTGGAATGACAACAGTATTATATAAAGATATTTTGCAATTCAAAAAAGAAGCAAAAAAAGTTCTAACTTGATATAATTGAGACATATGATAAAAACAGAAGATGATGGTGACACAACGAATCAATATCTTAGGCTAAAAGCTGAATCAGAAAAAAGTCTGAGAACTGGGCAGGCAGAACAAACTAGAAAAACTCTCGATTCTTTAAAATATGATTTGATTTTTTAACTAAATTTTCGACTTCAATTTTATCAACGAAGACGGTGAAGAAGAGGTTTCTCTAAGAGCTAATGTTAAATTAGAAGGTAACTAGAACTTTTTTATGAAGTTGATATTTATTTAGTAAAAATGGTATTATTTTAGTTTCAAAATTTCAAGTAATTTTTCACTAGATATTTTAGGATTTTGGTCATCGTATAAAAAAACGTTCCACCCTTTTTGTTTTGCAGCCTCGGTATGCTCTGATGTGTTTTCTACAAATAAAATTTCTTCTGGTTTTACTCCAGATAATTTTTCGGCAAGTTCAAATATTTTATTGTCAGGTTTTTGATAGCCAACCTTACTTGAATCAATTATTGTATTCCAACTGATATTTGGCAATAATTTTGATGATTGAATTAACTCAAGCATCCTTGGATACATGTTGGTTAATAATCCAATCTTGAATTTTTGTTTTACTATTTCAATTGCTGCCCACATGTAGGGATTTTTATCAAATCTTTTTACAAAATCTTCTAACATTGAATATTCGTTTGGTATGGACAGATTAATAGTTTTACGTAGCTCATGAACAATAGTGTCAATGTCACAATCTATACAAATTTTGTCTCTATATTTTAGCCAGATTAAATCAAACATTTTCTCATTGTCTTTAGTTATTCCCAAATCACTTTTCATTTTTGACCACTTATTTGTATTAGAAAAATCTAATAGAAGAACGCCTCCGACATCGAAATATATAAATTTTATATTATTCATAGCTTAGTGACTGATTGATCCTTATGATTGAAATTTGATGGCAATGGAAATATAGGTAGATCTTTATTATTAAGTATGATTGTTGCTATTTGCTGAAAAGCATATTCCTCAGAAAAATCAGAGCCATCATACAAGCCAGTATATTTAATGGCACCAGCTTTTAAAGTTTTTTTAACGTGTTTATGAAAATAAGCATGAGCTCTCTCCTCTATTCCAGTAAACACTGGCAATACATCTATCCTAGTACATATCCCAAGTCTTATTAAATGAGGATTTGTTGTTCGAAATGATTCCATTCTTAATCTATGTTTTTTTAAAGAAGCAATTGCACTTGATATGTATTTTGTACAAACGTAGATTAAATCAATTTCCTCAACATAAGTAATCTTGTTTTCATTTCCATTGTATGATGGAACTATATGAAGTGGCGTGGCTTTGTCAGTATTCCCAACATGTTGATCAAAAATTCTTTGTCCATACCAAAAAGGTTCAGCCCACCAATTAAACTCTTTTGCAGTAAATCCTAATCTTGATTCTGTTTCATTCGGTTTTTCTCTAAGGTTAGATTCAACTTTAATCATATTTTAACCTACAATATATTTTAGAAAACTAACTTTTTTTAATATGCTTATTAGAGAAAACGAAATGAAAAAAATTATTAATGTTGAAAGTGGAATAGTAAGCAATGGATATGGTGGTAAATTCAAATATTTTATTAAGACAATGTGACTTAATAAGATTCCAAAACTATATTTGGAGATCAAATGGATGTAACTAGTTGTTTTATTATTTAGCTTTATCTTTTCAAAATAATTGAATAATAAAATAAATGATGAAAAACTCATTAATAAAACATTTACAGAAAGGTATTCGTAAAGGTATCCAACAAATTGATTATTTTTAGCTGACAAAAAATAAGTTCCAAAAATTGTAAAAATCAGACTGGTTATAAAAATTAGTTTTGATTGCCATAAGTGATTTTCAGAAATCTTTGATCTGTGAACAATACAATATCCTCCAACAAAATATCCTAAATAAGCGAACCAATTTGGAATAATAAAACTAATATTAAGATTAAATAAATTGTGCGCAGTAGGTAGTAGCGATGCAAGTACAAACCAAATCGATAAAAAATATTTTAATTCTTTTTTTGTCGCATTAACTGCAAATTTCTTAATAATTGGAGTAGTCAAATAAATTCCTACGATCATTGGCATAAACCAAAAGCCGCTTAAAAAGTTTTCCATCAAAAGTATTTTAAAATCATTAAAGTTAAGTACTTTACCGGTAAGTAAATTACTTAGTTGTGCGAAATTATTTACAAATAATAAAATTGTGCCCCAAAACATCCATGGGAGCAAAATTCTTTTTACTCTTTTTTTGAAAAATGTTTTTAAGTTGTCTTTCTTATGAATTAATAAGGAACCACTTAGCATTACGAATAATGGTACTGATATTCTTGCCAATGAATCGTATATGTTACCAATTATCCAATCAGGAGTTTTTACTTGTTTCCACGATAAAACTTCTGTAGCCGAGGCATGTATCACGATTACTAAAAATACTGAGATTATACGTATGATATCAGGCCAAAGTAGTTTATTTTTATTAGTTTTAGATTTAAAAATCATAAAAAAAGTTCTTCCTATTTGAAGATTTCTTGAGATAATTTTAAATTTATTTGACCGATAGTTTGTGGCCCCTCAAAAATCATTCCTGTGATTAATTGAATTAGGTCCGCACCATAATTGATTTTTTTTGAAGCATCTTCGCCAGTAAATATTCCACCTGTTCCAATGATTGTAAAACGATTTTTAAAGTTTTTTCTTGTTAGCGCCACCAACTCATTTGATCTGTTCCAAGTTGGTTTGCCACTCAAGTTTCCTTTAGCATGTTTCCAATGTTTGAGATCAATTGGATTAACATCAGGATTTGTTTTATCTTTTGTCAGGTTTCCAAAAATTACTCCAGCTACGTGATATTTATCAATAATTTGTAGCATTAGTAGTGTTTCTTTTTTACTTTGATCGATTGGCATTTTTACATAAATTGGCTTAGAGATATTTAGTTTTTCAAGTGAATCTAAAAGCGATTTTAATTTATTTGGGGTTGTAAATGGTTCGCCACCAAAAGTGTTTGGACAACTAATATTTAATTCATAATATTGATGTTTGATTTTAGATTTTTCAAAGATTGAAAATGTTTTTAGTATGTCTTTAATTTGATTTTCATTAGAATCATAGTGTTTGTTGGTGCTACCGATGCTAATTCCAGTTGGAATTGAAAAATTTAAACCAGTTAATTTTTTAGCAATCACTTTCGCACCTAAAGATTTGAAGCCTTTATTTACTAACAAACTTTGTGATTTTAAATATCTTCCCAACCGAGGTTTTTTATTTCCTTCATAAGCTTCGTATGTTACAGTTCCTATTGTGTGAAAACCAAAGCCTACGCTTGGTAATATACCAGTTAGTTCACCGTTATAATCAAATCCTGCGGAGAGTCCAACTGGATTTTTAAAAGTTATTCCATCAAATTTTCTTTCTAAATTAGTGCTCGAAAAAGAGAAAAAAGTTGCTGTTAAAAATTGAAAAATTGTATTTTTTCCTAAGCCTTTTCCTACACTTGTTATCAAATTATGAATAAATTCCGCATCAAATAAAAAGAATATTTTTTTTAAAAGATTAACATATAAAAAGTGAAAGATAGAAAATATGATTTGTTTAATTAGAAATGGCGAATCATTTTGATATTTTATATAATATGTTGAAGAAACGATGAATAATGATAATGATGTGAATGCTGAAATTAAACAGTATTTACACCAGGCATGAATTACAAAAGCCATTATAAAAACTAAGTATCCAGAAAAAAGAGCTCCAAAAATTGTTGCCGCTAAAATTAATTCTTGAATTGTTGTCAGTTTTAAAAAACCATTTTTCAAATATTTCTTTAAATCAAAGTCTAGACAATTTAAAATTGATAATATAAAAACTGTTAAATAAAATACAAATCCAAGTAAAGAAAGAGGAATTGGACCAATACTCGACCACTCACTGTTTAACACGGTTCCACAGTCAAAACCAGCTCCACAGTCTGGGGTATATCCAGCAATTTTCTCATATGTAATGTATGAGGAGTCTGCTATTCCAATTATTGATAATACAATTAGTAAAAGTGATAAAATTATTTTCACTTGTGTCCTTTTGAGTATAATTATTTAATATTCTACTTCTTTTTTAGTACAAGATAAGTATTAACATTACCTTCTTTTCCATCAGCTCTAAACGATTCAATTAATTTTAAATTAGCTTTTTTAATTAGTTTATTTTGTTCGGCCTCATCAACAAAATGACAATATCGATTTGCTTCTTTGCCTTTTTTCCAATCTAAAATAAAATCATTAGCTTCTTGTTGAGTGTCAGAAACAATCTTTTTTTTAAATCTTTCAAATTCCATAAATTGCCATAACGAAATAATAATTAGGCCTTCATTAGTAATTTTAGATTTCATAAATTCAAGAAGCTGCAATCTTAATTCATATGATGGTATATGATGAAAAACTCCAAATGAGACGATAAGATCAAATTCTTTTTCTATCAAAAAATCTTTTTTTTTAATAAGTGAAGTTACGATATCAATTTTTTGAAGTTTAAAAGTTCCATTTATCTCTCCTACTCTATTGTTAAAATCTTCTTGTGCAAAACCTAGTAATTCATTATTATTGTCAACGCCAACATAATTAATATTTTTGTTAGGAATGTTTTTAATTAGAAATTGAAAAAATCTAGCATTTCCACAGCCTAAATCTAGCAACTTTAATTTATTAAAGTGATCTAAATATTTAATTATCGAATTCCAACCTTGCCAAAAATACTGTCTGCTCTCATTAAAATCTTTTGCAGTAGTGTTATAAAAATCAAGATTTATTTTGTTTAATTTTTTGATTGTAATTTCGTCCATATTTATACTGCTCAATCAACTATAATATATATATATATATATATATACCTTATGAAGTTTAAATTTGATTATACCAACTATATTGAATCTCTTGTTCCTCTATTTAAAACTTTAGAATCTATGGATGTAATTACTTCTAAAAAGCTTGCTAAATTAATTAAAATGCATGCGAAGGAGGACGGCAATGTTTTTTCAAAGGAAGAGCTTACCTCTGGCTATAGAAATCTTGCTGGAAAGCATGGACTAAAACCTCAGCAACGATATATTTTGGACAACATCAAAATGAAACCTACCCGTACTCAGTCAGGTGTTGCTCCAATTACAGTGCTAACAAAACCCTTCCCATGCCCTGGAAAATGTATTTTTTGTCCTAGTGATGTTAGGATGCCGAAGAGTTATTTATCTGATGAACCAGGTGCACAGCGTGCGGAGCGAAATTGGTTTGATCCTTATATGCAAACTTACAATCGCCTTCAAGCCCTTGAAAATATTGGTCATAGCGTTAGTAAGGCGGAGTTAATTATTCTTGGAGGTACGTGGTCATATTATCCAGAGAAGTATCAAATCTGGTTTATTAAAGAATGTTTTAGAGCTCTAAATGATTTTGGTAAGCGCGACGACAGAGACAAAATTGAAGAGCACTATTCTTTACTTAAAAATCTTGCCACAAATGTTCCTAGTGATAATAAGGAAAGTTTTAAAGAATATGAGATTGAGGGTGATTCTATTACCAAAACTTATAATCAAACAGTTTCACAACTTTATGTTGCGCCAGAAAAAATCAGAGGCTTTGATCATTATCAAACAGCTACTTGGGAAGAATTAATCGAGCAGCAAAAAATTAATGAAACAGCGGCTGTTAGATCTGTTGGCTTAGTCATTGAGACTCGTCCAGATAATATTTCAGAGCAAGAGGTAATCAGAATTCGCAAACTTGGATGTACCAAAGCTCAAATTGGTTTTCAAAGTTTGAACGATGATGTACTCACAAAAAATCACCGTGGTCATTTAATTGATGCGACAAAGCGAGCTGTAAGATTGCTTCGTTTGGGAGGTTTTAAGATTCATGCTCATTGGATGGCTAATTTATATGGTTCTTCAGTTGAGAAAGATAAACAAGATTTTAAAAAACTTTTTTCGGACATAAATTTTAGACCAGATGAATTAAAAATCTATCCATGCTCTTTGATTGGTAGTGCCGAATTAATGCAGTACTACAAGAAAGGCTCGTGGAAGCCTTTTGAATATGAAGAGTTGTTAGATGTTTTAAGTTTTTGTTTGCTAAATACGCCTCAATATTGCAGATTAACCAGAGTGATTAGAGACATTCCTTCTCAAGATATTATTGAAGGAAATAAGTTATCTAATTTCAGACAAATAGCTGAACAAAAACTCGAAAAAGCCGGTCAGAAATCAATTGATATTAGAGCAAGAGAAATTAGGAATTCAATATTTGATCCAAATAAATTAGTATTGGATGAAATTAAATATAAAACCTCAACAAGCAAGGAGATCTTTTTACAATACATCTTAAAAGCTGAAAATAATGGCACTAATAAGATTGTGGCTTTTTTGCGTTTAAGTTTGCCAACAGAAAAGACTTTTATTAAGGAATTGGAAAACTCAGCGATCATCAGAGAGATTCATGTCTATGGAACAGTAGTTGATATTGGTAAAGAAGGAGACGAAAAAGCTCAGCATTTAGGTTTAGGTAAAAAGTTAATTGAAAGAGCTATGAGTTTGGCACAAGAAAATAAGTATAAAAATTTGGCAGTTATCTCAGCAGTTGGTACTAGGGAATATTATAGAAATCGCGGATTTAATGATGGCGAATTATATCAATCAATGGAACTTACTAAAACTCGCTAGAACTTGCTAATATTCGCCAATTATCCAAGTTCCAAATTACTCATCCATTTCGAATCTTGCCCTTGTAAACTTAATTTTCTTTTTCATGACTTTCTCGACATTGATATTGAGTTCAATTCCTAGAAGTATTAATGAACCAAGAACATCTGCAAATTCATCTTCAACATTTTCGCGTGAAAATTTAGAAATTTTGGTATTTCTTTGTAAGTTCATGCTGGTCAAAATTTCGTCTGACAATTCTCCAAGCTCTTCCATGATTTTCATGGTTCGTGCAAAAACTTTATGATCAGAGTTTTTAAGCGGCCATTTAGAATTTAAAAAAACACTAATTTTTTCGTATTCTTTAACAAGGTCTTTAATTTTCATTTTAGTATTTTACCATTATTTTGTATTTATAACTGGTGCAACCGTTTTCCACCACTTATTTGCCCATCCAGTTCCAAGTCCAGGAATCTTCATAGAATCTATTTTGTTATTTGGCTTAATGACGCTTAAATAGCAAATTTCAGTGTCTGTTAAAAATGTTGTTGGCTTTTTTTGCATGTACTTTTGTAAAAGTAGTTTTTTAATTAGTGCCATTTCTGATTCAGAAACTTTTGTAAGTAAAGCGTGTTTTGGTTCTTTATGTTTAAATACTTGTTCTTTACAGTTGTCGCAATTATGACATCTTTTTTGAGTTGCTTCACCAAAATAATTAAGGATAATATTAGTTCTGCATTCTTTAGTTTTAAAAAGTTTGTATATTTGCTGGAGTTTTTGTAAATTAATTTTTGTTTGTACCGATGACTCTTTATTATTCTGCGCGAAACTCATTTGAATTTTAATATCATCTACATAAAACAAACTATAACAATTTGATGGCTTTCCATCTCTGCCCGCTCTTCCAATTTCTTGATAATAGTTCTCGATATTTCCTGGAATTTGATAATGGATGATAAATCTGACATCACTTTTATCAATGCCCATGCCAAAGGCATTTGTCGCAATGATCAGTTTTATTTTTCCGTTAATAAAAGAATTTTGAATTTCTTCTTTCTCTTTTTTATCAACGGCACCGTGGTAACGTGTTGCAAAAATATTAAATGTTTGAAGGAAATTTACAAGATTTTCAGTTGCTTTTCGAGTAGCACAATAGATAATTCCTGTTTGTCCAGAATGTTGATCTAAAATTCTTAACATTACTAAATTTTTAATTGTTTCTGATTCGCATTTGATAACTTCCAAAAATAAATTATTTCTAGAAAAACTTTTTAAATATATGAAAGGATTTGTTAGTTTTAGTGTTGTGCAAATTTCATCTTGAATAATTTTATTTGCTGTTGCAGTAAAAGCTACTTTGACAATATCCTTATTTATGTGTTGATAAAAATCAGCAATTTGTTTGTAATGTGGTCTGAAGTCACTTCCCCACTGGCTAATGCAATGTGCCTCGTCTACAACCAGCATTCCAATTTTAATTTTTTTGATTACGCTGATGAACTTTGTGGATTTTAGTCTTTCTGGAGAAACGTAAATAATTTTTATACTATTTTCATTTTTAGTAGGATCTGATTCAATTAGTTTATAAATTTCTTGTTGTTTATTTTTGGACATTGAACTATTTATATAACAAGCCGGTATTCCCTTTCGATTTAGGGCATCAACTTGATCTTTCATTAGTGAAATTAGAGGTGAAATTACAATTGTGGTGCGAGGATCGTTTTTATTTTGGCCGAAAATAAGTGCTGGGATTTGAAAACAGATCGATTTGCCGCCACCAGTTGGTAAGATAGCGAGCGTGTCTTTTTTGGCTAAAATATTGTTAACAATTTCTAATTGCCCTTCTCTAAAGTTTGAATAACCAAAAAATTTATTTAGAATTAAGTGTGGAGTAATTAAAACCTTTTCAAACATAATCAGAATATTAACTTAAAATGCTTGGGTTAGTTGTAGGATCAAAAAAGTTAATTTATTTTAAATATTTTCTTTTTTTCAATTTATCAGGCAACAAACTTTTCTTCTCGTCAGGATACATTTCATATCCTTTGCCATATTCTAATTCTTTCATAAGATTTGTAGGAGCGTTTCTTAGTTCAAGTGGAATTGGCAGACTCCCAAATTTTTCAACATCACTCAACGCTTTAAAGTAGGCATCATATGCAGAGCGATCTTTTTTACATTTGCATAAATATGCTACTCCATGAGCTAAATTAATTTGAGCTTCTGGGTATCCCACACTCTGTATTGCTTCAAAAACTGCATTGGCTACAACTAAAGCAGTTGGTGCTGCTAAACCAATATCTTCAGATGCAAATATAACCATTCTTCGTGCAATAAAATTTGGATCTTCGCCGGCTGAAACCATTTTGGCCAAATAGTACAAAGCGGCGTCTGCATTACTGGCTCTCATAGATTTTATAAAAGCACTAATTGTATTGTAGTGCTCCTCGCCTTTTTTATCATAACTGAGTTGGTTGGATTGTAAGGTATTTTTCAAGGTTTCAATATTAATTTTTTTATATAAATTGTGAGTGTACTCAATTAAATTGAGCAATTTTCTGGCATCGCCATTAGCAAAGGCCACTAACCATTCTTTTGTTGCCTTATTAATGGCCTTTTCACTAAGTTTTAAATAAGACGCTGATCTTTCAATTACTTTCATCATTTCGTTATCAGTCAGAGGCTTAAGTACAAAAATTTTAGTTCGGGACAAAAGAGCTGAAATGACTTCAAAGCTTGGATTCTCGGTGGTCGCTCCAATTAAAATCAAGGTTCCATTTTCAACATATGGAAGCAAAAAATCTTGTTGAGCTTTATTAAAGCGATGAATCTCGTCAAGGAATAGAATTGGTGCTTTATATTCTTCCATTAAGGTTTTTTGTCGATTGCTTTGGTCGATAATTTCTTTAATATCCCCTTTTTTGGCGGAAACTGCTGAAAGATTGTGAAAACCTCTTTGAAAATGATTGGCAATTATATGAGCCAGAGTGGTTTTCCCCACACCCGGTGGTCCCCAAAAAATCATTGAGAATATTTGATTTTTTTCGAGCGCTAACCTGATGGGTTTATTATCACCCACGAGGTGAGATTGGCCAATGAATTCTTCAAGAGAGGTAGGGCGAAGTATTGTTGCAAGTAAGGACATTACTTTAGAGTAACAGATTTATGATTTTCGTGAAAGATTCGGTTTTGCAAATTAGTTTAGAGGATTGGGCGCTTACTCGGTAATTCTAAACCAGTAAAATGAAAAAATTATTGAGGTAGAAGTGCTTCAGGTAGAAAAACTCCTAATTGTACAAAACTTCAGAAACATTGTGTTTCAAACTCTCGGTTACTATCATTTCAATAATGCCCTGATTTGGTTGACCATAGTAAATGTGTGATCCGAGTGGTAAGAGCAAAATTAATGCTACAGCAGCCAGATCTTCTTCACCTTCAACAAAAATATGTTTGAAATCATCAATTTCAACCCATTTTTTTAGAATAGTACTAAGTTCTTCAGATATTTCTCCTGGAGCACTAGATACTCTTTGATCAATTTTCAATTTATTTAATATTTCTGAATTTACGACCACTCTTTCTCTTTTACCATCAAAAATTCCGAGATTGTACTTCCAGTTATGCAAGACAAATTGCTCAAGTGTAGAATCGCCGACCACACAAGTAAAGTAGTAAGGGGAGCTTGGTAGAGCAACTAATTTTCCTTGAGGTTTTGCAAAATAATTTCTTTGAGTCTCATTAAGATGTAAATCTTTGTCCAGAATTTTGGCATAGACATTGCCCTCACGATCAATTTCACCTGATCTAATTCTAGAAGAATTGATTGGACCAAGTTTTTCTTTGTCTAGTAGGAGTTTATGAACGTGAATGGGCAGTTCTCTCATGCTCATTTTGGAACGGACTTCATTGATTTTATTAGCGCCAGAAGCAGTATCCGTTGTACAGGCAATTGCCTGTACTGTTTTTGGCTCAATTGTAGGTCCAAAAATATCATTTAGTTCAATAATTTTGGCGTTAATTCCTTCTTGAAAGCAAAAGTTTTTTACGGCTTTAGATCTAGACCAAGCGAGTTTGATGGTTTTGTTGAAAGGTTTTGATAAAGTCATTTTTTTGGTAGTTACACCAATTATTAATTCTCTGGAGAATGAAGCCGCGTATCTAATGAAACTTTTATGGCCATCATGAAAATGGTCAAAAGTTCCACCTAAACCCACTGATTTATAGAGAATTTTATTTATCATATATCTCAGCTATTTTATCATCTATTTGCTTTGCATGTAGAAGTTTGATAATCTGGTAGAGTATCAAACGTGAGGGATTAAAAATGAAATATTTATTATTGGTTCTTATCTCGAGTATTTTTTTGTCCGGATGTAATTCAGATAGTACAGAATTAATGTCTCAAACACTTGATTTTGTTTTTCCAAAAACGAATAAAGAAGTGATTATTAATTCAAAAGCTCCAGTTGATGTAGTGTTGCTACCCGATTACGGAAATGTTTTAGTGACAAAAACAGGTAAACCATTGTATGTTAAATCTGGGGATACCAGTTCTGTAAGTACTTGTTACGATGATTGCTCGATTGCGTGGCCACCACTAACAGTTGAGTTTGAGGGTGATGTCTCTGGGGATTATGGAGTTTTGACTCGAAATGACGGAACTTTGCAAGTAACAAGATTAGGAATGCCTTTATACAGCTATGTTCCAGATAAAATAAGGATTGTAACGGGAGATGGATATAAAGGAATTTGGTCTGTTGTAATTGTTGAAGAATAAATCTCCCTATTTTTAGTCCCGATTGTCAGGTTTGCGAGAGTGGTTTCATTTGAAATAAAATAGCCGCGCCCGTTGGGCGCGGCTATAATTAGCTTAGATGCTTAAATTAGCATGAACATGGTTCATCACCACAAGTATCGCATCCATCACCTTTTGAAAAAATTGTCATATTTTCCTTTCCTTTAATGTATTACTGACTGTAGTATAAACTTGTTTGGACAACGATGCAAAGTTGCTATTTTTTTAGTTCACCAACTTTTAAAGTGTTTAAAAGTTGTATTGCTTGAGATTTATGTTTTGCTACTGAGTTAAACAATACCGAGGCATCTTTTCCACATCCTTGAACAATTATTGATCCTCCAGGATGATTTGAAATAAAATTTGTTACGTCATATACTGAATTATCGATTACAAACCAGCAATCATTTTTAGTATTGTGATTTGAAACATAGTTCATTGTATATGTTTGAGGATTTGTCCCTGAGTTTTGTGTTGGAGCTGTTGAGCCAGCGTTTTGATTAGTATTTACTAATGGGATAGATTTTCCCGTGTTCGTGCAAGCACTTAAAAAAATAGAAAATCCTACAATTATTAGCAATAATTTTGCTGAGTTATTTTTACTCATCACTTTCTCCGTCACCAATAAATCCATTACGTTGAAGTTCCCAAAGTCTTTGATAAATACCATCATCTTTCTCAATTAACTCTTCATGTGTTCCAATTTCTGCAATCTGACCTTCATTCATGACAACAATCCGATCAGCTTGCATGATAGTAGAAAGCCTATGAGCAATAATAATACTGGTACGTGGATCTTTCTGATCTCTCACTAAGTCCCAAAATGATTTTTGAATGATTTGCTCTGAAGCACTGTCAAGCGAACTTGTGGCTTCGTCCATAATGATAACTTTAGGTTTTTCAAGAAGCATTCTGGCTATAGCTAGGCGTTGTCTTTGACCACCTGATAATTTGATACCGCGCTCACCCACCATAGTTTTATAACCGTTAGGCAAATCTTTGATAAAAATATCCACTTGAGCTGCTTTAGCTGCCACCAAAACCTCTTTTTTGCTGGCTTTTTGATCAGCGTAAGCAATGTTGAAATAAACCGTATTATTGAATAATAATGGGTCTTGGGGAACTACTCCAACTATTTTACGCAGCTCAGCTTTGAGCATTTTATTAATAGCGATTCCATCAATTAGGATTTGACCACTAGTAGGATCATACATACGCATGATTAGTTTGGCGATCGTGGTTTTACCAGCGCCCGAAAAACCGACTAGAGCGATGGCTTCTCCACTCTCAATTTTAAGAGAGAAATTTTTCAAAACTGATTGTTTATTTTCGTAGGCAAAGTTGACTTCATTAAAAGTAATTTTACCTTTGAGATCTTGGATTTTTTGTGGTTGTTCGGGATCAGGAACAGTGATTTTTTCATCTAGTAAGTCTAGATAAGTGCTAATGTCAGTATTTTTTTTAGCTAACTCGCGCAAGCTAAAAAGCAGTTGCATCATTTTGGGAAAAAGAGTCATCGAAAAAGTAGTAACCAGCAAAAAATCTGCTAGGACAATACGTTGATTTTGCAAATCTTTAACAGCTAAAAACATAATTCCTACTAAAGCAAAGTTAATTAAATTACCAACGATGGTGTCAAAATAACGGAAAGTAAAAAAATAAGCTTGCAGTCGCTGGTTCCAAATTGACAATAATTTGTCGAAGCGTGATTGCTCAAATTCTTCATTGGCGAAGTATTTAACCGTATCAAAATTAACCAAATTGTCGACTCTAGCTGATGAGACATCATCATCGGCATCATTGAATTCTTGGCGTTTTTTGATATTAAATTTGATTAAAAAATAAGCCACGAAAATAGTGATAGAGATCAGTAAAATAACAAAAAATAAATAGTCAAAGCGCAGACGAGCAAAAGCAAAGAACATCACGGCAAAACTAATTATCAAATTTAAAAATTGGCGGTTAATGATATCGTAATAAGCAAAGAAAGCATCGTCGCCTCTTTTCATCAAACTGATTAATTTGCCAGAACTTTTATTTGTGTGATAGGCAAAATCTAGGTTGTGGATATGAGTTAAAACTGCTTTGGAAATATCATTGGAAGTGCCAACCATATTTTTATCGGTGATATAGTAGCCAATATTTTCTAACAGGTTACTGATGAAAAGAATTACACCAAAAATAATGACCAATTGAAAGGCACTATCCATCAAGCCATCTTGCACAGCTTGAGTAAGCCATTTGACGAAAAATGGCGCTAAATTATATAAGCACATGGCTGTCACCATTGGAATGGTACCGAGGATGAAAGGCCATTTGCGTTGCCAAATGAAATGATAAAGACGTTTAAAAACAGACATATAATTTTTTGTTCACAAAAGCATTATAGCGCTTTTTGTCTGCTTATAGTTAATATATATGTCAAGGGGGATGGGATGATGTTGGAACTTATTTAGAAAATAAAAATATATTTTAAAATGTATTATTCTTTTGAAGAATGTATATGATATATTTAGACTATAAAATTTACTATGCAAAAAGACTCAGAACAACCAACTAGAGGACAAATTAAAGAAACCAAAGGCAATGAGAATCTAAAATCATTAGAAGACTTTGTCGTCCAAGAGGAATCACCAAAATCAATAGCTAATTATGGATTTGATAATTTTTCTGGGACAGCTAATGATCAAATATTTGGCGCTGGTAACGAAATCACGGGCTGAGAGAGGTAAAACTCAAATTTAACTGTTTTCTCAAAAACGTCAAAAAGTTGTAATATTTTGGTAAATTTGC
>PFJN01000065.1 GCA_002783105.1 Candidatus Pacebacteria bacterium CG_4_10_14_3_um_filter_34_15 | reverse complement strand
GATATTCTAAGGTCAACATCCTATAATACAGTAGGGGGGAATAGGGTATTTTAGTCTGGTTGACAGATATTTTACTAAAGATTAATATAGTTTCAATTTTATGAATTCTTGGAAGTGAAGTAATAATATATAAAGATATTTATGTATTTTATTAATTAATTTCAGGATTTATTATGAAAAAATATAGGGGAGAGAGTAAAATATTTTTGCGACACACCAGGCGGAGAAGGGACGAGTGATATAGTTTGATATACTTGATACTGATATAGTATGATATAGGGCAGAGACCCATAACAAATTGTGGATAACTTTGTTTTATTATAAGACTATACCAGATCTGAGATAAGATTTGTATGCGTTTATTAAATTATGTGATGCAAGAATAATATAAACTAAACATTTTATTGGATTGCCTCTGGTGGTGTGGAGTATCAGGCTTATCTGGATGATCTGGTGGCTAGAAATCTATCTAGGGCTCGTGAAATAGAGCGTGAAACATAAAAAACCCGAATGCATCCATACAAATTTGAGTACATTTATTGCTTTTTTCTAAGAGACCCGAGAGGAGTCTTTTAAGTCTGGGCAGGTATAGCTGAGATAGAGGTAGATATGTCTTTAAGGGGCAGCAAATGGCAGCTAATTCGAAAAATTGAAAATTTTAATAATACTTTTACCCTATTGGACAGTGGGGAACAAATATTTGACTTGTGTTATGTCGCACAATATTACTTTTACGACGTAAACCTAAAAAACTCGACGGGGGTTGTTTTTACACTTCTATTTTAACTAAACCTATTTTCATCTTGCTGCAGGCTTATTTGTTCATTTTTACGTTTATTTATCTGTTTCTATTCCCTTTTCTTTTCAAACATATTCCTATCGTTTCAAAAAACTCAATAATTGAATTTTGACCGACTTGGATGGCTTTTGATCGTTTAAATATGCTTTAGTTGATGGATAAGTAGTCGTTTATTCAATAAAAAGCCGTTTTTGGGCCTCTAGGAGTGTATTAGCCTGGTAGAAGCCGTTTTTGGGCCAGTTTTTAGTATTAAGTCTTGGTTTATATATAATTATTGCAACAATAATTACTATTTGTATTAAAAAATAAGATTTACTGTATTATTTTTAGTTTTTAAAAGTTTTGCACAACTAGTTTTGTTTTGATAGTTTGTTTCAATTTTATTGTGAAATATTTTTGAAAGAAATTATTTTTTTATTCGCACTTTTTATTTTAGCTAAAATTTGAAAAATATTTTCTAGATTTTATTTCTCTAATTTTTTATAAAATTATTATTGATATTAAACGATATGAAAAACATCACTAATTTATCTATGTATATATTAAGTACCACTGCCCTCTTTTCTTTTGTTAAAAATTAAAAATATTCTTTCAATTTTATTTTTTTTAATTTATTATCAATTCATATTTTAGAATTATTATTATTTTTCTGAAAAATATTTTTTACATTTTATTTTTTACTCGAATCTCTTATTTAATTTGTGTCGCACAATCTTTGATTTGCGTGTATACTTTATTAGAGAGTCGGAGATATCATCTGGTTGTTCTCTCTTAAAGAGTCTCTCCTACTCAAGAAACAACATATTTTTCTAAAGCCCCTTTCTTTAAAAAATATAGTTATTCATATATAAGAGGATCAAAAGATATCAGCAAAAATATCTTGATGTATCCCCAAAAGAGCTGGAAAGAGCCTATTAGCAGAAGTACAGTAAGACTGCTAAAATCTCATAGTATTTTCGACCTGTAATGGATACACATCGATGCCAATCTCAACTTTACCACAATCTGCTCTCTTAACTTTTATAGAACATTTGGAAGTTGAAAGAAATGTTAGCCACTTAACTATTAGAAATTATTCTCACTACCTAAGAAGATTTAATGAATGGTTTCTAAATAATGGTTACACTGATTTAAAGGAACTCAACCAAGATGTAATGCGTAGTTATCGTGTCTATCTTTCGCGGTATGAAGATTCTCAAGGAAGAACTTTATGTAAAAGAACTCAAAGTTATTACATTATTTCTTTAAGATCATTACTAAAATTTTTAGTAAAAAATGATGTGTCAGTTTTGCATCCAGAAAAAATTGATTTGCCCAAAGCTGAATCTCATCACATGAGATTTCTAAATATCGAAAAAATCGAAAGTCTTTTGAATCAACCTGGATTATCAAAAAAAGGTGGACTGCGTGATAAGGCGATTTTGGAAGTTTTATTTTCAACTGGACTTCGTGTGAGTGAGTTAATTGGATTGAATAGAGATCAAATTGATTTGAAATCAAGAGAGTTTGGTGTGATCGGCAAAGGTCGAAGACCAAGAGTTGTCTTCTTGAGTTATCGTGCTGTTGACTGGTTGCGAAGATACTTAAATTCTAGAGAGGACAATTGGCAACCAATTTTTATTAGGTACTCAGGCACGAAGCCTGATTTATTATCGGATGGTGAGGAAATGCGTTTGACCTCTAGGAGTGTCCAGAGATTGGTAGATAAGTATTGTCGTAAAGCAAAGTTGCCAATCAAAATTAGTCCTCATGGAATCAGACATAGTTTTGCAACAGACTTACTTTCTAACGGGGCGTCGTTGAGAGATGTTCAGGAAATGTTAGGTCATAAAAACATTGCTACAACGCAAATTTACACTCACATAACAAAGCCTCAACTTCGTAAAGTTCATGACGAGAAGCATAGTAGCTTTTAAATTGGCAGGTCCCAGAAGATAGTGATAATTGGGTTGCTGGTGAAAAAACGCCTATATATAGCTATAACTTGTATTTAAGCTATAAACGGGCAAATTTCATATATTTTGAGAATTTGTTCTTGATATCAAACTATAACTTAAGGTTATTTTTGCATATAAAAATATATCACAAATAATAATATTATTATTTGCTATGTTATTAATTATGGGATTTTTAAAATCGTGGTAGTTTTTTTTAAGTAACTAAAGATTTATTTTGAGTTTGAAGTTATAATATTTAATTGAAAGTGGGCCTGTGGCGCAGCTGGTTAGCGTGTCTGTATGGCATACAGAAGGTCAGGGGTTCGAATCCCCTCAGGTCCACATAGTAAAGAATGAATGTATTCATTCTTTACTATGTATGAAATTTGGGATGACTTGTGCCCGATCAAGCGAATTCCTCCAGACATTTAAAATTTGAGCATGACGAGGGTAAATCCCCTCAGGTCCATATAATCAAAATGAACTTTAGTCTGCCATAACTCTTGACAGCTAGAAAGAGAAAAGATATTCTTAATAAAGATGAAAAAGAATTTTAAGAAAAAGAAAAAGCTTCTATTAATATTTAGTTTAGTTATTTTAGTAGCAGGTCTTTTTGCGGGCATTATTTTAGTTAAACAAAACCAAGATATTAACTCAGAGGCATCAGGTGGCTGCAAAGGTATTACATCTGCAAGAGAATGTGCGAAATCTTGTTCTCCAATAAAGGGAAAAAATAATAAAAGTTATAAATGTGCATTTAGAAAAGACGGTTGTGTAGAAACTTCAAAAGAATGCGATAAACCAGCTGCCAATATTAATTGGTGTCCAAACGTTAATGGTCAGTTGGCAGCAGGACAATGCGGCGAAACTCAAACAACCGGTGCTTCAGCCTGTTTACATCGATATACCGATAATGGAACAGTAGGAGTATTGTATTGTTGTCCAAATGGTATGTACGGATATAGTGCAACTGGTAATGCTCCCGAATGTCATAAAATATAAATATTTTTAGCTGATAGGATTGATACAGCAGCAATAATTAGTTTTGATTGGGAAATGCTTTTTTAATCAACTCTTCGTGTTTCTTTTCAAAAGCAGAATCCATCGGTTTGCGATATTCTTTTAATAAAGTACTCAACACCGCTCTCGCTGACGCTTGTTCCATTCTCTTTTTTTCTTGTTCTCTTGATTCATTCTTTTTATCTTTCACAAATACTGCTCTTAGTTTTTGTGACACTTCTTTTCTTCTAACCTGTTTATCTTCTTCTTTTCTTTTACTTGCTTGCCATGTATCTTCTTCAGCTTGTTCAAGCATCAGGCTAAGTCTTGATTGATCTTTATTCATGTTTTTATTATTTTCAAGATCATATACAAAGCCCAAATTTTTAGGTACTCTACTCTTCACCTTCAGCCTTCTTGAATGTCAATGCTACTGCAGCAACCTTATTGTCACCTTTCAGTCTCATTAAAATGACACCTTGAGTAGGTCTGGTAAGTGTAGGAATTGATTTCTTGGTTAAAGGCAACTTGATTGTTTGACCTTCTTTAGTTGTGATCACAACTTCTTTATGTTCGTCGGAATTAGCTTTTCTTGCGCTAGCAACTAAGCCGGTGCGCTTGGTAATATCTGCAACTTTAACACCCATACCAGAGCGTTTTTGTTTAGGATACTGATCAAGCTTTGTCCTTTTACCCATGCCATTTTCGGTAACCAACAAGAGTTGACTCTTATACTGTTTATCTTCGACTTCTTCCTCAGAAATTGCTTCAAAACCAACAACAAAATCATCTTTCTTGATAGTAATGCCTTTAACGCCCTTAGTGTCTCTTTGGCTTGATTTAACTTCTTTTTCTGAAAATCTGATAGACTTGCCATTTCTAGTAATTAGCATCACGTCATCATTTCCAGATGTAACCATGCCCTTAACCAAGAAGTCATCATCATTTAAAGTAATCGCAATAATTCCATTTTGTCTGATGTTTCCGAATAGTTTGACTGCAGTTTTCTTGATTAAACCTCTATAAGTAGCCAGGACTATATATTTATCTTTATCTTTCTCTTCATCAATAACTAAAATTGAAAGTATCTTTTCTTCAGCTTTTAGATTTAGCAGGTTAACCATTGCTGTTCCTTTGGCAATTCTAGAAGATTCCGGAATTTCGAAGGCTTTAAGTTTAAAGACTCTGCCTAAGTTTGTGAAAACTAATAAAACATCATGCGTTTGAACGGTTAGAAGAGTTTGAACCACATCTTCTAACTTCATTTTAACACCGACACTGCCTTTACCACCTCTAGATTGAGATCTAAAAGATGCTGGGTTAAGGCGTTTAATATAGCCAGTTTCTGTGAGAGTAATTACCGCTTCTTCATTTGGAACTAAATCTTCTTCTGAGAACTCGCCAATTTTTCCTTTGACTAATTTAGTTCTTCTTTCATCGCCATAAAGCGTGACGAGCTCATTGGCTTCGTCAACAATTACATCAAGAATTGCTTTTGGTTTATTCAAAAGCTGAATCAGATCATCAAGAATCTTTTTGATTGCTTCATATTCATCTTCAATTTTTTGTCTCTCAAGAGCGGCAAGCCTTTTCAATTGCATATCTAAAATTGCCAATGACTGCAGTTCAGACAAGCCAAACTTTTTCATCAATGCTTCTTTGGCGTCATCTGAGGTTTTTGATTTTCTAATGGTATCGATAACCTCATCAAGGTTTGCGAGCGCAATTAATAAACCTTCTAAAATATGAGCTCTGTTTCTGGATTCCTCAAGATTATATTGACTTCTTTTAACGATGATTGACTGTCTATGCTTGATGTACTCCATTAAAATCTGGCGAATGTTCATTAGTTGAGGTGTGCCGTCACTATTGAGAGCCACCATATTCATTGAAAAACTTGTTTGCAGTTCGGAGTATTTGAAAAGTTTATTTAAAACAACTTTTGGAATGGCATCTTTTTTAAGTTCGATGGTAATTTGCAAGCCATTTCTATCGGAATCATCGTTCAAGTCTTTGATACCATTAATTTTTTTATCTCTAACCAAGTGAGCAATTTTTTGGAGCAATCTTGCTTTGTTAACCTGGTAAGGAAGTTCGGTAATAATAATGTTAAAGTGACCTTTCGAGTCTTCTTCAATTTTGGTTTTTGCTCTAATGACTACTCTCCCCTTTCCAGTTCGGTAGCCTTCTTTGATTGCGTTGAAATCATAAATTATACCCGCAGTTGGAAAGTCTGGACCATTAATATGTTCCATAATTTCATCAATAGTAATTTCTGATTCAAAAGTTCCTGCCAAAAGTGAGGAGTCGGCAGCTAGCAAAGCATCAACTTGGGCGTGCATGCTTTTAATTTCATCTTCTTTTTTGCTTGTACTCTTTAGGGTGCTTGTACTCTTTAGGGTGCTTGTACTCAGGGTGGTGCCTGCTTTTCTCTTTGGTAAAACAAATTTGCCTGTTTCAATTGTTGCTTTGCCTTTTTTGATTGTTGCAACAATCGCGTTGATGACCTCGGTTAAATTATGAGGTGGAATTTTAGTCGCCATACCGACAGCAATTCCTTCTGATCCCATCAATAAAAGGTTTGGAAGCTTGCCTGGCAAAACTGTTGGTTCTTGTAATGAACCATCGAAGTTATCAATAAATGGGACTGTATTTTTATCGATATCGACCAAAAGTTCTCTAGTAATCTTTTCCATCCTGGCTTCGGTGTAACGCATAGCAGCTGGAGAGTCGCCATCGACTGAACCATAGTTACCTTGACCATCAACAAGCTCATATCTCATACTGAAATCTTGGGCCAAACGAACCATTGCCATATAAACTGGAGCATCACCGTGTGGGTGATATTTACCCAAGACGTCTCCAACAATACGAGCAGACTTTTTGTAAGCACTATTCCAGTGAATACCAGTCTTGTGCATTGAGAATAAAATACGTCTGTGAACTGGTTTTAATCCATCTCTCACATCTGGAAGCGCACGAGAAACGATAACGCTCATGGCGTAATCGAGATAACTTTTCTCCATTTCACCTTTGATGGAGATGTACTTCATTTTTCCAAATTTTGTCTCTTCGATCGTGCCAATTAAAGACTGTTTTACTTCTTCAGAAACACTTTCTGGAGTTTCACTCGAAACCTTGTCAGCTTCGATGATATTTGTTACCTCTTCTTTAATTTCCTCTATTTGCTTTTTTTCTTCTTTTGTATCTTCTTCCATAAGTTTTTTGCTTTTTTTTAATTATTTCAATTTATTTTAATGCTGTTTCAATTGCTGGAGCAATTTCTTTTTTTCTAGACATTTTTGGACCAATGTCTAGAATATTATTTTCCACTACTCCGCCGAATGCTTTTTGAGCAACTTCTTTTTCTGCATCTGAAAGAATAAGTAGCTTAGTATTAACCTTCAAAATATCAGTGATAGCTACAAAAAGTAATTTTACTTCTTGCTCAGCTTTTACAGTTGCCATTGCTTTGAGTAGACCAGCTTTTTTGATTGTTAAAACCATTTCTTGTTCAACAGTTTCTAATTGATCGATCATGGTTTTTGTGGTTGAACCACCGGGGTTGTTGTCGTTGCTGGCTGTGTCAAACTCAAAAATTTTATAATCATTTTTGACAATTTGTTCGTCATTTAAAGATGAGATGTCAGATTTTGCTTTGAAAATTTCTAAGGTAAAGGCTTCGACATCTCCAACTTCGGCAATTTCTGCAAGTTCAGCGCCAACTTCTTTGTCCTTGCTAGTTGTAGTTGCGCTTTTATAGCCCACTGTATCTGAAAGAATTGCTGCCAGCATCAATGATGCTAATGTCTTATCAGGTCTCAAATCATTTTGCTTCATTAAGAAATAAACAATTGTGTTTGATGATCCCCAGGCTTTAAAAGTCATGAAGATTGGCTCATTTAAATTTAAGTTAACTTTGTGATGATCTATAATTTCAGCAATTTGATCTTGATTTAAGCCATCAAGTCTTTGGGAAGCTTCATTGTGATCAACTAAAATAACTTTGTCTTCAGCTAAAATATTTTCGGCTGTTAAAATTTTTGGGGTTTCTATTCCAAACTTGTTTAAGAGGAAAGTTGCCTCAGGATTAATTGTTTCAGTAATTACAGCTTGAGGGTTTTTATATCCAAAACAGTCTCTACTTTCGTATAAAAATTGAAGAGCAATTGCTGCAATAACTGAATCTGTATCAGGTTTTTTGTGGCCAATTATGTATGTTGTCATAGTTTTATTTTTTTAGGCAGGCAATGTTTTGCCTGAATTTCTAAATATCAATAGTTGCTAGTTTCGCGTGAGTTTGAATAAACTTTTTTCTTGGAGCAACGTCATCTCCCATCAGCGTACTGAAAGTTTTATCAGCCTGATCAGCGTCATCGATAGTAATTTTTTTGAGCATTCTGAACTTAGGATTCATGGTTGTTTCCCAAAGTTGCTCAGGGTTCATTTCTCCAAGACCTTTGTATCTTTGAATGCTAATTTTTGCATCTGGGGTTTCACTGAGAATTTCTTTGATGTAGGCGTCTCTATCTTCTTCAAGATAAACATATTTTTCTGTTTTGCCATTTTTTATTTTGAATAAAGGAGGCATAGCCACATAAAGATAGCCTTGTTCAACAATTTGAGGCAAATGTCTAAAGAAAAAAGTTAATCCAAGTGTAGTAATATGTTCTCCATCAACGTCAGCATCGTTCATTAGAATAATGCGGTGATATCTGAGTTTGTCTGGGTTAAATGTTTCCCCTATTCCAGCGCCTAAGGCGATAACTAGATTTTTAAGTTCTTCAAAAGCGACAATCTTGTCAAGGCGGGCTCGCTCAGTATTTAGAATTTTTCCCCTAAGTGGGAAAATTGCCTGGAATTTACGATCGCGACCTTGTTTGGCACTGTTGTGTACAAAAACACCACTTGCTAGCGCAAAATTGTGAGTATGAGGAACTTCAATATCATAGACATCAATTTTTTCTTTTACAGATTCAATGGAAATTATCTTGTGATTATAATTTCTAATTGCTTCTAAAGTTTTTGCTTCAGATTTATCGGAATATTTTCTATAAAGAGGCATTAGTGAATCTTGCGAAGTCAAGTCTTTTGCTTGTTTATAATTTCCATTTCTGAGCATGAACTTATGATTTGGAGTACAGGTAATTTCTTGCTTATTATCTAGAGTTATTTTGATTACTTTTACATTTTTCTTTGTTAATCTTGGATTTAAAATCTTTTCTATTCCAATTTGGTTATTTTTGCGAATTGTATAGCAAAAATGTTTTTTGCCAGTCTCCTGTTCTTCTATGATTTTTTTAAAGCTAAGATTTCTACCATTAGCCAATGCAATTTTTGTGTCGCCAGAAAAACATCCGCCAGCTGAATCGCCTTCAACAATATAGATTTCACAATCAGCGGCGACTTTACTCTGACAGTCAGCTAATTTTCCAGGCAAAGTACTGCCCTCAAGAACACCTTTTCTGATAACTGCATCTTTTGCAGCACGCGCTGCCATACGAGCTCGAGCTGATAACATGATTTTATCGATAATTGTTCTGCCAGCTTTAGGATTTTCTTCTAGGAATGTAGAGAAGCCATCTTTGAAAACTTGATAAACTGCAGTTTGAGCTTCTGAGTTATTAAGTTTAGTTTTCGTTTGCGATTCGAATTGAAGGTCATTTGCAGGCATTTTCACAAAAATAACTGCTGCCAAGCCCTCTTTCATGTCATCAGTGGTGAACATCTCTTTTTCTTTAAGCAGATTATTTTTTTTAGCGTAATCTCTGAGGACATAGCCTAAGCCGTTTCTAAATCCATTTACATGAGCTCCGCCATCAGGAGTATGAATGACATTTACGTAAGATTCGAGTTTTTCTGTGTAAGAATCGTTGTATTGAATGGCGATCTCGATGCCAATGTGTTTGCCAGTTTCTTCATCTTTCCAATCTTCATTGACATAGACAACTTCATGAAGTGGCTTACGATTCATGTTGATGTGTTCAACTAACGATCTAATCCCGCCTTCGAAGTAAAAATGTTGTTCTTTACCGATAATTTCATCGATAAATTCAAAGTAAATTCCTGCCATCAGGTAGGCGCGGTCTTTAATGACATTGACCAAAGTTTTATGGTTCAAGGTTGTGGTGGAGAAAATAGTAGAATCTGGAACGAAACTAAGCAGTGTACCGGTCTCGTGACTCATGAGCTTAATTGCGGCTACTGGAAACATTTTTAGAACTTCATCTGCTGATATTTTTTTAACTGGGGCAAAAGGTATACCTCTTGAATGTGCCTGAAAATAATAATGACCATCACGCTTGACGATGACCTGAAGGATTGTTGATAAAGCATTAACGGCCGAAGAACCAACTCCGTGCAAACCACCGGATGCTTGATAGGCTGTTTCTTCAAATTTACCACCGGCATGAAGTTTGGTCATAACAACTTCTAAAGCTGAAACGCCAGAACTATGCATATCAACTGGAATACCACGACCATTGTCTACAACTGTGATTGCTTCTTTGCCAGCTTCATTATCACCAATCAATTTAATTTGAACTTCTGATAAGGGAGATCTAAAGAGTTGAATTGTTTTTCCAAAGCCGGCAATTGCCTCATCTACGGCATTGTCTAGAATTTCTTTTGCGAGATGATGTAGTCCTCTTGCGTCTGTGGAGCCAATATACATTCCTGGGCGTTTACGAACTGGCTCAAGGCCTTCTAAAACCTTAATTTCTGCTGCTTTATATTTTGATGTTGATGATGTGCTTGCCATAAAAAATTATATCAATCAATTAGAGACACTTTTATATCATACTTGAATGCTAAATTCAAAAGTTGTGGGCTGATGCTTCTGATACCTATCATACTACTATATTTTTACTCAATATCATAGTGTTATATATTGATATATTAAACAGCAATAAGCTCAAATAAGCAGTTTTCAAAAGCTAATTTAACATTAACATTTTGGTTTAGTTGCTTCATGGTTTTTAAAACAATTCTTAAGTGGTTTGCCATTGATTTTTTTTTGAATTCAGAATTGTTAGAATTTAATTCAAAATTTAGATACGACAGTAGCTTGTTTAAGAATAAAATAGCCTCAGTTCTCTCTTTATAGTTATTAGCAAATTCAATTAGTTCGAAGTGTCTTGATGTTAGGATTTTTTTATATAAATCAGCAGTGTTCTCGTCTTGGTTATTTTTTCCTTGAGTAGATTTTTTGAGTGAGACAACTTCGCATCTTGAAATTATCGTTGGAAGCAATTTTTCTAGGGTTGAAGTCATTAAAATAATTTGTGTATTTTCTGGAGGTTCTTCAATTGACTTTAGTGCTGCGTTTTGCGCTGAAATGGTTGCGAGGTCTGCATTAAAAAAAACAAAAAATCTTCTATCAGAATTATAGTTCGAGAAAGCAAGTTCTTGATTAAAGTTTCTTATGTCATCAATTTTAATACTCTCCCCTTCCGGGTTGATGAACCTAAATGCTGGATTATTTAATAAGCTATTTTTATCAAAATCATTATTTTGCTGAGATTTTAGCCATAATGCAAAAATGTGAAAAAAATCAACTGAGGTATCGTGCTCGAGAATTATTGACAATTGATAATCATTTTTATTGGTTTTAAATATACTTCTCATTGTTTGGTGGCGATTTTTATTTTATAGTAGAGTTAAGTTAATTATAGACTATACATTATGTTTGATCCTGCCCAGTCAAATGATCCGCTTCAAGTTCCTCAAATGGAACCCGTTTCTTTTGGAAATTCTTCCCAACCCGGTGGTGACTCCCAACCCGGTGGTGACTCCCAACCCAGTGGTGACTCCCAATCCGGTGGCGCTACTCAACAAGCTACCCCAGATGATATCGAAAAAATTGCTAGTTCATTAGAAGTTGATATTGAACATATTGCAGCGAATTCAACATCTGATTCAGTAGATGAAACAGCAGTAGTTCCTCAAAAATCAACTACTCAAGATACGACAAGTACACAACCTACTGTTGAACCCACTACTGAAAATGAAGTTGACATTTTAACTCCAAATTCTAAAATTGTTGTTCCCGATCTGACTGTTGGTGCTCTAGGGGTCATTGGGACTACTCCAGTTGCTAATGCTGTATCCGCAACCATCTCAGGCGTGGCTCCAAACTTGGGAGAGCAACCACTTCCAGAGGGAATTGATCCAAATAAAACTTATATTAATATAGTCGACGTGCTTAAAGATCAGGGAGTTCTTTCTCAAGATGAAGCAAGTCAAATAATGGTTACGAATGTTAGTACAGGCAAATCATTTTCAGAAATATTAGAAGAAAATAAGTTTGTTAAAGAAGAAGACTTGGTAAAAGCCAAGTCAGTTGTTTATAAAATTCCGTTTATTAAAATTTCGGAATCTGGAACAGATCCTCAAGCTTTATCTAAGATTCCCGAGGGAGTGGCTCGAAATTATCAGATGTTGCCAATTTTGTTTGACAAAGATAAAAATACTTTATTGGTTGCGATGCAAAATCCTCTAGATTTATCTGCGATTGATTTTGCAGAGCAAAAGTCTGGATTAAAACTTATTACTAGATATGCAATGCCTTCTGAACTAGAGCGTAAAATTGCTGAGAATTATTCTCAAAGTTTATCGGGAGAAGTTACTGAGGCTTTGGAACAAACTTCACAAGTTGAGGATGACTTAGTCAAGAGAAAAAATCTCAAAGTTCTGTCTGGAGAAACCATCAGGCAAGCTCCGATTACAAAGATTGTTCAGACAATTGTCAGTTTTGCTATGAAAGCTAGAGCTTCGGATATTCACATTGAACCTCAAGAATCTAGAACCAGAGTTAGATATAGAATTGACGGCATTTTGGTCGAGAAGTTAATTTTACCTCAATCTGTCCACGAAGCAGTCGTTTCTAGAATTAAAATTTTGTCTGGTCTTAAAATTGATGAAAAACGTATTCCACAAGACGGCCGTTTTAATTTTATTTCTGGAGATAAGGAAGTTGATTTGCGTGTCTCCACTCTTCCAACGGTTAATGGTGAAAAAATTGTTATGCGTTTGCTAAAGAAAGATGCCACAGTTCCTGACATGGAAGAATTGGGACTTACAGGAATGGCTTTGCGACACGTGAAGGATCTAATTAAAGTTCCTCATGGAATTATCTTGGTTACCGGTCCAACTGGTTCTGGAAAAACCACCACGCTTTATTCAATTCTTCATACGATTAATACTTCCAAAGTAAATATTATTACTTTGGAAGATCCAGTTGAGTATCAGATGGCTAGTGTTAATCAGGTTCAAGTTAACCAACAAGCCGGGCTAACTTTTGCTTCTGGTTTACGTTCATTTTTGAGACAAGATCCAAACATTATTATGGTTGGAGAGATTCGTGATAGCGAAACTGCAGATTTAGCAGTTCAGGCTTCTTTGACGGGACATTTAGTTTTCTCAACTCTTCATACCTCTTCAGCCGCTGGCGCTATTCCACGTTTGATGGATATGGGTGTCGAACCATTTTTGCTAACGTCGTCACTCACTCTTTCGATGGCTCAACGTGTGGTTAGAGTAATAAATAAGAAATTTAAAGAAGAATACAAACCTGAGAAAGCAATTATTGATGACATCAAAGAAGTCTTGGGCCCTAGACTTGACGAGTGGTTAAGAAAAAATAATCGAAAAGATGAAAATATTGTTCTCTACAGAGCAAAGGAAGATAGGCCTCAAACTGAACCAGAATATAAGGGTCGTATTGCTATCTTTGAAGTAATGCCAATTTCTGAAGGAATATCAAGGTTAATTTTAGAAAAAAAACCGGCATCTGAAATGGAGAAACTTGCTGTCAAAGATGGTATGCTATTAATGAAGCAAGATGGATATTTAAAAGCTTTGGATGGTATTACTACTATTGAAGAAGTTTTGCGTGTGGCGCAAATTTAAGGAAAAATATGAACATTCATGACATGTTAGATTTGTTAATTGAACAGAATGGCTCTGATATTCATATAATTGTGGGAACACCTCCAATGTTAAGAATTCACGGAGAATTAATTCCTATTGAAGGAGCTCCAGTTTTAAATTTGGAACAAGCAGAAAGCTTGATTTTCCCAATTATGACTCAGGAACAGAAAGACTACGTCAAAGTTAATAAAGAATTAGATTTTGGTTATCAATTTAAGGATAAGGGCAGATTTAGAATTAATGCTTATCACGCTCAGGGAAATTTAGCAGCTGCACTGCGTTTGATTCCTGCTGTTATCAAGACAATTGACGAACTCCAATTACCTCCAATTTTGCATGAATTTTCTTCAATTAATCAAGGGCTAGTCCTACTAACCGGTCCTACAGGCGAAGGAAAATCAACTTCTTTGGCGGCAATGATCGAAGAGATTAATGTTCAAAGTAGCAAACATATTATTACAATTGAAGATCCGGTTGAGTTTGTTTATAAACCAAAGAAAAGTATTATTTCTCAGAGAGAAATAAATCATGACACTCACTCTTGGGATATTGCTTTGAAGTCAGCACTTCGTGAGGATCCAGACGTTGTTTTGATTGGTGAAATGCGTGACTATGAAACCATTGCTTCTGCAATTACTATTGCTGAGACTGGTCATCTTGTTTTTGCAACTCTGCACACTTTATCAACTGCTCAAACAATTGACAGAATCATCGATGTTTTTCCAGCTCATCAGCAAGGTCAGATGCGTCAACAACTTGCTTCAGCAATAAAGGCTATTGTTGCCCAAAGGCTTTTGCCAGCGAACGGTGGCGGGAGAATTCCTGCACTGGAAATTTTGGTGGCTACCTCTGCAATATCGAATCTTATCAGAGAGCAAAAAACTCATCAAATTGATAGCGTGATTCAAACTTCAGCGGACAAAGGTATGATTATGTTCGAATCTTATTTGCAACAGTTAGTGCAAAGAGGTGCAATTACTAAAGAAGTGGCAATGAACAATGCGTTTAGACCAGATGATATGGCAAGATTATTGGGAAAATAGGTTGTTAAGGATATAAAAATATGGCATTTTTTAAATACACAGCTAAAAATAAGTTTGGTGAAAATATCAAAGGTAAGGTTGAAGCTAGAGAAATGAGTCAGGCTGCTTCTCTACTCTCTTCTAGAGGATTATTGGTTATTAAAATAGATCCATTTACAAAAGATGCTTTTGCTAGAATCAGATCAATGATGGGTGGAGTCAAATTTACAGATATTGTAAGTTTTACGCGACAACTATCTACAATGATTACTGCTGGTCTTCCTTTAGCCAGTGCTTTGAATATTCTAGTTAGAGATGGCAAAGTTGAAGTTACCAGATTGATGGCAGTTATTTTGCAAGATGTTGAAGGAGGTCATTCATTTGCTGAATCTTTGGCAAAACATGACAAAATTTTCTCACGTTTGTATATTCAACTAGTTAAAGCAGGTGAAACAGGAGGAGTTTTGGATACTGTGCTCGAGCGTTTGGCAGATAACATGGAGAAAGAAAAGGAATTTAAAGCCAAAACCAAGGGTGCCTTAATTTATCCAATAATTGTGGTGATTGCAATGTTGGCAGTTGGTGTAATTATGATGATCTTTGTTATTCCAAAATTAACAGAAATGTATCGTGATTTTGGTTCAGAACTTCCATTCCTGACTAAAGCTTTGATAGGAATTTCAGACGGAATGGTTAAGTATTGGTATATAGCTGGTGCGATTATTGGTGGTGCAATTTTTGCTTGGAAAAGCTATTACAAAACTAAATTAGGAAGATATAAAATAGATGAAATAATGTTAAAATTGCCTATTTTTGGAGAACTAAAAAAGAAAGTTATTTTGACCGATTTTGCTCGTACTTTGGCATTATTACTTGGTTCAGGAATTTCATTACTCGAAGCAATCTCCATTGTGACAGAATCTGTTGAGAATATTGTTTATAGATCTGCACTTCAAGAAGTAAGCAAACAGGTTGAGAAGGGTTCTTCTCTTTCGGAAGCACTTAGTCACTATGAAATGTTTCCGGTTATTTTGCATCAGATGATGAGTGTTGGTGAGGAAACTGGAAAGCTAGATGATGTTTTGAAAAAATTGTCTAATTATTTTGAACAAGAAAGTGAACACGCAATTAAAAATATGACCACGGCAATCGAGCCAATGATCATGGTGGTATTAGGTCTTGGGGTTGGCGCAATGGTGATTGCTGTGATTATGCCAATATATAATTTGACAAGTCAGTTCTAGATTTGTAAAAAATAAAAAATATTTATGACGCGAGTTGGCTAAGCAAGCTTAGATACTCGCTTACACAAGCATTTATTATTTTTTACAGCTAAATCTTCTAGCCAAATACATTTTTAATTTCTGCGCTTGCACTTAGTTGGGAAAATGATGTAAAGTAGTAATAAGAGAGTAAGATTAATAGGAACAATTATGAAAATGAAATTTTTTGAATTGATTGCAAAAATGAAAACTAGCAAAAAAACTGCTGGCTTTACTATGATTGAACTTTTGATTGTTATTGCTATTTTAGGAATCTTGGCTGTAGCGGTGCTTTCAGCTATTAATCCAGTAGAACAAATTAATAGAGGTAGAGATACTGGATCAAGGTCTGATGCCGAGCAATTAATTAGTGCAATTGATAGATATAATGCTTTCCAGGGATATTATCCATGGCAGAATGGCTCCTCGGATGATGCTTATGAGGTTGCGTGGATTACAGATTGGGATGGTGATGGTATTTTTATGAATAATGACAGCACTTGTGAAGTAAAAGATCTTCTTGGTGCTGGAAATGACATTAGTTGTGTGGGTTCAAATGAACTAAAGGTAACTTTCTTCTCTAGAATCCACGGTGCCGGCTATAATTATTTAAAGGTTTATCATGGTCCTAATGCCTCTGATAGCACTTATGTTTGTTTTGAACCTAAGTCTGATGCTTTTAAAACTGAGGCGGCAACAAGAGTTACAGCTCCTGCTGTTACTCCTGCTGACTATCCACCATTAGCAATTGGTAATACAACTGATTGCGGCACAGGTGGTAACTGTGTTTGCTTACCATAATAAATATTAAATTGAATTTGGAACCCCGCTCTTTCAGGAGCGGGGTTTTTGTATATCGGTTTAGAGACCTTACTCATACTTTCTGATTTGGTCGTGTAAGTTATAAAAAGTCTAAACTGAGTAAACTACTCCCCTAGTTTGTCCGTGTTTAATCATTAATTTTTGTTTCACTAACTGGCTAATATCATTGGCTATGGTTCTTTTAGGAATTGTTGAAAATCTTCTACTAATAAAATTAAATGAACAATATTCGTGATCTGTGACTATCTGTAAGATTTCTTGTCTTCTTGGCAAAAGATTGATTATTTTTTGTTTAGTTATTGCCGATTCATCAAACACATTTTGGTCATCTAAATTGCTGATATCTTCAAGTAATTTCTCTAAAGACCAAACAATTCCCTCTAGAAAAAATTTCACAAATTCAAAAACATTAGTGGTATTTTTTTCTAAAAGTCTATAGTATTTACTACGATTTTGATTAAAATATTCATCTAGCGGAAGCACAAAATCACCAAAAAATTTTAAACGACAAAGTAGATAGTGGGTTAAAATTCTACCAGTTCTGCCGTTGCCATCAAGGAAAGGATGAATTTTTTCAAAGTAATAATGTGATTGAGCGACAACAAACAATTGTTGATTTAAATCTTCATATTTTTGGTTAATATTTTTTAGAAAACTTTGTAACATTAATTTTATTTCTTCTGGACTTGGAGTAAGATAGACAATGTTACCAAATTGATCAAAAATTGCTGATGATTCTAATCTCAATTTACCAGCGTTATCTAATAACTTATGCATAATTACTTGATGTAGATTTTGCAGATGTGAAATTTCAAGTTGTTCTGGAATTTTTTTGATTTTGCTTCTTGCTTTCAAAACATTACTAACTTCCAAATGTGATTTTTTTCGAGGATTAGTTAAATCAATTTGCTGAGCTTGAATTAAAGTTAGTTGATTTCCTTCAATTTTTGCGGAAAAAAGTGAACTTTTTAATAACTCTTGATGAAAAATATTTTGTTTCTGTACGTTGTTAATTGGTATGTGTTGTAGCGCTTTTGCCAATATTATGATTTTATCAACTAGAAGTTGAAGCTTTTTTGAGTTTGATGGGTTAATCTTAACTGGAAATTTAAGTATTCGCATATAATTTAGAATACACAAAAATATTATATATTGCAAGATGTTGCTTAATATTGCTAGATATTGCTAAATATTGTTTAAAAATTGTTATTCAAACTCAATTCCTAAAACAAGTGGTTTTTTTTGCAAATAATTTTTCTCCCCTACCCTAATTTTTCAAAATGAATTAGCATAAGTTTACTTATGATAACAATATCTTTTTTAATAATCACAACTATTCTATTTGTTTTTGGAACAATCATCGGAAGCTTTTTAAGTGTTGTGATTTTGCGTTCGATTTCTGGGGAAAATTGGGTCAAAGGCAGATCTAGGTGTGATAGTTGCAAAAAGACAATTGCTTGGTATGACAACATTCCTTTACTTTCTTTTCTGATACTTCGAGGACAGTGTAGGCATTGCAAAAAATCAATTTTACCTCTCCACCCTATGGTCGAAGTTCTAACAGGAGTTTTGTTTATGTGGTGGTATTGGGCGGGCTCATTGTTTTTTAGATTAACGATAGCTCCTTATAGTGTTTTGCAACCAATTTTCTGGTTGATGGTTGGGGTAATTTTGATTTATATCTTTATTATTGATCTAAACACCATGAAAATTCACAATAATGCCGTGATTTCTTTGACAGTTTTGGCAATAATTTATCGTTTGTCGTTGTCTTTTTCAGGAATTATGCAAATAGTGGACCTCTACTCTACTTTTCTAGCAGCCCTTATTTCATATTTATTTTTCTATGCGATTTATAAGCTGTCTATTGTCATTTATAAACGCGAAGGAATGGGATTTGGGGATGTACTACTTGTTGTGCCTTTAGCATTGCTGTTGGGCGCACAAAAAACGATAGTTTGTCTATTTTTAGCTTTTATAATTGGCGCCGTTGTAGGATTAATTCAAATTGCAATTTCCAAAGGAAAAACGAAACTTAGGTCAGAAATTCCTTTTGGACCGTTCTTAATTATTGGTACAGCAATCAGTTTGATCTGGGGACAATATATTTATTCTTGGTATTGGTCGTTAATTATGCTTTAATGGTACTAGAGATATTCTAGACATTTTTTATGCGTATAATTAAGTTACTTTTTAGCGCGATCATTATTTTTTTATTAATTACTGTTACTGGATTTTTTATTGCCAGAGAATCTTTACTTTTCTGGGGAACATCAAAAATTAAGAATTCATTAAGGACTCTGACTTTATCAAAAAGTCGAGATTCGTTTATTTCGCAATGCAAACAACTTGGAAGTACTTTTGTAAATGGTGAAGATCTCGTAACTTACAGACTTAGATTTTTGTCTTCAAACGAGTATTTACTTGAGGCAGTTTGTAGTCAATTTTCCTTTGATCCAATTTTAATAGAGCAGGTTGTTTTGCCAAATTTTGTCACTAAAGTACCTGGAACCTCAGGTTTTATATTGGGTTCTCGACCAAATGGAATAGAACTTCAGGTATTCTCTGAGGAAATTAGCAAGATTTCTGATGCAATTAAGATCGACTTAACAGGTCTTTCAAGAAAACAAGCCTTGATCGCTGATAATGGAGTTATTATTTCTGATGGTGAGGATAGATTTATTGGTGGTGGTCCCGTAACTAGTTGTAATGGCTATGGCTATGAGTGCTGTCAAGATGTTTCACAAACGGGTATTGGAGATAAAATTACAGGATTGGTAGACTGCGAAAAAAGTTGCTACTCTGCTTGTGCTACTAGGCCTGTAGTTTTATCTTTTAATAGCAATCCGCTTTTTGATCCTCAAGCAAGATCATTAGAAATTACAAATGAAGCTACAGTTGAATTTACCTATGTTGCTGATGCGGGGAAAGCAACAACTGTGGGTGGTGTTTTAGATTTTGGAGATGGCAAAAAATTACCAATATCAGGTCTTGCTGGTCAGTCTTCACACACTTATTCTTGTGCCAGAGCTAGTTGTGAATACACTGTCAGACTAGTGCTTGAAGACAATTGGGGTGTAGAATCAGCTGAGACTAATATAAGTAAGATTAAGATTATAGTAAGGAAATAAATATGAATTTTACAAATAAACATAAAAAATTTGGTGGTTTCACCTTACTAGAAATATTGGTGGTGATCTCGATTATTGGAATTCTGATTGCAATTGGTTCGGCTGCTTTTACCACTGCCCAAAAGAAAGGCAGAGATGCAAGACGACGAGCTGATATGAAGCAGTATCAAAGCGCGTTTGAACAATATTTTTCTGAGAACAATACCTATGCAACTTGTGCAACTATGGAAGGTGGTTTTGTTGGTGGTGCACCAGCCGATCCAAAGACAGGTACGACAACACCGTATACCTGTACTACCACGGCAACCCCGATTACGGGTTATTGTGTTTGTGCCACTTTAGATTTTTCAACTACTGGTAATGCAAGTGCTGGTAATGCAGGTGCTTGTACTTTTGCAGCAGGAAGTTCAATGTTTTGTGTACAGAATTTACAGTAACTTGATAAAAAGGGATTAAAGATTATGAATAAAAACAAGAAAAAAGGTTTTACCTTAATTGAACTTTTAGTTGTTGCGACAATCATTACTATTTTATCAGCAATTGGTTTGGTCAGTTTTGTTAATGCAGGACAGGGAGCTCGTGATGCTAAAAGAAAGGCAGACTTAGAAACCGTGAGACAGGCTTTGGTTTTACGTCGAAGTGATTTAGGAAACTACCCTTCTGGTGGCGCAGGCGGGGCAGATGGATATAATTTAGCGATAGTTGCTCTTTTAGTAGGAAACTATATTAGTAGCCCAACACCAGTTGACCCAAAAGACGATGAAACTTATTTTTATAGTTACGATGATGTGGCCCAAGCTACTTTTACTTTATCGGCAAAGTTAGAAAAAGATGGATCTACTTACACATTAACAAATCCATAACAAATTTATGTTTGCAAAAAAAGATCGTGGTTTTACTCTAGTTGAGATGATGGTGACAATTAGCATTATGTTAATGATTGCTGGTGGTGGAATTGCTGCCTTTATTCGATTCAATGACAAGCAAAATGTTCAAGTTGCTGTCAAAGATTTACAGACTTTACTTAGAGCAGCACAAACCAAAGCAAAGGTTGGTGAGGGCGCCGACGATTGCAGAGCAAAAGGATTGTCCTTGAGAGGATATCAAGTGTTTATTGCTGAAAATTCTAACACTGCTACCCTCTCCAAATCTTGCGCAGATAACAAGTTTACTGTTCCAGGTCTTCGTGAATATTCTGTTAGAGACGAGATAAACTTTGATAGTAATGTCACTGTTAGTAAATATAGTGGTCCGGGCGATATTGATATCGAGTTTTTGGCACTACTAAGTGGAGTTGATGGTGCTACAAAGATAAAGATTTCTGGTTCAGGATCTTATGTTTACAGTTTTGAAGTTACTGGAGGTGGTGAGATTAGAGAAGGATCATTTGAATGACGTTAAAATTAATTAAAAACCAAAATGGATCAACGATCATTGAATTATTAATTTCATTAATGGTTGTGGGCTTGGTTGTGACAGCGGTTGCTGTTGCTAGTACTTACTCAATTAAAAATACTGGCGAAGCAAGATTCAGACAAGCAGCATCAACTTTGGCTCAAGAGGTTGTTGAAAAGTCTAGAAGTGAAAAAACTAGACTAGGATTTGTTAGTTTTAATAGTGCTGTTGGGTCAAACACTTACTGTTTTGATACGATTCCCGCTGCTTTTGATAATTCTGATCCAGATGATGACTATTCAATGCCTGCTCCAGGAGCTTGTAGTACCGGAGAAACTATATCTTTAGCAGGTTCAGAATTTACCAGAGAAGTTGTCTTTGATACTTCTGCTACATCAATCATAGTTGAAGTTAACGTTTCATGGAGTGATTCTGGAAATATACGCAATATTCAGATCATTCAAGAGTTTTATCCAGCAAATTATAGTTACTAATTTTTCTATTGATTAATTTCTTAGAGAAACAATGGAGTTGAATTGTTCAGAAACTATGCCGTCGGGGGTAGTTTTCTCTA
>PFJN01000008.1 GCA_002783105.1 Candidatus Pacebacteria bacterium CG_4_10_14_3_um_filter_34_15 | reverse complement strand
GTCCATCAATCCCCAAGCTCCTCGCCAAAACAAAACCACTGATGTTCCGATCAACATCGTATGTAAAAACTTATTCTTTCTTTTTCTTGAAGACATGGATTAATTGTAACAAAAAAAATATTATTAAGTATAGGCTCAACAATATTTTTATTGATTTATTTCTAGCGAATGAATCCACGAGCTGCAATTGTTTCAATAAATTCTTGGTAGTTTCTTGAATTCATTACTGCACTTACTATAGAAGCATGCATTTCCATTCCGGGTTGACTCAAAAAATCATTAATATTAGCTTTCATTGCATCATATTCATCTTTACTCAATGGAGGAGGATTAACTTTAGGTAAATCTGGAAGATTACTTTTAAGATATACTTCGCGAATATACTCACGTTTTTTTTCTCGTCTTAAATTCATATAACTTTCAATTAAATTATCTTGTTGCTATTATATCATTTAGCCATCTCTTTCAATTGTTGATTTGCTCCCTTCCAAACTTTTAAAAAGGCACTTCTAAACATTTCTGGATTTTTTTGAACCATTTCATCAACGATTAATATTGGCACCCATTCACCGCCATAAGTCTCTTCACTTGTAACAATCCGATGTTTCTCATTTTCAGTAAATTGACAAACATGAGCAAAAAAAAGCTCATTTTGAGGATCATTTCCTTGTCCTCCTTGATCTATAATAAAGTCTTTGCCATCTTCTCCAATTCCATTCAATGGAGTAAATTCTATATTGTTATTTTTGTTAGCAGCAATTCCTACTTCTTCCAGCGTTTCTCTCCATGCGGCTCCAAGGCACAAACTTTGTGCATCATTAACTCCACTATCAGCTATTTCAACGTGATAGGAAGGTTGTGATTGAAGTAAGTGAGGATTTTTTTTCAATCCACTCCGTCTGCAAAGCCAAATGCAATCTCCACTAAGTAGAATTACCATGCCGCATAAATGAAGTGGATATTCAGCATTATCTGCAGGTTGATGAGCGTCGTGGCGAGACAATGGTCCATTAATTGATCCATCAGGGTTCATCTCTACTAAAGTTTGGCGTTTTTTTTCATTAAGATCAGACTCTTTTGGAACTGCTAACTGCATTAAATTATTAATTCTTTCAATTGCAGCAATTTGAGAACTCAAATTGCTATCTTCGTATACTATTATAAAATCTGCTCCTACATTATTATCACAGAGAGGCATGATGCTGTCGCAGTGGTCAGTTGGTATGGGAGATCCATTAATTGTGGGTTTTATGTAATTTGAAAGTTGGCTTCTTGGAGTTACTAATATAGTTGGGCTTTTTATTTCAGATTCAGATAATCGAAGTACAAAGGCTTCATTGTTGAGAATTTTATCTCTATCTTCTTTCCATTTATCGACACTCCATTCATTCAAACTATAAAGACGTCTATATCCTTGATTTCTAATGATTCTAGGAAAAAAATCGTTGAACTTTGGTTCTAATAACTCAGCTCTTATCATAAGTAGTGCTTATTAAATCGGTTTTTCTCTGATAAACAATTTTTTTGATGAAAAGTTATTCTAAGTCTGCTTCCTCTACGTTGCTCCAGCAATGAAAGGCACGTTCTTTTGAGTCGGACAAAAGAGAATATGATGCTTTAGGAAACTTTTGGCCAATTTTTTCCCTAATTTCATCTGGCAAACTGTAATGGCCAATTTTTTCCCTAATTTCATCTGGCAAACTGGGATCTGACTCCTGAGCGTATACTATCAACTTTTTTTTATCTGGAACATATTTTATATTGTAATTACGTGTTGGATGATCGGGTAAATCAGAGTTAACTTGAAAATTAACTTTAAAATCACCGGAACTATTATTTTGAAATCTATAAACGTCAGTGATAGCTGATAGAATATTTTTTAGTTTACCCTCAATTTCTGTTGTTCTTTGTGCATCTTGTGCTTCTTTTGCTCGCCTTAGGTAATTTTCATTATCTTGCATAATTGAACTATAACATATTTTTTAATTTTAATTTAAACAATTTTTATACTAAATAAATCAGCTAAAAGTATCATTGTCTAAACTTTCTTGCATATATCGATAGACGATTGAAATAATTTCTTGAATGTTCTCATTGGCATTTTTATAAATTAAATGATCCAATGCATCACTTCTTAATTTTCTGATTGGATCACTAATTAAAGCGTGAATAAATGATTGTGTGGCTCCAGTAACACCAGTAAAATCAAAAATAACATCATGTCCCTTTTTTAGAGCTGGAATTATTTTTTCTATTCTTATTTTTTTAGCAATATCCTTATTCTCTGCAAAATCACCAGTCAACTGTTTTAATTTAATAATTTTTTTCATATAAATTTTGGTCTTTTGTATTTTTTTCTTTTGCGATCGCGGATAGCCTTATCATAAACATCTCCAATGCTAGACAATAAATCATTAAACTCTGGGGTCTCGTCAAGTGAAATATCAACTGCTACTAATGTTCCATGAAAACTAGGAGTAGCATTGGTTTCGTTATGTGAATCCCTTTCTGGATCAGCGTATAATCTAGGCATACCTTTAATACGCTTTTTGTACTTTAGTAAAGTATATTCTGCACTCCCACTGTATATAACGAAATAGTTACGTGTAATTTTAGCAATAGACTTAATAAAAAATAGTCCTGCACCAGCATTATCAGCAGTACCTCCTTCTTTTTGTGTTGTCCCTGTAATTCCTGGAGTTAATGCCAATTTAATTGCATCAAGATCAGTTTTGGGATGCCAATAATTATTCATACTTTTCCAAATACCAATTCCGGTGTCACAAATTCCAATACTGACTCTATTGGTTTTTTTATAGTATTGGGCAACCACAACTGCCCCGTTCTTTGCAAATGAATGCTCAATGACATTTCTAACTAATTCTCCAATAACATATTTAATAACGGTCGCATTTTTTTCTGACAAATATAAAAGAGGGATCACGTCTGTAATAAAGCGAGACTGATCGTCAGAAGTTTTAATTATTTTAATTGGAACAAACCGTCCAGCTTCTTCTTTTTGATGATAGACAAATGGGGAAGAAGTTTTAGTTAAATCATAAAGTCCCATTCTATCTAAATATCTACCCGTCTCTGGAACTTGGCCAGTAATTTCTGTATTCTTTTTACCTACTCGAATAGCAAGAGCTGCTGCTATAACAAGGTTAGCAGGATGAACAGTAACCCACTTATCATGAGTTGATATTTCCAGTCTATTTGGATGTGATAAATTAACTGATTCTATAAAACTTTTAAAGTTGCGCAGATTACCTTGATTCGATAAAAAAATCTTCATAATGACACATTATCCAGTAGGGTGCTTTTTTGTCAATAGGCACTCTACGGGTAATTGGGTCCTTCGCCCATGATTTGGACACTCCCTCGCTACGTTTCGGTCAGCCCTCCGCCCATACTTCGGGCATTCCCTCGTATAAACTCGGTCAGGCTCGTTTTGGCTTCGCCAAACAACTCAAAGTTAACCTCAAACTTAAATAAAAAGAACGGCGCAAGGCCGTTCTTTTTATTTAAGTTTGAGAATGTGGGAGGATATCAGAACCTATTTTAGGATGAATGAGGAGTTTGGTTTGCCTGACTTAGCAGTAGAAACGCTTTTGTAAATGAGTGCTGAACGTCTAGAAAAACATTATGCTAAATATTCAACTACCAAAGAGTCCACGCAAGCAATGCCCCGATGTTGTATACGGCTAAATGAATCATAAAGTTATAAATAAATCCATTTTTAACTTTTAAGATCATTCTTGGAAACACAAACGAAAAGATTATTGAAGTTATTAAATATAGCAAACCAATTAAAAGATCTGTTCTTAAAAATTGAAAAGCATGAATTGCTCCAAACAAAACCACAAATAATTTGGTAATTTGATTAATATTCATTTTTAAATCATTCAGTCGAAGAACTAGTAATACAATTAATAATTGTTGCATCATTACATCTATTGGTTTAGCCCAAACATAGAATCCGTTCATAAGTAGAAATGAAGATTCGCGACTATCAAATTGCCACATAGGTTGCTCTAAATAGGTGAGAATTAAATAAGATGTTATGCCATGTATAAGGAGTGAAGAACCAACCAAAACAACAGCTTCATACCATTTTGTATCTTTAACTAATTTTAATATTTCTTTTTTAAAGAAAGTAATAAAACCTACTAAAATTACCAATAAAAGAACAATAACCAGCCAATAATTCTGCATATAAATTATTGAGACCAATGATGTTGCCGCGAACCCAAGCACGAACAATAGGACACTGGTGACGATACTTTTTTTCATAGGTTTAATTGTAACATTTGCGTAAGTTCTACTTTTAGTTTATATTACAAAACTCTCTTGGGGAAATAAATTGGATGAAAATCAATGTTAAAACCTATAAATTAGATTGATATATGAATCAATATTGCTATTTTTGAAGATTTTTGTTACGAATGAGGGAAGGCCTGCTCACTATGACAAGGAAGTTAGAACCTATTCAATGTTAAAAGTCTTTAAATAATCTCTAACGTTTTTGGTAATTATCTGCTTGATCTGATCATCTGAGTACTCTTTTTCTCCCCACTCAATCGGAGTTAATTCAAGATCGTCAAAATAGCTTAATGGGTCTAGTATCCATCTTGAACTTACCTGATATCTAGTGGTTGCTTCCGGCAATCTTTTTTCTAATGAACAAGCACCCTGATCTAAACAGACCGCAACATCAACATAGTCCCTCCAGGTAGCTCTTCTGCCCATTATATATAACTTTGAACTAAAAATATCACCGATACTAGCCAGATTAAACATACCAAGTTTGTGAACTGGGTGGAGCAACGAAGCAATATCCTGAAAATATGTAATTTTGACATTTCCTACAAAAGCGGTGAATTGTGTTGGTGAGAACAGCCGTTGTGATAAATTATATTCTGATACTTCAGACTTTATTCTCCTCATCATTTCATCTGAGATCGCTTCTTTGGTAACAAAATCTAGGTCATAGGACCGTCTGTGCCCGATTTGCAACGCTAAAGCCGTACCTCCAACTAGAGTACCAAACTCCAACCGTCCCAATCTCTCAAGTAAATCACGTTGAGCAGATGAAACTGTTTTATAATGAAGATTTAACATACCGTTCTTTTGGTAAAGATTGGGAAATTTTCAACAAAAAGTTTTTAATGAAGTTGAAAGTCTGTGATTGATAGGTTGGTCTTGGTTTACTAATAAAAATATCTTTGATTTCCTGTCGAGAATACTGTTCTTTCAACCACCGATAATCTTCTAAATCACCATGCTGTAAAACCTGATGAACAATGTATTCTTTGTGTTTTTGACTATCAAGAGTCGAGGGTTTGCATGACCAAAAAATTTTCTGAGTTGATTTGGGAATACTTAATAGTAACATATACAAAGTGAATTATACACCAAGAGCCAGAGATTTTAAGAACGGAAATTATTATAAAAGACCTTATCATTGGTATTTTTTTGACTTGTTGCGGGACTGGGAGTCGAACCCAGCCTGTGAGATTATGAGCCTCACGTGCACCGTACACTATCCCGCGCGTTTTTTACTTTGCTTTTCGTATTTCAAGTTTTGTCTAGTTTATTTGAAATTCTTCTGCAATCCAGAGTATACATTATAGTTACTTTCTAGATAAAAGTCAAAGTTCTGCTATAATTGCCTCTGCAAATAAGTATTTGCCAGGGTAGCTCAGTTGGTTAGAGCATGGGATTCATAAACCCAAGGTCGTGAGTTCGAATCTCACTCCTGGTACATTTTAAACGGTCTCACATTTTGACTATTAATCCCCACCTAAAACTTTTTCTCATCAGCTAGAGTGGCTAAACATTTTTTAGAATATCAGATCTAACCAGGAATCTAACGGTTTTTCTACCTCTACTTGGCTGGATTCGAAGTTGATTTTTTGGCTTTCAGCTGATGACAACTGAATTATTATTTCGCCCGGTTTTTGCAACAGCAACTCATTTCTAATCACTTTTTCTTTAAATTTATCTGTGTTAGCTTCAATAATTTTTTCATCAAGTTCTGAAGTTTGGATTGACATATCATTTATTTCTTGTTCCAAAATCTCGATGTTTTTGTTTGATATCTCAGTTTTTTGAGAGCTTTTGTCTAACGATAAAAAAAATATTATACCTATAATAGTAAGAATAATTATTATAAATGGGTGATATA
>PFJN01000035.1 GCA_002783105.1 Candidatus Pacebacteria bacterium CG_4_10_14_3_um_filter_34_15 | reverse complement strand
ATGTTGCCCCGCCCCAGCTAAAGCCATCGAAAGAACTTCGCCACGAGCTCCTTTGCCTGCCAGTACAAATCCTGGATACTTCATGGTGACTTTTGAGCCCATATTGAAATCTGTCCAGATCATCTCAGCTTCTTCTTCAACATAAGCTCTTTTGGTTACTAAATTGTAAATATTTTTATACCAATTTTGAACTGTCGTGTACTGACACCTTGCACCTTTTTTGACATAAATTTCAACCACTGCGGCATGAAGAGAACCACTAGAAAAATTTGGCGCTGTGCAGTTATGAACAGCAACACCATCAGCAACATAGCTCTCGTCTTCCTTTACACTAAAATTATATACAGAAATATTGTCTACTTCTTTTGAATCAATTTTCTTTACTGGAGAATACAAATACTTATCATCAACAAAATAGTAAGTAGCTCTTTTTTTATTCCACATTTTTGGCTGAATTGGTTGACCAACAATTTTTCCAAAAGAAATCATATATTCTCCGCCAATGACTAAGTTATACATAGTTTGCCTGCCACTAGAACTTTTATCTTGTTGGTTTAAAGAGCTAGCTATTCCCAAGCGTAACAATAGCATTCTTCCTTGAAGTGATAAATTTCTTGAAACTGTAGAGATTCTGAATACTTCTTTGAAACCATGTATATTTTGTTTTTTATAGTAATTGCCATCACCTTTATACCAAGCATCTATCAAAACTGCTTGCTTTTCTAAACTCTCTTGCAATACCCAATCAGGCATTTGCTTATCATTGGAATGAGTTCCAAACTGTTCAAAAAATCTACAAAGTCTCACGGAACTTATCACTACATTAGTTCCATTATTTTTTTCGTGATGAAATTCTCTTACCCTATTTTCACTAAAAACAAATTTTATTAATCTTTTTACTTCTTCAATATATTCTCTTTCTAATTTAGAAAAAGAAAAATTTAAATAAGAGCCACCACTAATACTACCTTCGGCTAAATAATATCCAATTAATTTAAATAATTCTTGTGTACAAGGAATTTGTAATTTTTCTAATTGCCAACCACTCGCGCCATTTCCAACTGGGACTTCATAAATTAAAATCTCTTGAGACTTTATAGTTTGATCTATTGGAGTACAAACATAATCACCTTTTTCTACATCTTTCACTGGTAACCATTCTTGATTCCAATCTTTATTTTTTTCATTTTTATATTTTCTTTTTACAACTAAAAATGGGTGCTCTTTAGTAGCTTCTATTTTTTCTGACGGCTGGCCAGTAACTATTAAAGTAAATAGCTTTCCAGAATATGGACGAACCTGAGTGTGATAAACAAGTTTATATTGACCTTTATGAGTAAGAACCTGCATTCCTTTTTTAATATCTTCTATCACTGTAGAACCTTTGTCTGTGATTATTTGAGTTCCTGCAGTAAAACAACCTTCGATATAGTGAACACTTGCCCCTTCATCAACAATAATTAAAGTTCTCTCAAATTGACCAGCATTGGCAGAATTAATTCTAAAATAAGTTTGTAACGGCATGCTTACATGCACCCCTTTTGGGATGTAAACAAATGATCCGCCAGACCAAGTAGCTGTATTTAAGGCAGAAAATTTATTATCGCCAAAGGGAATTATTTTATTGAAATATTCTTTAACTAAATCTGGATATTGAGCTAAACCATCATCCATAGATAAAAATACCACACCATCTTTGACCCAGACATCTTTTAGCGAACCATAAACAACTTCACTATCATATTGAGCTTTAACTCCAGCGAGAACCGCTCTTTCAGCTTTTGGAATTCCCAACTTTTCGAAGGTTTCTTTGATATCGGCAGGAACATCATCCCAAGATTTTTCTTGTCTATCGCTGGCACGCAAATAATAATGAATTTTGTCGTAATTAATTTCAGATAAATCAGCTCCCCAAATTGGAGTTTGCTTCGCTTGAAATGCCTTGTAAGCTTCTAAACGAATTTTTAGCATCCATTCAGGTTCATTTTTAATTCCAGAAATTTCTTTAACAACACCTTCATTAAGCCCTGGTTTTAAAATATATTTGTAGCTATCAGTTGAATACGAAAAACCGTGCTCATACGAATCAATACCGTCAGTTTTAAAATCTTTTATTTTTTTGGTTGTAAATCTTGCCATCCAATTGATTTTCTAATTATTGTCTTAATAAATTCCCCTTTAAAATCTCCAAAGTCGTAATCATCAATTTCTGATAAGGAAATCCATTTATAATTAATGTGTTCATAACTAATTTGAACACTGTGTTCATCAAAATCATTCTTTAAAATTATTTTCCATCCTGTAATCACACTAAAAACTTGATTTTGAGCTTCAAAATAGGTTCTAAGTTCAACTAAGTTTTCATTCGTAAATAAGTCTTCCGAAACTTTAATTCCAGTTTCCTCAAAAACTTCTCTGGCTACTTCTGTTTGGTGCGGATTTTCTTTATCTTCCAAAGTTTCAGGCCACTCAGCATTTCCTCCTGGCAAATCCCAAGCCAGTGGTCTTGAATGTGAGTTCTCTTCTCTTTGCAAAATCAAAAATTTATCTGAGTGAATTAAAACAACTTTTTGAAGTAATTTGACATCATCTGTCAGTTGGTAAGAATTTTTTTTCATACTTTTTTTATTAGACCTTTAAGATAAATTAATAAATGTAAGCATTAGCGAGTTGTCGCTTTAGCTGACAATACAGAGTGTTAGCTTATATTTATTAATTTATCTTAAAGGTCCGCGTAACCTTTCTTTTCTAGTTTATCTACAAGTGTGGCGTCTCCACTTTCTACAATTTTCCCCTTAATCATCACATGAACAAAATCTGGTTTTAGGTAATCTAAAATTCTTTGATAATGTGTAATAACTATCACGCCAGTGTTGTGTTTTTTTATAATTTTGACAACTCCATTGGCAACTTTTTTAATTGCGTCAATATCTAGTCCAGAATCAGTTTCATCCAAAATAGCAAGCTTTGGTTCTAACAAAGCCATTTGCAAAATTTCTAACTGTTTTTTTTCACCACCACTAAAACCTTCATTGAGTCCACGACTCAAAAAATCTTTATCAATTTTCAATTCATCAGCCAAACCTTGCAAATGTTTTCTAAAATCAATTGCCTTCTTGAATTGGCGCTCTGGCTGATTTTTAAATCTAGCTTCGTAAGCTATCTTGAGGAAATTTTGAACTCGAACTCCTGGAACCTCCACCGGATATTGAAATGCTAGAAACACTCCAATATTAGCTCTTTCGTCTGGTGACATTTCCAAAATATTTTCATCAATTAAATTTGATCCGCTCAAAAAAACACTTCCACTTTCAACCTTATACTCAGGATGACCCGCCAGAGTATTGGCTAAAGTTGATTTTCCAGAACCATTTGGACCCATAATTGCGTGGACTTCTCCAGCTTTTACTTCTAAATTAACCCCACGTAAAATTAACTTTTCATCTATAGAAACTTTTAGATTTGATATTTTGAGTACCCCTGAGGGTATAAAAGTATTTTTTTGCATTTATTATTTCTTTATCTTGAGGAACTATTTTAACATGGATTAATCTGATGACAAAATAGATTTATAAACTTTTTGAGCGTTTAAATCCAAATTTTATCTCTTCTCTAATGTTTTCTATTGTTTCCAAAGTTTCTAAATCCTTTTCTGAAAACCAAGCAATCCCGTCAGTTTCCTCAACATTTTGTTTAAATTCAACTCCCTCAACTGGTGCCACTAAATACATGTAATTAAAATGTTGTTCGCAACCAAGTGGCCAAACCTTAGTTCTAATTCTTTCATCTGGATTGGCGCTTGCAATACGCTTATCGTAACTATCTTTATTGATCCAATGTAAATTTGTTAAAATTGGCGATGGAACATATTCGGATATATTAGATTTGATTGACTCAATAATATTTAGTGCTCTAACTTTAATTCCTGTTTCTTCCCAAAATTCTCTTTCCGCAGTTTTATTTGGCAGTTCGTCTTCTTCGATGTGCCCTCCAGGATTTAACCAAAAACCAAGCTTTTTGTGTTTAATTAACAAAACTTTCCCATCTAAAATAAGCATCCCAGAAGCGGTATAACAAATTTTTGCTGAAAATTTTTGTAGATTAATCATATTTTTATTATATAGGAAATGTGAGCATTAACAGTTTATTGTTATAGACATGTACATCACCCATATGATCTTACGGTAGGAAATTGATGGGATAAAGATTAATATATATTTACGCTAATGCTAGAATGACACTATATATACTATGCCAGAAACTTTGAAATATGGATCACATCTTTTGAATTATTTTCATCTGTTTTCTAAGCGTCTCTAAAGAATGTGGAGATCCAGACTTATAATTAATTTCTAAACCCACATTCATTGTATAAACACCCCCTTGCCATTTGAAATGAATTACGGAATCTTCTGCAGGAAGTAGTAAAACATGGTTTCTCAAAATAGTGAGAGCATCATTTATAGTGGTCATTAAAGAAAAAGGATTTTCAAAAGAGCCTTTTTTATGAATTGATTCATTTTCGCACATAATTACTAACTCCATTCTTAAATATAAGTATTAAATCTAATTATAAGGCTTTTGCTAAAAAACGCCAGTCTATTGCCCTGGTCTCATCTAAATTAATTTATTATTTGTGTAAGTAGGCACTCAAAAAGTCCATTATCTTAATTGTAATTTAGTTTTATAGAAAAGCGAACGATTCAAACCGAAGGTTTGTGTGAACATTATAAATCTTATTAATTTAAATATTCAAAAAGCAAACATTCAGGCGAACTGCCTGCGAGAGCTTTTTGAATATTTAAATTAAACTCATCTGCAACCCCGCATCTTTTTTGGGAGTAAAACTAAAATCAACTGGACACTCCACCAACCTATTCCATTTATTTTTAAATTTTATGTGTCCTTTTTTTAAACCATAATCATAGACATCTCTAGTAACCGCTACATCTTGTAAACAATACTTTTCAAGTTTATCCCACTGCTTATTGTTGTAGTATTTTATTGCATCTAACCCATCACCAGACTTCCCGATACCTAAGGTTTCTTGAGCTACCGCATCAAGACTAATTCTATGGCCAGCACTTTCTTTGATGCGAGTTAAAACATCTAATGTCGGTATTTTTGTAATATCCGCACTATAGTATGGAACAAATGTTTGCATATCAAAATTATCTACATTAAAACCAATAACCACGTCTGCTTTTTCTAGTAATGGGAAAAGCAAAGGCAAATCTTTCTCCCAATAACTTTTCATCTCACCTTTGCCAGATAAGCCCTCTCGCACGCACACGCCAACAAAGGAAATACCCAATCTATCTGGGAAAAAACCACCAACTTCATCAAAAGTTTTCTTTGTTTCTACATCTAAAATAATTTGCAACACAATAGTTACCCTTCATTATCATTTTAACTGAATAAACAACAATGCGAAAACTAATAATAACGGATAATAAAAAAATTATCTAGCCGATTCGTAGCGTCTCTCAACCTCTGCCCAATTAACAACATTCCAAAATGCAGCAATGTAATCTGGTCTGCGGTTTTGGTAATTGAGATAGTAAGCATGCTCCCAGACATCTAAAGCCAGAATTGGAGTCTGCCCAATTGATAATGGACAGTCCTGATTTGCAGATGACATTATTTCTAGCTTTTTGTCTTCATCAATAACTAACCAAGCCCAACCAGATCCAAATCTAGCAACAGCAGCTTGACCAAATTGGTCTTTGAAAACTTCTAAATTCCCATATTTCGACATTAAGGCGGTGTTAAATATGCCAGTTGGACCTGAGCCTCCTTCTGGGGAAAGCACGCTCCAAAATATATTGTGATTAAAATAACCACCTCCATTATTAATCACAGCTTGACGAATTTCGTCTGGAATTGCCTCAACATTTTTGAGAATCTCCTCAATTGTCATTTTTAACAAACTTGCTTGACCTTGCAAAGCAACATTGAGCTTGTCTGCATAACCCCGGTGATGTTTTGTGTAGTGAATTTCCATAGTCTTTGCATCTATGTGTGGTTCTAGGGCATCAAACTCAAATCCTAATTTTGGTAATGTAAACATGATATTTATCCTTGTACTACTTTTTACTACTGATGAAATCTAATACTTCTTGTACA
>PFJN01000070.1 GCA_002783105.1 Candidatus Pacebacteria bacterium CG_4_10_14_3_um_filter_34_15 | reverse complement strand
CCACATCAATCACTTAACTATATGACACCAAACAATTATTTAGTACAATTACAGAAAGGATGAGCACGTTTGTGCCAAATGTACGTGACCAGGACAATTAATTTTTATCAAGATTACTTTGTGTTATAATACCCTCAATAATAATTAAGTTTTGTCCATTTGCTAAAGAGTAGCTTTTTAAAAGTCTTAAAAGACTCCAGAAAAACCACTTTTGCAAATACCAAGAGCACCTTTAGGACAAAGCAGAAAGGAGCGAAACATGATGGAAATTTTGGCATCTGTTAGAGTTCGTCAATACGAATTGACTTATCTACTGCCTGGTTCACTTTCATCTAGTGAAGTCTCAACAATAAACGAAAGCATTGCAAAGCTTCTAAAAAAACAAAGTATTAAAATTCTTTCCCAAGAAGATTGGGGTAAAAAAGAGTTAGCATATCCAATTAAGTTCAAAAGCAAAAAGAACTATGAGGCTTTTTATACTCATATGGTTCTTGAAACTGACGCAGCTAAAATTGGTAAGTTTGAAAAGGGTTTAAGCCTGATTCAAGAAGTAATTAGACACTTAATTGTGTTGGCAGAAAAAGAATCTTCAAGTGTCGAAGATTTGAGAGTTGAGTAGTAATTGCGTAATTTACAGTTTATGCAAGAATTGTAAATATAATATATGTTTAATATCAGTCCCAACAGTTTTGGATGGGAGAAAGAAAGGAAAGTATGTCGGTAAGATCATTAAATAAGGTTATGTTAATAGGTAACTTAACTAGAGATCCTAATTTACGTTATACACCAAGTAACACAGCAGTTTGTTCTTTTGGAATTGCCACTAACAGATCTTGGTCACCAAGTGATGGTGGTGATAAGCAAGAGAGAGTTGAATTTCACAACATAGTTGCATGGTCAAAACTTGCAGATATTTGTGGTCAGCTACTCCATAAAGGAGATAAAATCTATGTTGAAGGTAGATTACAAACAAGAGACTGGAAGGGTGAAGACGGAACCGAGAGAAAGACTACCGAAATAGTAATAGATAACATGATTCTTTTACGTTCAGCATCTGGAGCAACAGGCTCTTATTCAGGAAATGATTCTGAATCTGAAGGAGAAAGTGCTCCTAAGGCAAGTAAGGCAAAAAAATCAACCAGCAAGAAACTTTCACAAGATGAAAATAATGATGCTGGCGAAGATCAAGACATGCCAAGTGCTGAAGATGTATCAGATGATGTTCCATTTTAGTTTTAACTAAGGGAGAAAAATAATTATGATGAAAAGAAAAAAAATTAGACGCTTTAAGCGTGCAATGAAAGTTGCTGAGAATGTAACATTCTCATACAAAAAAGTAGATGTGCTATCTAAGTTCGTTAATGAACAAGGATCGATAATGTCTAGAGAAGAGAGTGGTTTGACTCAAAAACAACAGAGAAGATTAGCTCAATCTGTTAAGAGAGCAAGACATTTGGCCATGTTACCATTTACTCAAGTTCTCTAAAATTTTGTAATTGGATTAAAAAAGGCAACGATCGATCGTTGCCTTTTTTATGGTTTGTGTTTAAATTAGCATAAGAACTTGTATCATTTGCTGGTAATTTAAATTTACTGGTGGTTTAAATATTCGGCAAGAGTTAGTAGAATGATTCCCTATGATTAAAAAATTACAAGGTGAATTGCAAAGCAAGAGAAGGTACCCTGGGGTAAAGATTAGCTATATAAGTAATATATTTTTAGCTTTGATAGTTATATTTTTAGGTGCTTTTGTAGAATATAAATTCCAGTATTTGAGTAAATATGCGCGGATTAACGAAGCCGCAGTAGATGGATCTAAAGAAAGTACTCAATTAGCGAAAATTATGGCGGCCACTGTTCCGGTTGGAAAAGAAAACGTAAATTTTGATACTTTTTGGGAAGTATGGTCAATTCTTGAAAAAAATTATATTGATCAAGAGAAATTAGATGCTAACAAGATGGTAGATGGTGCAATTGGTGGAATGGTATCTTCACTAGAAGATCCTTACACAATGTATTTATCTCCAAAAGACAATGAACGAAGTGGCCAAGACTTAGCAGGATCATTTTATGGCGTTGGAATTGAACTAGGCTATATTGATGGATTTTTAGCAGCTGTTGCTCCGTTAAATGGCAGTCCTGCAGCTCTTGCTGGTGTGGAGGCTGGTGATTACATTATTAAAGTAAAAGATACGGCAAAAAATGTTGATGAGGACAGTAGTAAATGGTCTTTGACCAAGGCAGTTGACACCATAAGAGGTCCAAAAGATTCTCCAGTTACATTGACGCTGGTTAGAGAAGGTGTTGATCAACCATTTGAAATCACAATTAATAGAGGTGAAATTGTAGTTGAGTCAGTAACTTTGGAATTTGTTAAGCATGCTGGCAAAAGAGTTGCTCACATCACGCTTTCAAGATTCGGTGAGCGAACAAGTGCTGAATGGGATGCAATTGTGACAGAAATATTAGCTCAAAAAGATTCTTTAGATGGAGTGGTACTGGATATGAGAAACAACCCCGGTGGTTTCTTTGACGTGTCTATAGATATTGCAAGTGAGTTTATAGAAGAAGGAACAGTTGTTAGTCAAAAAGATAGACTTATTGAGCAGAATTATTCTGCGCGAGGACAAGCCAGATTGAATGATATGCAACTAGAGGTTTTGATTAATAGAGGCAGCGCATCGGCTTCAGAGATAGTTGCAGGAGCTGTAAGGGACAGATTTGGAGCAAAATTAATAGGAGAGAATAGCTTTGGAAAAGGTACAGTACAAGACCGCATAATCTTATCAAATGGGGGTGGTTTGCATGTCACAGTTGCTAAGTGGTTGCTTCCAGGTGGTTCTTGGATTCATCATGAGGGAATTCCAGTTGATATTGAAGTCAAAGCAAATCCAGACACTCCAGAAGATGAACAGTTGTTGAGGGCGATTGAGGAAATCTAATTAATATTTTATTTGTTTTCTTCACTAATGGCATAAACCTTGTCCATTTCTGGATGTAGCTCCACCATCATCTTACCTAAGTCACCATCTAAAATTAATGGTAAATTGTACCAAGATTGTTTTGACCGATGATCTGTGATGCGATTTTGAGGATAGTTGTAGGTTCGAATTTTCTCAGCACGTTGAGCGCGACCAATTGCAGAACGGGCAACACCAATTTCTTTTTGTCTTCTTTCTTCTTCTATTTCCCAGAGTTGAGATCTTAATAATTCTAGTGCGATTTTACGATTTTGCTCTTGCTTTTTCTCTTGCTTGGAAACGATCATAATTTCAGATGGTTTATGAAATAATCGAGCCGCGCTACTTGTTTTATTAACACTTTGGCCACCAGCTCCGCTGGCTCTAATAAATTGCCATTCAATATCTTCGGTTCTAATTTCAATTTCTTTAGGATGAATTTCAGGAAGCACTGCTACAGAAGCAGTTGAGGTGTGAATTCTGCCTTGGGATTCAGTTGAAGGTACTCTTTGAACTCTATGAACACCAGATTCATATCTGAATAGTTCATAAGCAGTAATATAACCTTTTTGATTAGGATGAATCTCTTCAAATGATCTAGTTTTGCCGAAAATCTTAATTACTAAATCGTCAATGAATTCAATTTTTAGATTGATAATTTCGCAAAACCTAATATACATTCTTAGAATGTCGTTTGCCCAGATTTTTGCTTCATCACCACCGGCTCCGGGACGAATTTCAATTATACAATTTACTTTTTCTTCAGGAATTACGTCTGGAGCAACTTGTCCCTGTTCATATTGATCGGCGGCATCTTCTAGCTGCTTTTTTTGTAATTGAAGGTTCTCAATATCGATCAGAGCGAGGTTCTTCATCTCTGGGTCAGCCAGCATTTGAGTCGACTCCGCAATTTTTGCTTCGAGTTCTTCAATTTGAGATTGATATGGATTTGTCATATTGGTGTAAGCCTCATTATAACCGACAAATTATCGGTTGTCTCATTTTTGTCATATTCATTCTGTGAAAATTAATAAAATGAAACTTTTGTGAGCCTTTTAGGCGAACTGCCTATGCTCACAAAAGATTTGTTTTATTAATTTGTCACGGAAATTAGACGTAAAATGATAAGTTATGCTTTTGCTTGAGCTTTAGCAACTGGAGAATTTTGTGTTCTAGCTTTAGCAACTTGTTTTAAGACTGTTTGTTGCTGTCTCAAAACATCTTTGTATGTTTTTGATTCTTCATCAGAATTTTTTTCAGAGGATTTCTTTTTTGAAGCTTTAGATTTGATAGCTTCGGCTGCCTGAACTTTTTTCAGGAATTTATCAACACGACCTTGTCTGTCGACAAACTTCATTTCACCAGTAAAGAATGGATGACATTTGCTACAAATATCTACTTTTAGTGTATCTAGTGTTGATCCAATTGTGAACTTTGCACCACAACTACAAGTAACCTGTGCTTGATCTGTCCAGTTTGGATGTATGCCTTTTTTCATAAGAGAGTCATTGTATCATAAATATTTATCAAATACAGAGGAACCTAGGGGATTATTGTAAAGAATGTTTGCTTTTTGAGTCTTTTTATTTGTAACACAATGTGTTACATTAATTTTTAATGCGAGGGATTTTAGTTAAAAAGCTAGTTTGGGATGAATGGAATGTTAAACATATTAAGAATCATGACGTCAGTAGGAAAATCTGATAAAAGATTAATAACAACAGTATTACAACAACAAGAAATTCAAAACTTATATTATGTAGTTACAGCTAGAGACATGGCAAAGAAAGAACGAGTAATTTATAGAAAAGAAAAAGTTAGAAAGGAAAAAAATGACCAATAGTAAGATACCTAAAAACTTCAATAGCAAAAAAGATGAGGCAAAATTTTGGGACAGTCATGACATTGGTAATTTTATAGGAGAACTGAAAGTTGTAGAAGGAAGTTATCTTCCCATAGATGAAAATAAAACTACCATGACTATACGTTTAACTCCAAGTCTTAAAACTAAAGTAAAAAAAATAGCTTCTGGTTATGATATTTCCACAAGTTCTTTAGTTAGAATGTGGATGATTGATAGGTTAAAAACTTTTACAAAATAAGTTCTGACAAAAGGACTTCGTTAGAGGTTGTTGTGTCCATTAAATATTGGCGTGTTGTTGTTCATAGTGTAAGATATACTTAACTTATTAAAACCACAAGAAAGGATTTTTATAATAAACCTGTTTGGAGCGTGTGGCCCTAATTTGTAAAACTTGTTTATTTGGTTTAGTGCGAGTTCATGATATTCGCAGAAAATAATTTTTCAAAAAGGGATACGAGGAAGGGGGATGCTTAGTTTACTTGTTTTTCAGAAGGATCTGGAAACATGAAAAAAACGAAAGCGATCGGACCGAGAATTGCAGAAACTTTCAATTAGCGACTATATTAGCGCAATTAGCGAAACAGCGCAAAACTTACGAATTATTAACGCAATCTCGAGTATCTACGGAGACCCTCTGGGCATTTGATAGTCCAATTAACATTATTTGTTAAACCAAGTGGATACACTTTGAATAAAGCAAATAATGAAATCATATTTTTTCAAATTATTATCTTTTTGATGTGCCATGTTTTTGGTGTATTAAAAAACAATTAAAGGACTTTTTATGTGTGGAATTTACGCTAGTTTTGGCTTGGAAGCTGAAAAAAAAGTATTTGACGGTTTAAAAAGGATTGAGTATAGAGGCTATGATTCTTGGGGAGTAGCAACATTAGTGAAAAATAGAGGTGATGGAGAAATGAAGTTTGTAGTTAAAAAAGAAGTGGGCAAGTTGAGCGACCAAAAAAATATTAAGTTTGTAGAATCAAAATTGTCTTTAGGACACACTCGTTGGGCCACTCACGGGGGAGTAACTAAAGTTAATGCTCATCCTCATTTAGCAAAAAATAAAAGTTTTGCATTAGTTCAAAATGGTGTGGTAGAAAATTATCAGGAGTACAAGAGTAAGTTGATGAACGATGGTTATAGCTTTATTTCTGAAACTGACACCGAAATTATAGTCGGCCTGCTTGAAAAAGAGATGGAAAATGAGCTAGATAATGATGCACGAAATAATCTTTCAGCCAGCTCATTTATAAAGGTTTTTAACAAATTAACTGGTCGAAATACAGTTGCTGTTCTTACTCGCGACGGTCGAATTATGGCTATTAGAGATGGATCACCATTGGTAGCAGGCAAAAATTCTAAAGGTGAATTCTATTTTTCTTCAGATGTGCTTTCTATGAGCCCAGACGCAGATGAATACATAGTGATTCAATCTGGACAAATGGCAACATTTAACTCTGTAGATTTGAGTTTTAATGTTGTAGATATTAAAATTGGAAAAACGATTAGCGCTAAGTTTATTCCCCTTGATCATAAACTTGATTTGGCCAACATCACTATGGATATTGGCAAAGATTGTTATGATAGTTATATGCTCAAGGAAATTCATGAGCAAGCTAGTATGTTGACGAATGTGATTCGAGATTCTAAACCAAAGTTTTTAATTGCCGCAGAAATGATAAAGAATGCTAAACAAGTTTTTACTTTGGGATGTGGATCTGCAAGTTATGCGACTGGAAACACTGCTTACTTATTGAGAAAAAGAGGTATTTTGACTTTGACTGTCGAAGCATATGAGGCTGATTCGTATCTAGAATTATTAAATAGTGATAGTTCAAATTCAGTTTGTATTGTTTTCAGTCAGAGTGGAGAAACTGCCGATACCAACGAAGTTGCTGAATTGATGAAAGCAAAAGGAGTCAAAATAATTAGTGTTGTTAATATGCCGGGAAGTACTTTAACGCAATTATCCGATCTTTCTTTTATGCTACAAGTTGGACCGGAGCTAGCAGTTGCAAGTACGAAAGCATTTTTGGGTCACGTGCTTTGGGGAATCACGATTGCTGATATTTTATCCGGATCAAAAATAAATGATCTAGAGATAAAAATCAATGAATTTGAGTATAAATTAAAGGAATGGTTTGTTAATAAAACAATTCAAAATAATATTAAAAGAATTGCTAAAAAACTAATTAAATATGAGCATATATTTGTATTGGGTAGGGGCAATCTTTATTATGCCAGTTTAGAAAGTGCTTTAAAGCTTAAGGAAATTTCATATATTCATGCAGAAGGTTTTTCCAGTGGCGAGCTTAAGCATGGAGTAATTGCTTTAATTTCCAAAGATACGCCGGTACTGTGTTTAGTTGCGGAAGACAAAAATAAGGCAAACATGTTGAGTGCAATTTCAGAAGTAAGAGCCAGGGGAGGAAAAACGATTGTTATTGCCAAAGAAAATAATGAGCTTTATAGCGACTGGATTCAGTTACCAGATACCAACGATTATGTTTTTCTTTCTAGTATTATTCCGTCACAATTAATGACTTGTTTTATGGCAGTTGAAAAAGGTTATGACGTTGATAAACCAAGAAATTTAGCAAAAAGTGTGACAGTAAAATAGGGAAGCAATTACTAGAAATTTATCGAGCCAAATTTTTAGCGCTTTTTCTTTTTAAATCTAGCTTCAGCAAAATATACGCCAGTAAAGATAATAATCAGTGACAGAATTTGTAGTGGATGAATGTGCTCTCCAAGTAGAATAATTCCAAGTGGTACATATATTAATGGTTGCAGGTATGTGAATAAGCCAGCTTCAGATGCTTCTATCCCGTCCTGGCCTTTGATGTAAGATGTCAGTCCAATTATTGAGCCAAACATTGCCATATAAAGTGTTGCAAACCACACTGAAGTACTGGAGAAGTCGTTTACGATGGCTGCAATAAAGTTTGAAAATGAAAAATTGAGTTCAAGCAAACTCAAGAATAAAAAAGTAGTGATTCCGACATAAAAACTAATTGAGGCGACAAACAATTTTGGCAGTTTTTTGTAGTGCTTTTTTGCTAGGACATAATAAATAGCGATTGAAATATTTTGACCAATAATTAACAGATTTCCATCTAAAGAAAGACCATCGAATAAGTTTCCATTTAAAATTACAGGTAGTGCAGTTAATAGAGCTGTGCCAATAAAAGCTAGAGTTAAGCCGAACCACTCGTGTTTTTCCTCTTTTTCTTTTAGATATAAAATGCCTGCTAGGACAATAAAAATTGGAGTAGTAGTTGTGATGAAGCTGGCTTCGATTGCGCTAGTTTTATTCAGACCAAAATAGAGTAGACCTAATGAGAGAGTAGTGCCGATCAATTCTAATAAAGAAATTTTGGTGATTATTTTTTTCTTATTTTTAATTTTTGACCAATAATGTAGAAGTATTGGCAAGGAAAATAAAGCTGCAAAAACAAATCTGTATAATAGATATCTAAATGGGGTGGTCACTGACAGTGCAGGTTTAACAATTATTAAAGCGGTTCCCCAAACAATGGTGTTTAATCCAAGATAAAGATAAGATCTTAAGCGAGTTTGGTTCATTTTACCTAATTTTGGCATATAATAAGGTTATCATAAATTAGAGATTGATAGCGATGAGTAAAACGACTTTAATAATTAAAAAAGTTTGTGACGAACTCGGCTTAGATATAAAGTTTTTGGATGATTACGATTGTGTCATGAAAGTCGGTTTGAATGGATCTAGATATCACATTTTTATTGCAAACAATTCTGGTTTGAATGATGAAGTTGTTAGAAAAATTTGTAATGACAAATTTTATACTTATATTTTATTGAAAGATAAAATAAATTTTCCCAAAACCTTGAGCTTTGTAGATCCTCATGCAGATAATATTTATGAAGGGTACGGAAATCTAAATTCTAATAAAGAAATTGTTTCAAAAATTTTGGCTAGTCATAAATTTCCAGTTTTGGTCAAAGCAAATAGTCTTTCAAGGGGTTTAAATATTTTTAAGTGTGAGAATGATGAGCAAGTTGCGTTCGCAGTTGAAAGTATTTTTAACAATCAATCAAAAAACTATGATCATGTTTTGATTTCTCAGGATTTTATTAATATTGCGAAAGAGTATAGAGTTTTGGTTTACAATCAAAAAATTATGTTTTTTTATTTGAAAGATAATATTACGGGACAGGTTGCAAATAATCTCATCACAGGCAGTCTTATCGACGGTGTTGAAATAGATGATGCAACAAAAAACATACATATAAAGCCAGAATTTGTTGGCAACTTAAGTCCGTTGCATTGGGAAAATTCCAAGGCAGTCTTGATCAATGATCAAGATTTGCAGAATGAACTTCAGCAATTTATTGAGCCAATTTTTTCTAAATTGAATTTAAAATATGGTGGTTTGGATGTTGGAAGAGATAAAAATGGAAATCTGTGGCTGATTGAGATTAATACTCAGCCTGGATTTAGTTATTACATTCGAGACAACACCGATGAAGAGGTTGTAAAAATGTACAAAAAAATTTTGGGTGATCTGATCAATTAGGTTGAATATTCGTTAGGTGACATATTTGAAAATAAGCGAACCAGTTAAAAAACCAATTTAAAAAACGCAGATTACGCAAGTTTTTTAATCACTTCTTCCACACTCAACATTTCTTGATCTCGAGTCTGTAAATTTTTCAGTGAAACTTTATTTTGGGCCACTTCTTCTTCACCAATAACAATCGCATAGGGAATTCTTTTTTTATCAGCATATTTAAATTGCTTGCCAATTTTATCAGTTATGTCTGGGTAGAGCTCGGTTTTAACCTCTGCTTGACGAAGTTTTTTGGCAATTTCTAGTGTTTGGTTTTGGTAGATTTTGTTGAAAGTTGTTACTAGAACTTGTGATGAACTTGTTTGTGGAATCAATCTAAGTTGATCGGCAGCCTCAACAGTGCGATCAAAACCAAAGGCAATTCCAGTGGCTGGTATATCAAAATTGGTGAGTCGTTTCATCATTGAGTCATAACGTTCACCACCACCAACTGAGCCAACCTCGTAATCCTCAATGATTATTTCCCAAATTGGACCTTCAGAGTAACTGAAAGATCGAGCGAGGGTAGGCTCGAAGCGATAGAATTCATTGCTAAAACCTGAATTTTCTAAATAAGTAATAATAGTTTTGATTGTTTCATTTGGTTTGATATCCATAACTTGTTGAAAATATGCATTAGCTTGAGTTTGAGCAATGCCTTTTTTAATCATGTCTCGGATTACTCCATCACGGCCAATTTTTTTCAATTTATCAATCGCCACAATAGCTTCGTAAGGAATACCTTTCATCAGCTCGCGACTATTAAAAACAATGACTGGTTTTTTAAAACCAAGATTAAGATACGTTTCTAAATTTTCAGCAATTACTTCGGCATCAGCTTCTGCACCTTTAACTCCAAAAATATCGAGGTCAAATTGAGTAAATTCACGATACCTACCTTTTTGAGGTTTTTCTGCTCTAAAAACAGATTGAATTTGGTATCTTCTGAAAGGTAAGGTGAGATCTTCATAATTTGCGGCCACATAACGGCAAGTAGGTACGGTTTGATCATAGCGCATGATGACTTCACGGCCACCATTGTCAGTGAATTTATAGAAAAGTTTTTCGTCTTCACCAATTTCACCTTCAAATAGTTCGAATGGTTCTAGAGTAGGGGTTTCGATCGGTTCATAACCCCATTTTTCTGCTGTTTTAATCATTGAGTCTCGAACCCACTGACGCTTTCTAGCATCGATTGGTAAGATATCTCTAAAGCCTTTTAGTGTTTGTATGTTGTTGTTTTTCATTTTTTCCTCTCAATAATCTAATCACATTGTAACATTTTATTTATTTTTCTTTTAATCCAGAACCAGTAAGAACTATAACTACTGACTGATTCTCAAACTCACTTTTATTTTTTATTAATCCAGCCAGAGTAGATGCGGCAGTAGTTTCAACAAATAACCCTTCTTTTTTTGAAAGGAGTTTTTGAGCAAACTTAATTTCGTCGTCTGAAACAGTTATCATTAGCCCTGAAGTTTTCTTTAACCAATCAAGAACAAGGTATCCGTCCAGAGGATTTCCCACATTAAAAGCACTAGCAATTGTTTGTGTGTTTTTAAGAGGTACAATCTTTTTGTTTTTTATCCAAGCTATTTGAATTGTATTTACTTTCTCAGCTTGAATGCCAATAAATTTAGGCAGTTGTTCGTCAGTTGATTTTTCAAAAATACCTTTGATCGTTGCAATTCCAACAGTTCCATTTCCCACAGGCACAACGATTGAATCAATTTTTTGGTCTGATTTGGCAAGTTCCCAACCAATAGATTTTTGACCTTCTCGTCTTAGAACATAGTCGCCACACAAAAACAAGTTTTGTTTTTCGGCAATATCTTTGGCGATGGAGACACATTGATCATAAGTTCCAGAAATTTTTTTCAATTTTGCTCCGCAAGCAATGGCCTGTCGTAGTTTTGATTCTGGTGTTTTTTCTGGAACTACGACAATACATTTTAGATTAGCTTTGGCTGCATAAGCTGCCAAACTTGCGGCCATATTGCCAGTAGAAGCACAGACAATTCCGTTTTTACCAAGCTCAATTGCTTTGGATACTTCTACAACACTTCCTCTGTCTTTGAATGATCCTGTAGGATTTAAAAATTCGCATTTTGCCCATATATCAAATCCCAGACTTTTCGACAAATTTTCTAGCTTTAATAGTGGTGTGTTTCCCTCACCCAAAGTAACCGTTGGTTTTCCAGATAATGGTAGAAGCATAGATGAATCCTCATATTTTGCATCTAGTGGTAGACCAGATTTTGGACATAGCCACCACTGGTTATCGCTGTTGGAAAACGTTGCAACTGGTGAAAATAACTGATACTTATTCATATTTATAATAGCTTTCCAGTAATGTTTTCCACCGTCTTCACGATTTCCTCATTTTTGATCCATTGATAAATTTGTTCAATATAGCCATATAAAGCAGTATCTTGCTCAATTTTTGGCACTTTTGTTCTGATTAGCTTAACAAGTTTTTGAGCCATGAGACTTGGTTTTTTATTAATAAAATCTAGAGCTTGTGTCGCAATCATTAATTCAATCGCTAGAACATACTGAACGTTTTCAACTATTTTGTAAGCTGTTAGGGCAGAGTTTGTTCCCATAGAAACGTGGTCTTCTTGACCAGCACAAAGAGGGATTGAATCAACACTATTTGGCCAACAATATCCCTTATTTAGATTGACTAATCCTGCTGCTGTGTATTGAGGCACCATAAAACCAGAATTTAGACCACCTTTTTCTATTAAAAATGGAGGTAGGTTTGAGTAATTTTTGTTTAACATTCTCTCCATTCTGATTTCCGATGAGTTGGCAATTTCAGACAATGCAATTTTAAGAAAATCGAGTGGTAGAGCTAATGGTTGGCCGTGGAAGTTACCACCGGCTAGAACTTCTTTGTTATCGATATATACAAGAGGATTATCACAGGAACCATTTAGTTCAGTTTCAGTTTGACGGCGAATAAAAGAAATAGCTTCTCTTGAGGCTCCAATAATGACAGGAGAGCATCTAATTACATAACTATCTTGAACTCTCAATTTTTCTCCTCCTAGTATTTCGCTTCCTTGGGTGAGTTTTCTAATATTTGCAGCTACATTTATTTGGCCATCAAAACCTCTAGATTGTTGTAATCGATCATCAAATGCTTCCATAACTCCAGTTATACTTTCCAAAGTCATTGAAAGAGCAATGTCTGAAAGTTTGGTTAATTGAATGGCATCATAAACAAGAAGGGTAGCGTAACCAACCATTAATGTATCGCCATTAATGAGTGACAAACCTTCTTTATATGAAAGTTCAATAGGCTTTATTTTTAATTTTTTGAGCACTTGAATTGACGGGAGTCTTTTTCCATCATCAATAGCTTCGCCTTCACCCATTAGACAAGCAGCCATTGCTGCTAAAGGTGCTAAGTCACCACTTGCTCCCACAGATCCTTTTTGAGGAATATATGGATAAACTTTTTTATTAATAGCTTCAACTAAGGTTTCCACGATTATTGGTCTGCAACCAGACATACCACTTGCTAAAAAATTAGCACGAGCTAGCATAGTAGCTCTAGCGACATCCTCTGGTACAGGCTTGCCAACTCCAGCATTGTGACTTCTGATTAAATTTACTTGTAATTGCGATGCGTCTTCTTTGCTAATAAAAACTTTTGAAAAGTCACCAAACCCGGTGGTAACTCCATACAACTTTTCTTCTCTTGTTACATAACCTTCCAAAATAGATCTTCCTTTTTTGATCTGTTTTATTGCTTCTTTTGGTAAAATTACTTTCTCACCATCGCGAGCTACTTTTTTAACATCTTCTATAGTTAAATTTTTACCAGTTATTGTAATTGACATAACTTTCTTTCTTTAAAAAAAACAATCATCTAGTTTTTTTATTCGCACCTTATTTAGGTACTATAAAATAAAAAACCCGCTTTTTTAGCGGGATGTTGATTGTTTTTTTACTTTAATTTTTTTATTACATATTAAATCACCCCACTAAATTTGTGAGGTTATGATGATTAGCTTTATTTTGTACGCATATATTTAACATGAGCGTTATTATAGCTGGAATTAACTACATGTCAATATGCTAATATGATGATATAAAATTGCTATGTAAGATTATCTTTTTGATTTGCCAAACATTTTTTCAAGAACAAAGGCATATCCTTGGTATGGTTCTTTGTAAAGCCAATGAGAAACTCGAGTAATAGTAGTGGTGCTTGTGTTAACTTTTTGAGCAATATCAAGATAAGAATCGTTTGTTGTCCACAATAGTTTAGCAACTTGAAAACGGCTAGAAAATTCTTCAATTTCAGCGGGGGTTAATAAATCGCGTAGAAAACCAGCAATTTGTTTTTCATTTTTAAGTTTTGAGAATCCTTCAATTAATTCTTTATCTTGTTTAGTTGGATATTTTTGCATGTTATTAGTTTAACATGACAATTAAATCTAGTCTTTGAGTGTTAACTCAATTGCGCCATCTTCAGTAACCAAAACAGTATTTTCAAATCGATAGCCAAATTCACCTTCTAGATAAATTCCTGGCTCAATAGTGATTGTCATGTTTGGATAAATTTCGGTAACATTACTCCAACTAATAGAAGGTTGTTCATGGATTGTGAGTCCAAGTCCATGCCCGGTGGTGTGAGTGAACTTTTCTGCATATCCTTTATTTGAAATATAAGTTCGTGCGGCGTTGTCTAGGTCTTTAGCTTTAGTAATTGGCACCACATTTGTTGTTGCAGTTATCGCTACTGTAGTTTTTTCCGCTTTCATTGTTTCATTTTTTTCTTCATTGCTTGCTGGTTTTTCATTTGCCGATCCACCATTTGCCGCTTCATTAATCGTAAACCTATTATTTAACCTATCAAAAGCAGCTTGATAGGCATCACGCACAATAGTTTCAACTTCTTGAAACTTTTCTGAAGGATTCTTCCCAAACCAAAAAGTTCGAGTCATGTCTGAGCAATAGCCAGCGGCTTTTGTTCCCATATCGATCAAAACGGCCATGTTATTTTCTAGTTTTTTATCACTTGGTTGGTGGTGGGGCAGAGCTGAATTTGATCCAAATGCAATAATTGTAGGAAAAGCTAAATCCTCTGCTCCATGTTTTTCAAGCAATCTGTCTATTTTAATTTTTGTCTCGTGCTCGGTAATTCCTTCGAACAATTCATTTTTAATTTCTTCAATGACTAGTGCGGTAATAACACAAGCTTTTTTAATTTGGTCAATTTCCATTGGTTCTTTAATATTTCTAAAATTTTGGATTAACGATGCATCGTAGTTATTAATTTTAATATCTTTAAACTTGTGTTCCGGGACACCATCTTTCGCTTCGCCACTCACCTTGTCTTGAATTGCATTCAGTTCAGCAACAAAAAGAGTTTCGGGATCAATTAAAATTTCTTTAATTTTTTCTTTATCGATGATTTTTTCTATGTGATTAGCAAGTTGGTTTGGATAGCTTCCTTTTAAGTAACTTAAAAAGGGATAATTTCCAATTGGAGAAAAACTTGTATAAATCAAGCTAGCAGAATTTTTGGTTATATAAAAAAATGCTTCTCGTTCTTCAGGTAATAAAAAGTTGAAATTAGTATAGTAAGCAATATCACTTGATGAAGATAAAAGGATTGATTGATTATTTTCAATTTTTTTCTGAAGTTTGTTTATTCTATTTTGAAAAGTATTATTCATCAGATAATGGAGCAAGTGATCTTAGAGTTAGGGCAGTAGTGCTTATTTCATTATTCGTACCAGTAACCAGAATATTGATGTCTTTTGAAAAACTGTTAATGTTGGCTTTTTCACCATCTGAATCTTGATAACTTGTAGACTTTGATAATTTTAAGGTTTTTTCTTCATCCCTAGATCTGGTTCTTACTTTTACCTCTGAATTTGTGATTGATGTGATTGTTCCAATCATAACTTCTTGAGTTTTAGGCCTGAGAGTTGTTGCAGAAACATAGATTAAACGTGAGATAAATTCATCATCTTCAACTTGTCCAAGAACAGTGACCCAGTTTTCAACTTCTATTTTATCAACAGCAATTTCTTTTGAATCTTTAATAATTTTAGGATTATTACTTAAATCTAGGATTTTTATTCCTGACAAATTTGTGATTGTAATAGATTCGTCAGTAATACGAGTAACCTCTCCAATCATTGCTACTTTTTTATTTAATAGATTATTAATAGCGCCATTAACTTTTCCTAGATCGGCATTTTTCATGATATCTTTGAGAGATCCTGAACTGCTGGTTGCTTCATCAGTTTTTTCTTGGGCAAAAACAAAAAATGCTGGTGTAAAAATTACAAACAAGCTGAGAATGAGTAGAATAAAAAGTTTTTTTATTTTCATAGTTGCTCCTCAGTGGTGGTTGCTTGGGTATCTTTTTGATTAGTCGCTGCTGCTTCTTTTTCAAAAGCATCAGAGACAACTACTAGTCTTTCTTCAACAGTCTCGCCTCCGTCGTCATTTAGCACATGAACTCTTAGAATGTTGGTTCCATTTTCTAATTCAATTTTAAATGAAAAATTTCCTGATTCGTCTGAGTTTGAAATAAAGTCAGTATCATTTACAAATAAAACTACAAATGCATTTGGGATAGTGGTTCCAGTGACGGTTAGTTCTTTTCCGGTCTGAATAGTTCCATCATCAGGACTGTGGAGCGCTAATATAGTTGCGACAGCAGTAGCTTCGGCTTCAAGTGGGTTTTCTTCTAAGTCAGCTGTTGGTGTTTCTGTAATTGAATTTTTGACCCTATATACGCCAAAAGTAATAATAAGACCCATGCTGAGTCCCACAAAAATAGCAATAAGTACTTCTTTTTTCATACTAGTTATTATACAACTGCTTTATTGTAATCAAAAGCAATGATATCATAAGGCAGATTAAAGGAAAGATTTTATATGATTCTCACATATCATGGTCACTCGACTTTTAGAATTAAAGGTAAAAAGGGTACTGTTATCACAGATCCTTACGAAGATTATATAGGTATGCCTTTACCAAGATTAAGTGGAGACATAGTAACTGTTTCCCATGATCATAAAGATCATAACGCTATCAAAAAAATATCCGGTACTACAAGAAGAGAGAATCCGTTTATCGTAAATAAATCTGGAGAATATGAGGTTGGTGGCATTTCAATTTTTGGTGTGCGAACTTTTCATGATGCAAATGAAGGAGTTGAAAGAGGTGAAAATATTGTTTTTACAGCCTTAGTAGATGGCATCAGAATTTGTCATTTGGGTGATTTAGGACATGAGCTTAGCCCAGAACAAATTGAAGATATTGGTTCAGTCGATGTTTTATTATGCCCAGTTGGCGGAGTTTATACAATTGATCCGGAATTAGCTGTTAAAACTATTAGATCTATAGAACCTGGTATTGTAATTCCAATGCATTATAAAACTGCCCAACATAATGCTGATGTGTTTGGTGATTTGAAAACACTTGATGATTTTCTAAAAGTGTATGGAGTGTCACCTGAACCAGTGCCAAAACTGGATATAGACAGCACACTCAACATTCCAGAAGAAACTGAGCTGGTCGTTTTAAGCGCAATCGCTTAAATGAAGTATAATTCACGCTAGCTTAACATCTTAACAGGAAAACTTATGGCAGATAATCCGATCGGTAGATTACCACCTCAAAATTTAGATGCAGAAAAATCTGTATTAGGTGCCATTCTTATTGATACCGATGCCATTGTGGCTGTGGCCGACATTCTCACTTCAGATAGTTTCTATGATACTGCTAATCAATATTTGTATGCTGCCATGCAGTCATTGTACGAAAAAAGACAGCCAATCGATGTTGTTACCCTCAACAATGAAGTCAAGAAAATGAAAAAGCTTAAGGCTGTGGGTGGTACTGCAGCCATTGCTGAGTTATCAAACGCTGTTTCCACGGCAGCAAACATTAAACATTATGCAAAGTTGGTATCTGAAGCATACGTTAAGAGAAGAATGATTAGTCTATCAAGCGAGCTCAGTCAGTTGGCTTTTGATGACGGCAAAGATGTTACAGATATTATGGACTTGGCAGAGCAAAGAGTTTTTGCTCTTTCTCAAACTCAAAATCAGAATGTATTTTTGCCAATTAAAGATACTCTCGTAGAGTCTTTCGAAAGATTGGATGAACTGCAAAAGCATGGTGGTGAACTTAGAGGAGTTCCAACTGGTTATGCTGATTTAGATAGAGTTTTGGCTGGTTTTCAAAAATCAAACTTAATTATTTTAGCCGCAAGGCCTGGAACTGGAAAGACCGCATTTGCATTGAATATGGCTCAACATATGTGTGTGGTTTCTAACAAAAAAGTGGGTTTTTTTTCACTTGAAATGAGTAGAGAAGAGTTGGTCGACCGTTTATTAGTTGGGCAGGCAGATATTGATGCTTGGAAATTAAAGACTGGTAGGTTAGATCAACAAGATTTCTTGAAGTTATCTGATGCGATGGGTGTTTTGGCTGATGCAAGTTTGTATATAGATGACACGCCTGCTTTAACAATTTTCGAGATGAGAACTAGAGCTAGAAGATTAAAAACAGAGTTTGATATTGATATGCTTATTGTTGATTATTTGCAGTTAGCCCATGGAAGAACTAGAGATAATCGTGTTTCTGAAGTTGCTGAAATTTCTCAAGGGCTTAAAAACATTGCTAGAGAACTAAAAATCCCTGTTTTAGCTCTTTCTCAGTTATCACGTGCCATAGAGAGTAGGACAGAAAAAACTCCACAGCTCTCAGATTTGAGAGAGTCAGGCTCTATTGAGCAGGATGCTGATGTGGTGATGTTTTTGTATAGAAAAGATGAAGACATTAGAGAAGCTGTTAATTTAAGAATTTCCAAACACCGTAACGGCGGCATGGGTGATATTGATCTCTACTTTAGAGGAGATAGAGTCAAGTTTTATGGTATGGAGACTCACAGACAGAAATAAGAAAAATAATAATATTTAAAAAGCTCTCGCAGGCAGCAGCCACGAATGTTCACTTTTTAAATATTATTATTTTATTTTTTTATCAGTGGTGCTTTTGTTAAAAAGTTAGACTACCTGATAACCAAAAAGTAGGTAAACAAGTCCCCCAGACAAAACAATAAACATTACCAAAAAGCCCAAGTTAGACCTGAGATCTTTTAGTGATTTATCGGAGTTAGGATTGTCAACGCTAACGATAACTACTATAGCTACAACAAACCAAATGACTGCTCTGATGACCACTGACCAGATGCTATCCAATCGAAACATGGACTCAAGAATGTTTTTGAAAATTTCCATATATATGATCATCCAATATCTCTATGAAAAAAGCAAGTTTATTGATATAATGGTGACTCAGCTAAACATGTATTTTTAAAGGTGGTAGCCTGGAGAAACCGCAAAAATTTTATTTTTGCTTGATTTTTGCCAAAGTCCTTGAAAACATGTTTTTAAGTGCCGAGATGGCGGAATTGGTAGACGCGTGGGTCTCAAAAACCCATGAAGGCAACTTCGTGAGGGTTCGATTCCCTCTCCCGGCACAAAAGATATAATATATTTATAAATTAGTCTAAATATCCAATAACAAAATTTGTTATTTCCTCATTAATTTCTTTCAGCACTCTTTCATTTTTTTTGTAAAAATGGTCCATATTACCAAACCTCATTAGAGTTTTTGGTTCATTACCAGCATTAAAGACTTTTTCTGTTTGAGATGGCAATACAATATTATCTTTTTCACCCAATACAACAAGTAGCGGTAAAGTAATTTTATGAACCAAATTTTCAAAATCATACTGCATTGCATCTTCCAAATATGCATATGGAATTTTTATTTTTTTACCATATCGAGAACTCATTTCTTCTAAATATCCCTTGTTTTTCCATTCATCCTTTATAGCTCCAAGTGCATCATTTGTTCCAATTTTGTTTGGAGGAGATATTGCACAAATAATTTTTAGTTCTGGATGATTTGAAGCAAATAAAATAGCCTGTGCGCCACCCATACTTTGGCCAATAACTCCAATTTTTTCAGCGTCAATAAAATCTCGTTGTAATAGCCATTCGTAAATTACTTCTGTATCTGTTATAAAGTTAGAAAACCTATAACTATTCTCTAAAGTTCCCTCACTATCACCAAAACCAGAGGCATCAAAACGAACACTAGCTATACCGTGTTTCAAAAATCTTTTGGCTAAATCAACATAAGTAGGCTCTTCCTTATATCCTTTGAAACCATGAAGGAAGAGGACTGTTGGAAATATTCCTTCTTTATTGGGTCTTTCTACGATTGCAGAGAGAAATAAACCTTTTTTGTTTTTAATCTTTATCTTTTCTTGCATACCTCGATTATAACAGTACTATTTTTTTCTATAATTCCAAAATTTTCTACACTTTTTGTAAGCAACTTTTTATATATTTACCACTCAGTATTATTGATGTATAAAAAGGTTAACATGTTAACGAGTTTAGATATTAAAAAACTTCAAAGTGTTTTTGCAACTAAGGAAGATCTGGATAGGTTTGCAATCAAAGAAGACCTAAACTGGTTTGCAATCAAGGAAGATCTGCAAAATTCAGAAGATAGACTAGGGCATAAATTCTTGTCTAGTTTGGATGAAGTAATGCACGAACTAAAAGAAATTAGAGAAGATTTTATTACAGGAGCTTATAGAAATTCTGAAAACTCAAAAAAGATTGAAAATCATGAAGAAAGAATATCTTCTGTAGAAGAAAGTTTAGCTTTTTAAAAAGCTACCAATAATATGAAGACTCAAAATTCTGAAGGAAAAGCTGTAAAAATAGAAAGCCTAGTAAAGGCTATGCTATTGGCAATTCAAAGAGCGGAATTTACATATGATCTTGGAGAAAGACTTGAATTAAGAGTAAAAGAATTGCGTACAAAAGATGTTATGACTAAAAAACAGGAAGAAGAGATTTTAAAAGCTGCTGCTCTTAAAAAGCGACAAATCTATAAAAAGAGAAGACTGGAATTTACTGATGCCATTAATTGGTTTGATAGTCCAGAAGAAATTAAGGACTTTTTTAGAAAAGTGTCAGGTAAAGATGTTGAAGATAGAATTTTATTACAGCCTGAAAATAATATATTAAAAAATATAATGCCTGAGATACTTGATAAAGAAAATATAGATTTATTTCGTACCAAAGTAAATTTTAGACTGAAAGAATTGAATAGTTCTGAAATATCTTGAACCTTTGATTGAACCAAAAGTCCTACTTCAAAAACCAAATTAATCCCACAACTAGAAATTGAGGTAATAACCCAACAATTATATTGGGAATTGAGTGGTGAAACAAACTGTGGAATTTATTAAATGGCTTAATAAACCACGGTTCCCAGCTGAGAAAATTACGAGGTGACTCAATTAAATCAGGGGCTATTCCAGTTAGGGCACCGAGCCAAATATGTGGCTGCAACCCACTATTAACATTGCCAAAAAAATAATAGATCAGTGCTACTGAAATTCCCAGTTCAAGTATTTCTCCAATTATTGCCGTGCTTTTTCTTCTTTTTCCATTAGAAAGACCTGTTCCAATATCCCAATGCGGTATCCAATCTTGTAAATAATGTATTCCCAAAGTCAGTGGAATATAAAGTGCTGGGTGAGGTAGTTTACTAGCTATAAAAGCACCTGTGAGTGAGTGAGGTATAGATAACATGTGGTTAAGTATACTAATTTGCCAAAGCATTGTACAATTTGAAATGAGGTTTAATTATGTTTCCAGTCTTGTTTTCCATTGGTTCTGTGTCATTTAAGACTGCTAGTCTATTGTTATTTTTAAGTTTTTTTGCAAGTAGTTTTGTTTTCTGGAGAAAAGGCAGAGAAGAGCACTATGACATTATTGATTTATTTGATGGCTTCATTTTATCTTCATTTTTTGGTTTAGTATTAGCAAGGGTTACATATGTAATTTTAAATATTAGCAACTTTGGATTTAATGTTTTAAAGTGGTTTGATATTTTTAAAAATCCAGGATCTAATTTAATTATTGGAGTTTTGGTTGCAAGTTTTTATCTCCATCATTTTGCGGTTAGAAAAAAATGGGACTCATTTGAAGTTTTGGACTTTTGGGTGACAAGCATTTCTCTAGGATTGGTTATCTATTATATTGGCTTGTTTTTTGAAGGAGTAGGGTATGGATATCTTACAAATATGCCTTGGGGAGTGGTCTTTCCGCAATTAATAGACCCTCATCATCCGGTTCAATTGTATACAGCACTTTTTTATCTAGTAATGTATTTTTATCTTTCTAAAGTAGAGTATAAATATCGAACATTTTCTTGGTACCGATATGGTAAAAAAACTGCACAAACCGGTTTTTTAGTATCTGTGTTTTTAATTTTAGTGGCTGTGTTTAATTTCTTTGTTACCTTTTTGCGTCCGGCAACATTTGAATTTTATGGCGTTAATGTTGATTTAATAATTAGTATTGGTGTGTTTATTGCGGGAGTATTTTTGTTATATTATCGATCGGGTAGACAACTGCCACTACCAATTCATAGAAAACCCAAAGCAGTTCGAACTAAGTTGGAAAATCTAAGTGAATAAGTATTTGCAAATTTTAAAAGTTGTTTTGTTGGTTGTATTAATTGACCAATTTTTCAAGTTCTCAATTCCATTTTTTGGCTTCGAAATTATTTTGAATCAGGGTATTTCATTTAGTTTTCTGAGTTTTATCCCTGCTAACGCAATGACTTTATTAATGATAATTTTTGTAGGAGTGGTGTTTTTTCTTTTTAAAAATGAGTGGCTTGCGCATTCAGTAAGTTCCGGGCTTTTCTTTGGCGGTACCATTTCAAATATTGTGGATAGGATATTTTTTGGGGCAGTGAGAGATTGGCTTAAAATTTCTTTTTTTGATGTTTACAACAATTTGGCTGATTGGTTTATTTTCGTTGGGTTAGTGATGTTTTTGCTTTATAATAGTAATAAGAGAATAAATAAAAACCTAATTGAATGAGTCAGATTTTAAAATATTGTAAATCTTTGCCTCATAGATTAGCTTTTCATTTATTCTCTTATTAGATTTGCCTGATTCATTTTTTTTAGACGTATTTATCGATTATTATAAAATAAAAAACCAATGAATATACAAATAATCCACGAAGATCAAGACTTGCTGGTGATTAATAAACCACCGGGCTTGGTGGTTAATAGGGCAGAGACAGTAAAAGTTGAAACTCTTCAAGATTGGCTAGAAAATAGCATCGAAGGAATAAAGAATAGAAATTTTCCTGATGATTGGAGAGATTTGTTACCAGATGATTTTACCAATGAGTATGGTACTCCAGAGGAAATTTTTGAGTCAAGAACAGGTTTAGCTCATCGCTTAGACAAAGATACAAGTGGAGCGATGTTGATTGCCAAGCATCCTGGATCGCTAGTGAGTTTACTTCGAAAATTCCGCTTAAGAGAAATTCAAAAGAAATACACTTGTCTGACACATGGGAAATTTGCCATACTAAAAGGCGAAGTTAACCTTCCTTTGGGAAGGAGACAATCAAATAGAAAATTATTTGCTGTTGTACCTGACGGTCGTCCAGC
>PFJN01000017.1 GCA_002783105.1 Candidatus Pacebacteria bacterium CG_4_10_14_3_um_filter_34_15 | reverse complement strand
TAGCAATGGAGGCTACCAGGTTTCCAGATACTACCACACCAACCCCACAAGTTTGGTTGACCTGAAGTATGAAGGCTTCGTAGCCAATTAAACCCCTCACAAACCCCAACAGATGCCCAACAAGGCTTCTGAAGCTAAATTAAGGTAAACTCCCACTCCAGGCAGGAAAGTCCCACAGAAGGCGACACACGTTCCTCAAGGAAGTGTTTAATACCTAGGTCTTCTTTTTTGTGCCTGTAGATACTTTATCATCCCCTTCATTTGTTTTATGACCGACTGAGCAGTTTGAAACTCATAAACAACTCTGAATAAAAGTCCGTGCATAAATTCAACCCTGATGTCCTTCGTTCCATAGGTTAGACATTTGTCTCCGAATTTAACAACGTTATCCCTAACGTGCTTAGGTTCACCTTGAACTGACTTTTCGTAATTTTCCAAAGATGGTTTTAGTTTTTCTTTTTTGCACAAGCTAAAAAACTCATTCAAGTCAAAGTAGATGTAAATTGACAGTTTGTTGGTGAAAAGATCGATTGCCTGTTTTGTGGGGATATTAAAAAATACAGGTTCGTGGGTAAAAAGAAAAACCTTACTTTTCAAATTGTAAATGGGGATACTGGTTATCTCTTTAAAGTGACTAGCGACTTCAGGGTTTTTGAAAACTGTTATGTTTTTAGGTTTGTACTTAACGTAAGCGCAGTCACTCTTGGGATGTAGAATTGCATGATAGATAAAGTGCTGAAAATCCCAGGTTCTAGCCATAGTGGGATTTTGTATTAAACCAATAACACCACAATCAAAAGGGAAATACAATTCATTTTTCTTTGATTGATCATACAGTTTGTCTAATGCTTGAAAAACTAGGGAGGTAAATTTTTCATCGACTAAGTTTGTTAAGTCAATCATCTGTTTATGACGACCTGTAAAAAGGTCTTTGCCAGTTCCTGTTTTGTTGTATTTTAGTGCTTCGGATGACTTTTGATTTTGGTCGATTACTCTTTTAAATTGTTTCAAAAACTTTTTTGCCCTTTTTCTATCATCTAAACTTAGGAGATAGTTCTGCGCAATATCTAGATTGCCTTTACTCAAAGTCTTTAGAATAACATCGTTTACTTTTCCTTCTTTTACCTCGGTTAGAAACCATTCGTTTTTTTGAGTATCAATGATAATTAAGTCCCCCATGCCTACACAGGAAGTAATGTCAGTGATTAGGGCGAATTTATTTGGGTCTTTGTTGTAACAAGTAGCTGTTTCAATTAGGGACTGGATATTGCCAGTCAATAGGGACTTATGGTGCATGTCGGGTTGCATAAACGATTTTATTTTTACCCTGTCCATTCTCATAATCGTCCAGACAATTACATTAGCTAGTTCTTCAAAGACAGCTTTCTGCAAAGACAAGTTTTTAAGAGTTGCTGATGTTTCTTTTATCTTTTTATCATTTCTGTTTCTTCTTGCCTGTTTGAGTTGAGCCACGAGGAGAGTTTTTTCTTTTTCGATCTCAATTAAATTATCAACTATCCTGGATTGAGCCAACTTAAAACCCTCATGACATTTATCAGCGAATTTCTTCCACCCAATTTCATCTAAAATCTTTTTTGGATTTTTAGACTCTTGAAGTTTGTAGAAGTCTGCTGCGTAGCTTAAAACAAGAGGGAGAATTTGTTTTAGTTCTTTTTTGAAACTACTATTTTTCATAAGAGATTACTTTTTTAATGTCTTCAGGCTTGTATCTTCGATCTCCACGCTCATTGACCCTTATGGCTTTCAGTTTGCCTTGTTTGTCCCATCGCCTCAGCGTTTCTACATGGACATTGAGTACCTCTGCTGCTTGGCGAATGGTGAGTAGTTTTGGCAAGTCTGTTTTATTTTTCGGCATATCTTAGTTTCAAGATGCTTGAGCCTTCACTTCCTTTCCAACAGCCCACCAACTCTCAAAATCATCAATTGCCTGCTTTTTTGCATCTTTATTTTCTACTTTTGAGACTACGTCTGCTTTTTTACCAATATCTTTTAGGGAGTGGCCAACGCTGAATACATCGATGGAATCAATGATGATAAATCTTCCATGAGCCTGGTCATGTGTTCTTGCCTCAACTTTTCCGAATTGACTAGTGAATAGGGAAAAATCTGATCTAAAAGAATTTTTTGCTTTATCACTAGTAAGTAATCTTGCGCTTAAGTTGGTGTTGTTTTGAAAATATGGCTCTAAGATAGAAAACACCTCATGATCAAGATAATTATCCTGTATGTCTATTTTGTTCTTTGCTTGACTTAGAATGTTTCGTAAAACCTTGCGACCAGTGTAAACATTTCCAGTTTGCACATACTGCTGCGATGGCGATACTTTTACTTCGCTTGCATCTAAGAGTTTGGTCAAAAACTCTCTCAATCGTTTCAATGGTGCAAGGTGACTGTCGTTTGCGAACCCATCTCTAGATTGGGTCTTCCACCAAGTGGCTTTACTCCATTTTTCATATTCTCTGCCAAGCTCTGAGTTAGAATCTAGGCTGTTTTTTAGAAATGCCTTTATTTCTTTCTCAAGGTCTTCTGATTCACTTACTTTCGCAAGTCCTTTTTCTCCAAGACTAAGTATGCCGTCTATTTCTTTTAGTAGGTTAAGTGCTTCTTTCATAAAACCACAATGTTTATTTTTCTTAAGTGTACCTCAACTAAATTGTACAAAAATAAAGTAGAAATTGGTACACTTAGTTTTGTGTATGAGCAATCAGGAAGCAGGCGTTAGCCTCAAAAACAACAAAATTAAAATACTGAACTTAATCGCTAATACCAGCAAAGGTAAAATAAACTTGCAAGCTGCTCTGGATGTAAAGCATCTCTATCAATTGATAAAAAGCTACTTTGAGGAGGAGCTTCTTGTTGACACAGATAAACTTACGGATGCCAGATTACAGCGCGTCCTCAATAAAAAAGCTAAAAACGTATCTTCTCTTAATAAGCTTACATTTGACGACGATGTCCGAGTTATTGAACTTGCAGTCTTGATAGGGGTTCTAGAAACGCTACATAGGCTTGGCGGTCTCAGCAAAGACTATGCTTTCCTACCAGCTTGGCAATTACCTAAACAACAGTCTATTATGAAGGCTTTTTCTAGTAAGGAGAGCTGGGATGGTTTTATTGTCGGTAAGCCTAAAAATAGGGCAGGAGCTTGGATTCAGATACCAATAGAACTGAAATCCTTAATGACTCAACCACAAAAATCCATTGGAGCTAATCCCAATGATCAGCTCAATGAGAGATTAAAAAAATTCAAAAAACATTTTCAACACGAGGGTAGTATTAACTGCGTCTTGGTAATGCCATACACCAGTGAGAAAAAGCTAGGCATTGATTTAAAGGCTGCTACGGATGATTTAAGAGCATCTGTATCTTCAAAGGCTTCCAGCTTTGTGTGCTTTTTAACATTTCCTTATGACCAAGGTGGCAGGTTAGCAATGTCCATTCTTTTTGCGCTTGTATCCCAAAGCCCGTCATTTATGTCTGCTGACAATAAAGACAAGTGGATGTGCCAGGTTAATTTTGGTAAACAAAAATAAAGACATCAAGATTGTAGAAATCTATTCACTTCCTTGTTCGTAAACTCAGGGTATTCCAGGTAATTTATCCAATCGATCTTTCTGAAAACATACCATCGTTCGAATTTCTTCTGGGGAGATGCGGACAGAGCAGCTGCCGAACATCTTGATTTTAATAATTCTCTGGTTTGAGTTAAAATAAAGAAAATGAAAATAGCAATACTAAGCGACAGCCACGATAGATGGAACAATCTTGAAGAAGCGGTTACCATAGCTAATGGTAAGGGTTGTGAACTGCTTCTTTTTGCAGGTGATTTGATTGCTCCTCCTGGAATTGCAGTGCTAGAAAAGTTTGAGGGTGGAGTTAAGTTTGTTTGGGGAAATAACGAAGGAGAGCGAATGGGTATGACACGAAAGTTTGACGCTTCAAAAAAGATAGAACTTTGTGGCGATGTTTATGAAGAGACTGTCGATGGTGTCAAAATTTTTATGAACCATTATCCGCGTTTCGTTAAATTAGCAGCTAAGTCTGGAGAGTTCGATTTATGTGTCTTTGGACATACGCACGAATATTATGAAGAGACAATCGATAATTGCTTATTGCTAAACCCAGGCGAGATCCAGGGCTTTGCAACAGGTCAAGCTGGTTTTATTGTTTATGACACGAAAACAAGGAAGGCTGAAAGAGTATTGTTAAAACAACTATGACAAAATTCAAGATTTTAATTGAGGGTTATGCTAAGAAAACAGTCGATGGTTGGTTGGCTTCTGCTACCACAACCCTGATTGAAGATAGTGGGAAGAAGATTATCGTTGACCCTGGTATCAACAGAGAACTCTTGATTAAGAAACTCAAAGCTGAAGGTTTGACTCCTGACGATATTGATGTGGTGTTCATGACTCACTATCATCCTGACCATGTCTTTTTAACCTCGGTTTTTGAAAAGGCAGTAATTTGCGATAGTGACACCGTTTATCGAAGAGACGAAGAAAAAGAGTTTGAAGGTAAACTGCCAGGAACCAACATTGAAGTAATTCCTACTCCTGGTCACGCTTATGAACATGCAGCCTTGCTTTTAAATACAGACAAAGGCAAGGTAGTGGTCGCAGCTGATGTTTTTTGGTGGACTGACGAAGAGGAGCAAAGAGTTGATGATGCCGAAGTTCTGATTAACAAGGAAGATCCTTTTACCAAAGATGAGAAAGCTCTAAAAGAAAGCCGTAAAAAAGTATTAGAAGTAGCTGACTGGATTATCCCTGGACACGGCAAGATGTTTGGGAATCCAAAGTAAGAAATCTATTTACTTCCTTGTTCGTAAACTCAGGATATTCCAACTCACTTGCCCAGTCTGTTCGTCGAAAAACATACCATCGTTCGAATTTTTTCTGGAGGGAGGCGGACAGAGCAGCTGCCGAACATTTTGATTTTCACAAACTCATTACCTGAGTTAAAATAGAACTGATGAAAAAGACAGTAATCGGAAAACGGCAACTTTCTCATTCACAAAATTTTCTGCAGAACCCTGGGTTCGTAAGAAGTTTAATAGATAAAACAGATTTAAAGGCAGGTGATCTTGTGGTGGAAATTGGTTCAGGAAAAGGAATTGTCACCAAGTTGTTAGTAGAGAAAGGTTGTCGGGTGATTGGTATTGAGTTGGATAATCAGTTGTTTGCCAGCCTGGTTAAACAATTTAAGGGCTGCTCGAATGTTGAGATTGTGAAAGCTGATTTTCTGAAATGGAATCTCCCCTCAAAACCATACAAAGTTTTTTCCAACATTCCTTTTAATATGACTACTGATATTGTCACCAAACTTCTTAACGGCGAAAACTCGCCAGAAGTAGCTTATTTAATCCTTCAAGATAAAGCAGCGGAGAGATTTATCGGTGATCCGCTTACCAAAGACACGCAAATATCTATTTTGTTAAAGCCTTATTTCGAAATGGCAATAGTCTCTAAGATTAACAGGAAACAATTTACTCCTACTCCAAACATTGGTGCTGTCTTGGCAATGTTCAGAAGAAAACAAAGACCCTTAGTTGAGCCACAATTCTATCAGCTATTTAGAGATTTTATCGTCTACGGATACAATCAGTGGAAGCCGACGGTGCTTGAAACCTTTGAGAGAGTATTTAGTACAAAGCAAAGATCGATTCTGGAACACGAAATAACCGCCATTCGTAAAGCAAAACCAAGAGACTTAAAAATAGACCAGTGGTTAATTTTATTTGAGTCATTTCAGAATTATGTCGCAGAGGATAAGAAAAATTTGGTAAGGGGTGCTGAAAAAAGATTAAAAGATCAGCAGAGGGTATTGCATAAACAGCACAGGACAAGATGAGTTACTGATTAAAGGTGTAAAAATCTGTTAACTTCCTTATTCGTAAACTCTGGATATTCCAGTTCGCTGACCCAATCAATTTTTCGGAAAGCATACCATCGTTCGAGGGATTGTTGTAAAATACGATTAAGTCTTAGGTTGCAGTCAGAAATTGCTGGGTAGATTTAAGTGTTGTTTCTGGAAATTCCAGGATGTCTAACCAGTTGGCTAACCTAAAATCGTTCCATTTGTCCAGCCAGTAAGGAGACCGTTCAAAAATGGGCGCGTTTTTTCAAAAAAAGCCTGGTAAATCAATCCCTGGTTTTTTAGTAATTTCAAGTGACGTTTT
>PFJN01000051.1 GCA_002783105.1 Candidatus Pacebacteria bacterium CG_4_10_14_3_um_filter_34_15 | reverse complement strand
TTTAGTTTTTTAGCCTTTGACAAGAAATTGTTTCAAGCCAAATCAGAACGAGCAAAAATAGCACTTGGTAATTTAGAACCAACTGATGAATTAACTAGTATTGATAATGAAGCTTTTCAACAACTTTTTAATGAACAAAAACAGCTATTATCTGGTGTTTCCAAGATTTACTCTTTTTTTGCATCATTAACTACTGAAAATTGGGGTGATTATGCCAAGTTTAAAACAGGTATTTTAGGTTTAATTTTTGCGGTTACTGCTTTTATTTCTGGATACCTTAATTTTAATTTATCTCAGGACTTATTAACAGAATCACTAAGCAATTTGTTTTCAAAAGATCTTCATGGCTTCTTGTTAAAAATTATGCCAATATTACTTACTGTCTCAAGCGGAGCTCTATTGATGGGAGATTTAGCAAGGCAAGACTTCAAAAAACTGTTAGCATCATCTTCTGAATTGAAAAATGAGTTAAAAAAATTTTCCACTGGCGGTTGGAGACAGGTTGTTATGGTACTTTTTTTGAGCATCTATGCATCGAGTTCAACTTTCCCATTATGGGAAAATCAGGCTAAAGAGTTGTTGGATTCAGCAAAAGATCAATGGAAGGAGATGTTTAATCGTGATCAAGAAGTTACGAATGAAGATTCGGCCACCATTGCGAAAAATTTTTGGGAGGATAGAAATCCAGAAGCTGTCAATACCAGCGACCTTTTGAAAGTTAAAAAGGTTGATTGGGGCGAGTTGGTGATAGGAGAAGATGTATTTGGAAAATCTACAAATTCCCCAATTGGTTTCATAACCACTTTTGTTGTTTCTCCATTTGTTTCTGATTCTGGGCAACAGGAATTCAGTACTGAAGTAAGGTTTGTTGATTCTTTAGACATTTGGAGTGGAGATAACATTGTGGTGAATGCTATGAGTTATTTTGTTGACGGAGATAATAATATTGTGTTTGAATTGGCAAATGGTGAGCAATTTATTCAGTCAGCAGCAGGTACGGATTTTGTTGTTAAAAATGGTTTAGCTAATGGTACAAATGGATTAGCAAGTTTTTTGGATACAGGTAGATATGTTGATAAAATCATTGTCGTAAATAAAGGAAATGATTCTCAGTATTTGTTTTTTGAGGATGGAGAAAATTTTAGATCATATAATAATCATGATGAATATTTTAGTTCATTGTCAGGAAATCAACTTGAATATTTTGTGGTATATAAGACTAATTCGAATATCAATAATGAAATACGTGGTTGGAATTTGAATTTTGATAAAAATTTAGTTTTTTGGCAAACACAGGCTGAGGAGAGAAAAATTATTCGAGAAGTTTTAGAAAAAGAGAATCCAGTTGCGGCAGCGTTGTATTCACAAATGAGAGATGAGCAGCGTTTATTTTGGGAAAACTACGATCCTCAACAACAACAATTTTCAGATTATTTTATGATGGTTGAAGGGCAGATAGCCGAATACAATCACTTTGTGCAAACTAATCACTTATATAGTTTGCAATATCATCCTAAAACTAAGTATGTAGAACAGTACCCTGAAGTAGGCGTATTGTTGGATGTAATGTCGCTTAAAACAGGTGGCTATTATTGTCAAACTGCTCATTTGGCTGCACAAGAATGGTTTCTTTCATTAGGTGTGCCTATGGATGGCTTATATGGGTATCATGTTTATGATGATAAAGGTACGGTTAGATCTCGAATAGGTCATGTTCAGACTGGTGTTTTTGGAGCAGTATATGACTTTACTCCATCTATTCCTAATCCAGGCGAAGATTTAAGGGCCTTAAATTTTGATAAAAATACTAATACTAGTAAACAGACAGAGACTCAAGTAGCAGATGAAAAAAAAGCTGCCATTATTGATTTATTGCAGAAATTAGCAAGTGCTGATAATTTGGCACTTATTGTTATGCTGTTGTCATCATTAAGCATTGGCTATTCTGTAAAATTGGGAATAGATCAAATTAAGAACAAAACCAAAAATGAAAATTCTGACACATTGAAGCAAATCAAATTAGTTTTGCCAGATAATGAGCTTGCAATGAGGAATTTGTCTTCTGCGTTGATACAATTATTAAGTCTTATAACTGAATTTGACCAATTATTCCCAAATCAAAATTCAAGTAGTGGCGATCGATCTCAAGTACTCTCACAAATTGTGAAAGAAATTCTTATTTTGGCAACCACGCAATCTAATATTAAGGCGGAGTTGGCTCTAAAACCTGAGGTTCTTTCTCTTTTGCAATTGGTTGGACTGGGCGATGGATCACATGGCTCAAATGATCGTAATCAAGCAGAAAAATTATGGCAAAAGTTGAGCGACAATAAAAATCAAACACAGCAAATTTTAGAAGAAGTTCTTGCAATTCTAGACAGCGTTTCAGTTGATTTTGAAAAATCAACTGAAATTAAGAGGAAAAGTTTAGAGCAATCAGTGCGAAAACTGCAAAAGCAACTTATGCGAATGAGAAAAAAAGAAAATAGAATATATGGAATATATGGTCAATTATTAGAAACATCGTTGCTATTAAATGATGAAAAAATTAGCAAGCTTAGAGAGACAATTACGGCAGATTACCTCATCATTCATCATGAAATTGAAAAACAAAGTAAAGAATTGCAGCAACTAACTACACAAGCAAAACTCATACCAATAAATGTGAGAAATCTCAAAAAAGTTTTGAGCTTTATACTGGATGATATTAAAGAGCATGGAGCAACTCATGAATAGTCAAGAAACAATTAATGTTGAGACTGCAGATCCAGATCAAGATGCTGCTATTGATTCTTCTATTGAACAAATGAATAGCATTGAACAAGAGATAAAGAAAATTTTAGGTCAATCTTCTGTAGATTTTATTGAAAAAACTATATCTAAATACCTTGGAGATGATTATAAAAGTGTTGACTTAGGGCTTGTCGAAAAAATTAATTTAATCTTAGCGTTGGCGTCTAAAAAGAAAATTAATATTTCTCAGGGAATGCTACGAGCTGTGAAAAAAATTAATACAATTTTACCAGATGGTCAAATAAATGTTGCATATTTAGCGCGTCTAAATGAAACAAAAAGAAAACATCTTATTCAAGTTTTAAGTTCATTGATTTTATTATTAGGTATGAGTTTTGGTTTAGGAAAAAGCTTGATTACTAGAGTTAGAAATCCGGATATTAAAGATAAAATTGAACTATCATCTAGCCCTGTTGATAGCAAAAACTCAGAAGCATTGGAGGCAGAACTCAAATTTGAGAGAATGTATAGTGATGATCTGAAGATTGCAGTTGCCGAGGTGGGTTGGGAAGTTTTTTTAAGTAAATATGCAACTTCAAATAATGAGAGCATCTGGCCAGTAAAAGAAGTTTTTCAACTTTTGAGGATGCAAGAGCCGCGTTATTGGGGACAGTACGTAGTTAAGTATCCAAAAGTTTTTTTGAGTGAGATTTCTGATTCAAAAATAACTTTAGTTGAGTTTATGAGTTCATGCGATGCTGATTTATTTTTTAGTAATTTAGAAGAACAGATAGATGCTGATGTCAGCTGGCTTGATTTATGGAATATCGATGAAATGTTCGAAACATTAAAAATAACAGATCCAAATTGGGGAAAAATTGTGTTTAGAAACCAAAAACTATTTGTTGATGCGTTAGATAGAGAAGATTTGACAACACTTATTCATACATTTTCTGCTGATTATAGAAATGAAATCAGTATACAGATTTTTTTGAGAGATTATGATAGCGGTTGGGATCAAAAATGGTCGAGGCGAGAGCTTTTAGATGCAATGAAGGAAGATAATACTACTCTTTGGAAGATTTATGTTTCAGATAATTCAAATTTTTTTGCTAATGAATTAACTTTGGAAGAATTGTCAGAAATTATTGAAGCTGTTTCATTTAAAAATTCTGGTTATTTGCCTGCAAAGTCCGATTTAGGAATTATTTCTAACTATTATAGTTCAAGACTGTATACAATTGCCAAACCAAGTGAATTTGTTCAAATAATTGAAACACATTTTAGTAAAGATATAGCTGAACAGATACTAGCTAATTATCCAGAAATCAGTGGATTAAAAAATATAAGCATTGACCAGTTATTTGAAACACAGGCAATAAATTATGTGCTAGATAATTATGATGATTGGGAATCTATTTATTCAATAGATGGTATCATGACATTTTTAAGAATTAGTGGTAATAAATATGATTACAAACTTATTACGCGGTATCCACAACTATTTAAAAATATAGATTTTACAGATTTGGAAGTTGCTTATCTTGCATACATGGACAACCCATATGAGATTTCAAGTGGGAAAACATATTTTTTTCAAAATTTTCTTGGAGAGTCAGGCTGGCAAAATCAAATTTCAATTGATAGATTATTAACTATTGGAAGAGAAGATCCTAACTTTGGTATGTATTCTACTGCATTTTATTTTCCTGAAATATTTTTGCCAAATTTTACCGATGAAGATATGTACCAGCTAGTTATTTATAATGGTCATAATTTGGAAAGAATGGATTTACTAAACGCGATTGACCCAGTTTGGTTATCATTAATTTCTGAAGAGAGTAGACGAAATGTACTCGAATTGGCAAAACAAGACTCAGAGAATGACTGGAAAAATTTAGTGACTTCTTATCCTTATTATTTTGATGATATTTTAACCTTTGATGAAGCAAAAGAAGTTTTGAATAAAAACTATTTTAGTTCTATAAGAGAAAATCAGCTTTGGCAGAGTAACATAACTCCAGAATGGGAATATTCTTTCTTTAAAGAATCTGGCACCGATGCATTTATTTACATTATAACCAGTGATCCCTCTCGTTTTAGCAATCAATTAGAATGGGACGATAAATTAATGATACTAAAAAACAATCCTGAAGCAATATTAAAGAACTATCAATTCTGGAAACAGAGTTTTTCTCCAGAATTTATTTTAGATTATTTTCATAAGAGCGATAAAAACTATGGTTCTTTGGTATTAGAATATAAACAGATATTTGGTCATGTTTTTTATAATGACAGTTACAGCTTTAAAGAATTGATAACTCATGGTGGTTTGGATATTTTGTTTGATGTGAACTATGATGTTAATAAATATTATTATGAAGAATGGTCTGAATTTACGAGTTTGGAAGAAATCTTTTATATTCTCAAAGACACTGATAATGGAAGGGATAAAATATTAACAAAATCAAATTTATTTTTTGAATTTGTTGAGTTTTCAGATTTGGATTTATTCGTACAATCACCATATGGAATTTTAATTTTACTTGATTACTATGATGATTGGAGAGAATTGTGGAGTTTAGAAGACATATATAGAGCAACAAAAGCTAACGATGTTAGTTATTCTGCAAATGTCTTTTTTAGTAGTGAATATAGTTCTAATTTTATTAATTTTATAACGCGCGAAGATCTAAATTTTTTAATTGGAACATATAATGATGATAACTCATATATGTTTAGAATTGATTTAGAAATTTTTTCTAGAAAATGGACAGATGAAGAAATTTTAGCATCTTTAAAACAAGAGCATCCAGAAGCTTGGGGTGCATTTGTGACTGCAGATAGCTTATTCTTTGATGCTTTAATATCAAAAAATGATCTAGAATCATTAGTTAGGCATGGCGCAAATCCATCAGGATTAATGAACTTTCATTTATGGGAGACTAAAGAAATATTTGACGCATACAAGGATTGGTTGCCGGAAAAATGGGGAAGAGTAATTTTAGAAAATCCAGGAATTTTTATGGATGAAGTTGTGCGAAGAAATATTTCGTTACAGCAATTACTACAAGCTAGCGGTTCAACTAATCCTATAGAATATTTACATTTATGGTACTCAATTTGGTCAGAGGATGAGATTAAAGCTGCGATCGAAGCTGAGTTTCCATAAATGATGATAGATCATTGGTATAAAATTTTAATAAATAGAAAATGAAACAAAAAATAATTGAGTTTAGAAATATTAACTTAAGTTTTAAAAGTAAAACTATTTTTAAAGATTTTAATTTCATTATTAACTCTGGCGAAAAAATAATTGTTTTTGGAAAATCTGGAACTGGTAAAAGCACGCTTCTCAATTTACTTTTAGGTTTTAAACAACCTGAATCAGGAGAGATTTTCTTTAATGGTGAAAAAATTACAGCTCAAAATATTTGGGACATTCGTAAACAAATTGCCTATGTAGATCAGGATGTGATGATGGGTGAGGGCCATGTCCAAAAAATTATTGCCGAATATTTTTCTTTT
>PFJN01000032.1 GCA_002783105.1 Candidatus Pacebacteria bacterium CG_4_10_14_3_um_filter_34_15 | reverse complement strand
ACGTCAAAAGCGAGTCTATTTTCGGGTGTAATTTATTTTTAAAAAATAATAATGATTTATTTCTAATTTTATATAGTTATAATCTAATAATTATCAATGCGGTAATATTCTACTTGACTATGCGGGAATAATTCTTGAATTATGCAATAATAAAATATTGAGTCTAAACTGTCACAATAATTATACGGATATGATCTAATTACACGAATTATTTACGAATATATGAGGGGTAATATTGCTAAAGATAACAAAATCTATCAGCCAAATTTTATATACAAATAGTTGAGAGTTGAATTAAGGAAATTATATAAAGCCTGTTTTGAACACCTATAAACTCTTATGGGATTTTACTATAAATGGTGCAGAAATGATCATATGTAGCCTACTTCTTTTGAGATTCTATTAATTTTTTTAAGATCGATAGCTAGTTGATTATCAAAGTAATATCTTGGATTAATCTTTAGCATGTCGGCAATGGCTCTTTCTGGCGTTGCAATAGAAAATCGTTGAGAATCTTGAATGTAGGCTCTATTCAAAAGATATTTTTGGTTAAGGCGTCTGCAAAGAAATGAAATTCCATTAATTTCAAACTCTTTTTTCTTTTTACCAAAAAGAGTTACGGAATTCAAATTCTGAACAATTATTCCCAAATTTTGTAAAACTGTTTCTGCACTTACATAAGCAAGTTGTCCAGAAATAGCGCAACCTAGCTCATATTTATCTAATTTTTCCAGAGAAACCGTAGAGTAGAGTCCCTTATGTATTTTGTATAAAATCTTTCTTTGAACATATCTTTTTATAGTTGTCCAGAGAGTATTTTTATTTTCAATTTCCCATAGTACCGAAAGATCGGCAGTTCTAAATATTCTTTGATCTTGCTCTAAGAGGGATTTTTGTTTATTTGTGTTTCTTATCTGATACATATATGTACAGGATAAAGTAAAATTATTTATTTGTCAGGATTTAAATTCTGAACGATGAAATCATGCACTTTTATTATCAATAGAACTAAATAACTTTTCAAGGTAGGTTTTTACATACTCAAATAAGTCACCAAGTTTCTCGCGCTCATTAATTGGTACAAATGGTCTTAGATCTTTGATAAACTCATCTTTAGAGAAGTCTTTCAGCCTAGAAATTAGGTTATCCATTTTAAAATCTTCACCATAATACTTTAACTTATTTTGAATTAGATTCATATCAAATCTTGCACCAAGCTCTAATAGGATCCAAAGATCATATATATCCCTATGTTTTTCTCTCCTTAGTATTGCTCTGATTTTCTCTGCTAATATTTCGTTCTTACTTAAAGAATTAATAAAACTTTGCACAATAACAGGGTATTTTGTTTCAATAATATTTTTTGTAGGCTCTAAAACATTCTCTCGCATTGAAAAATCTAATTTGACAAAGACTGGATTTTTTAAAGATTGAACATCAGCTGTTAAAAGATACGTTTTCCCAGTTATCGTTTTTCTTTCTTTAAATGTGAATGGATATTGATTCTCAATTTTACTGAAAAACTTATTGATTAGTTTTACAAATAAATCTTCATTAACTTGAACAGTAAAATCTAAATCCTCTGAAAATCTTTGTCCTCCATAAAGCAAACGAATAGCGGTACCTCCTTTGAAGTAAATATCTCTTGAGAAACCTTCTTCATATAATTCCTTAAGAAATGTGACCTGAACAAATTCACGAGCAACAATTGATTCATTAATTTTATACTTTTTTGATAACTGATTTAACTGAGTTTGATTTATCATTTTAGACCCTTAATTTTGGAGTGATAACGACATATATTTATCTGCTATTTCTTTAATACTTTTTGCCAATTGATCTGGTATAAGTTTAAAATATTCTAGGAATTTTGTCTTGTCAATCACAGAATAATCCATTTCATCTAAGTATTGCTTCGTCTTTAAACCTTTAACAATCATATACAGCTGATCCAACAAAGCTTTCTCTGGTAGTGCTATGAGTGCGTTTTCGTCTTTAATATAACCAATAAATAAACTAGTACTTATCTGAGAATAAGTATACATTTTTTCTAAGACTTCTTTTTTTTTGGTAGATTTTGTTGTCACTGAGGTGACTTCTACTGGAAATTGACTTAAAATCCCATAATAATTAAGAGCCGTCTCAAATGAGATATATGAAGGCGAGTATAAAAATTGAGCTATTTCAAAATCTGAAACATTTGCACTTCCCAATAGATATTTACCCTTTTCAAGAGAAATCAGTATTTTTTCATCAAGAAATCTCTTAATAAGATCCTCCAATGTCCTTTTCGAGTTGATTTCAAGTAGGTTTTGAAGATCTTTTGTTAAAAAGATTTTCTTACCCGATTCATTGATCTTATTTAAATATTTATACGTTGACATATACCACGGATTATACGTGGTTAAATAGATCGTGTCAACTGTATTTTTAGTAGTTTAACTCAACATCTCTTTATAGATCTCGTTAACATCCTTCATTATTATCCTTACGCTCTTTCTTCCTAGTGTAACGTCGATTTCTGCCAAACTAAGTTGAGATCCTTCTCTCATCCAAACAAAGCCGTTTTTGCTCACCTGAATTTGATATTTATTAGGTTCTAAATATGCAGAGAAGTAACCCTTACTATTTGTGGTTATTAAGGCAGTAAACCTACTTTTTTCAGGATCATTAATTCTGATAATCGCGTTCTCGACCGGAGACTCATTGGTATTGACTACATATCCAGACAAACTTGGTCTTTTTAGCCACTTTAGCACTTTCTTAAGTAGTATAAATGCATAAAACATTAGCACTACCAGATTTATGACGGTAGGATAGAAGATTGTGATGACGACTGATATGGCAAGTAGTGGCCAAAATAGATTAATAAATTTGATCTTTTGGAGAATTCGTCTTAAGGTTTTTTTTAGTGATTGGTTCTCATGAGTTTCTGTCAACCTATCAACAGGAATCAGGAAGAGTTGTTGAGAATCACTCGATGTCACTTCAAAAACTTCTCCTCGATAGAACTCTTGTATTGTTAAGTAGGCCGGTCTTTGTTTGTCGGTAGGAAATTTATAGTCTTGATGGCTCACACTAATGATATATTTTCCTTTTGGAAGTTGAGCTCCCTGATAAATCCCGTTTATGTCTGTAACTAGAGTAGCGACAATTTGTTGAGCCATACCTTCTTTGGCTGAGGTTATGGTTAGTAAAGCAAAGGAGACTGGGGCATTTGTATCGGAATCATAAACAATTCCTTGAGGTTCTTTAGGTGGTATGAATCCGAGAGCTTGGAGAATTTTGAGAATCAGTTGCCAAGATAATTGTTGTCCAAATTGTAGTAGAAGAGCAAGCAAGCTAAAAATTGGAATGATTGCAGTGGCCACTAGCGTTCCAAACGGTGCCAGACTTTCAGTAATTTTTAGAATCACTGCTTGTATAATTTCAGGTGTTTGAGAAATTATTGTAACAATTGCGTCAGGGAGCATTTTTTTAATTGCTTGAAAAATTCTAACCATGATTTCTGCTGGAGGCAGAATTGGTATTTTAATTATTGGCGTAGGTGGCGTCGGCACAACCCCCGGTGAAGGAGTAGGCGTTGGCGGATAGATAATATATTCCTGGATGATTAATATTTTTAAATTTGTGATAATGCTAATATTTCCTACCAAATCAGTAATAATGAAGTTTAAAGTGATAATTTCATCTCTGGGCAATATGCCTAATTGAAAATTCCAATTACCATTTTCGTCAATCGTGAAATTGATGACTTGATCGATTTCTCCAGGCATTGAGACTGTTACTTTAACAGTAGAATTATTTTCACCTGTTCCAGTAAAAAGAGGAGAGTTATTTTCTAGCTCGATTGGGTCATCAGGAATTGATTCAATATCTTGAGCAGAAATATTGGTGGCAATCGGTCCAATTGAGGTGATGATGAAATTTGGTGCAAGCGTATCGATGTTAAAAGACCAGGTTGCCGAGTTGTTGTAGTTTCCAGCTACGTCAAAGACATATATGGCCCAGGTGTGAGGGCCATTGCTAATAGTTGCAGTTGGGGTGAGAGAGTATTGTCCAGAACCTGAATCGTAGACTAGTGTGTAAAATGAATTCGAAGTATTTGAGGTGGGAATATTATTATAAAGAATCGCTCCGTCAAGGTAGAGTTGATAATAACTTATTCCTACATTATCGGTAGATCCTTGCCAGATAAATGTTGGCGTAGCGTCATTGAGAAGCGCTCCATTTTCTGGAGATATCAGGATTGGAGCAGAAGGAGGGACAATATCGGGAACGGTTGCTGTAACGCTGGTATCTCGTATTTTTGGATTTGTTGAAAGTATTTCTCCTGGTGCAATTCCACCCGCCTGAGCAAATGCCTGTGATGCATTCAAAATCAGGTTAGACAACAACAGAAATAGACTAAATAACAGCGATTTAAAGTTGTAGAGTGTCATCTTGATCACTCTTTTTAGAACTTGAGTTTTGAATTTGATTCTCAAGTTCAGCTATTCTTTTTGCATCCATATCTCTTCGGTAATTGAGATGTTTCTTAATAGAAAGTACTAAAACTGTTAGGATTAATAGACCAATTAAGATAACGATAACGAGCTTAATTGGTAATAACCAGAATTTACTACTGGCGACAACTATAGATCCACCGCTTCCATAACTCATAGTTAATTTAGCTGTGTATGGACCAAATCCCCAAATTCTTTCCCATTTGCCATCAAAATCTCTGCTAGTGAGAGGAAATACATTCTTAGATCCGACTTGAATGTCATCAACTTTTTGATTTAAAATGTTAAAAATCTCAACGTTCATTTGGGGAATAATGTGAATGTCAGAATTATTCTCGATAGTATACGAAAACGGAACTGGTCCATATTCTGTAAATGCTGGAAAACTAAAGTTTCTAATATATGCTTCTTCATTTATGTCGCCATCAACAATGACATAGATAAGTGTACCGACTCTTTGATTGACTGCTGATTGAGAGTCTCCTTGAAGTTCAAAATTATTTGTTAATTGACTTGGTTGGTGTAGAACCATTGCATAGTGACCTCCAGGAAGAGCATCTTTAGGTATTTCAATTAGAACATTAAGACCAATGGTTTGATCTGGTTCAATGGTATTTTCTGTTGGAATGATTGTCAGCCAAGATGCTAAACTCCATCTATTCGAAGATACATCATCGATAGCGATTGGTGTTTCGCCATCATCGCTTAATATAAAGTCTTGGGCGCTTGTTGTTACGTTGACAGTTTTTTCTGATAAATTTCTAACTCTTAATTGAATTTGGAGCTTTTCTCCAGGCAGTGCCTTCAAGCTATTATCTTCTCCAATTCTTGGAGGAATTGCAGTCAGTGTTACTTGAGTTTGCTCTGTGGCCACCGGCTCTAAGGGCTTCTCATCCGAGACAAACTTTTCCTCTGGGACTTGAGCTAAAACTGAAGGGATTTCTAGTGAAGGTAATTTAAAAGCAAGACTAGAAAATAAAACTGCTGAAACAACTAAAACAGAAGCTAGTTTTTTTGAAGAAATTTGTTGGGCAGTTTTCATGGTTTATTTTTTCTTTTTATTAAAATGTTGCTGTTGCTGTATAGGTAATGTCATTCTCATATTCACCTGCTGCTTGAGAAGTTGAGATGATTGCTCTGTAGCAGACATAAAGATTGTGTGTGTCGGCAACAGTGCTATTACTAAATATTGTTTGAGCTGCTTGGCTATCTTCATTGTCTGCAAATTGTCTTGCACAGTAGACTCCGGAGCAACCACCGGCTGTGGAATCATATTCAAATGGTGCTGTTAGACCAGTTGCGTTAACATTATCTAGAGAGTATCCAAAGCCTTTAACAGCGGTGGTAACCCATTCATCTTCAACTGCGTGAGTCATTGTAGTTGTATCTCCACGAGAGTCGGGAATACAATCCACACCAACATTGTCTCCAGCACAGGTGCCAGCATTTCTGCCCAATTGATCGTTTGCTAGCGCAGTCACAGCATAGCCATTAGCTGCGTTTGTTGAGACTGAAAGAGCTTGGGCAGCATCGGTAAATGCGGAGATAGAGAGTTCTCCAAGTGGGACGGCTGCTGCTGTAGTTGTAACGTCAGTTGTTTGACCACAAGCAGATATGCCACTTGCTATACCACTTATTTGAAAAGTGATTTGAGGAGCAACTGAGGCTGTAACTCTAACAGCTTCGATAACTCCAACGGAAACTGAAGTTGAATCTCTAACAGTAAAAGTATTATCTAGATGTTGAACAATGATTTTATAGGTATCGGCAGCACCAGTAGAATGAGCTACTTTTGGTGCAGGATTAATAATTGAGTTGATTGTTATTGCATCATTAGTTGAGCCGTTAAATGCTGAACCGATCGCTCCAGTTCCTGAATAAGCACATATATATGAGTGATAGTCTTGACTTCCAATTGTGACTGCTGAGGCAGTTGCTGCTCCGGCCACAAAATCATAAACTAAATTTGCATTTGAAGGGCAAGTTACAGTTGGCGCAACATTTCCAAAATCAAATTGACCAGCGTCTGGAATTCCGTCAGCAGCATCAGCGTTATTTGACTCTGAAGGAACTAAAATTCTGAATGTTCCATTGGCAATAGCGTTGGCGGTGGTAAATCTAATTGTTTGAGTTGCGGACTGGGTAGATATTACTGCGTCATCATTATCTGAATCTCCAGCAAGAAGAACTGGTGTAATGTTAAATATTCCTGCTGAATCGATACTGGTAATTGTGTATGCTCCTAAGCTGTTGGTATCTCCAATGGCCACGGAATCACCACTTATTAGTTGAGCAGATGTAGTGGAAGGATAGTCACCGGTAGTTGTTTCCAAATTAACTCGGGAAGAGCCAGTCGTATTTCCAGTTGTCAGTGCACCTTTGAAAGATAATCTTGAATTAGAAGAAGTTGCGGAGACACTAGACAGACTTGCCGACTGGCTTTTTTGATATATTCCACCAATAAACATTGATGAGACAAGGAAAGTAAGAATTAGGGATTTTTGGATGAATTTTTTTTCCATTGTTGTAAATATGTTTCTCATCTAGAATACGTCCGGTGATATTTCGCTCAAATCTTAGTATATATATATATCAGTATTTTATGCAAGATCCAATATTGTTTTCTATGTATTTTTTATCTTTTTCATGTAAACAAATGTAATAATTATTCCTAATGCAACAACCAAAACAATTGAAAATGGAAATGCATAGATAACCTCAATATATTTTGTGTTTTGTTGTTGTTGCAAAGGGTCATTTTCAAGGTTTACCACAATCTGATATGGACCAAGTAAAAAATTGGATTTGTAAGAGAAGGTTCCGGTTTCTGGCTTGTCTGAAGTTATTCCAGGTCTTAATGCTCTTAGCTCTCTAGTACTTGAACCGAGTATTACATCTGGGTAAATTTCAAACTCTGAGATAGTGTCTTTTTTCCAGTTAAGTATCTTTGCACTTCCAGAAGCAGAAATCGATGAAATACTTTCATTTTTTATCAATGGAAGAAACTCAATTCCACCAAAACTATCAATAAATTTTGGAGTGTGTAAACTTATAATTTTTAAAGCATTCGGGAGTTTGTTTTCTTTAGAAACTAGAACAACAAGATTACTCCCAATGCCTCCGCTAATTTCAGAGCGGGTAGAATTATTTTGTTGGGTGCCAATTTTTGAAGCATCACCTCCATTTTTGGAGAAAAATAAAACCGTAAGAGGATATTCTTTTTCAACAGCGTTTTTTGGAACATCAATATATAAGGTGAGTTGTGCTTTTTTGTGAGCTGGAATGGAAAGTTCTTTAATCTGAGTTGTCCCAAAAGATATGTATGGAAAACTCAGTTCAGTAGAAATTATGGCACGACCAGTTTTTCCATCTGAAGAAAAATCTACGATTGATGGCATCACAACTATGGTTTTTTCTCCAGTATTTTCTAAAATAACAGTATGGCTTCTGTTGGTACCCGGAGGAACTTGTAGGTAGAAAATTGGAGGCGAGACACTCAGGCTAATGTTAGATTGAGCCAAAACTTCGGATTTATAGTTGCCACTGAAGAAAAAAGCCAAGGAAAATATGGTCAACATTCTTAAAAACTTAAAGCCATTCATTGATTTCATTTGAGTCTCTCGGTACTAATACTTAATCTCTCAGTACTACTATTTAATATCCCGGTACAGCTACATAAATAATGCCAGTTTCGTAATTACCACTGGCTTGATTACTATTGATTCCAGCTTTGTAGGTGACTGTTGCTTGTCTTTGGCTCGCAATGTTGACAGAACTCATGACAATTTGCATATTATCTGCCGTTTCGTCATCGGCAAAATTTTTGTAGTACGTACTGTCAATAAAATTTGCTGGAATGTCATTGCCCGACATATTGTATCCAAATCCAGGAATAGATTGATTGTTCCAGACACCTGCTACAAGATGAGTACAACTTCCAGTGTTGCATGTTGTATCAACTATTTCATCAGCTCCATTAACGAGTCTGAGCGGGTGAATCTCATATGCATAAACTGAATAACCGCCGGCACCTTTAGTGGTGATTGTTAAAGTGTGCGAATCTGTGGAATGAATATTCGGAACTAACTCGCCAAGGTTGACAAGTGTTTTAGAGATATCAAAACTAAAATTATCTATTTGGTAGATATATTGAAAGCCACTTCCAACAAAATAACTTGACGATCCGTATGAGCCATATGGTCCAGAACCAGTTTGTCCAACTGTGTCGGTCACATTATAACTAGCGCTGTTTTTTTCTCCAGACGTGACATTAAAGTTTCCAAACTGAATGATCCAAGAATTTGAAGTAAGGTTTTGGGCAAATGCTGGTTGAATTGCAATAACGAACAAAAAAATTCCAGAGTAAATGGCTAAAAGTAAAAATTTATTTTGCACGCTATTTATTTTTTTCAAGTATTTTGTCACTCTCATTTATTATCAGTGATATTTGATTTTTAGTGGTTTCTCTACTCTCGTCAGTATCTTTGACGGCAATTTCTTCTAAAATTTCTAATTTTGGTTTCAGAAAAGTATAAATAAAATTTTCAAGAGAGCGTTCTTGGGTTGATAAGCAATTTATTTCGATTTCTTCTTTATCTATAATAGTATGGCTGTTCTTGGCGTCATCATACTGCTTTTTAGCAAATAGAAAAAACAACAGCATCATGGGAATTGTCAGAATAGTGGCAATTCCAGTGGAAGTAATTGTGGTTTCAAGAGCGTAGTGAAATAACATAGTAGACATAGCAACAATGACGGCTGTCTTTTCTCTGCAACTCATAACTAAAATAAATAAATGAATGTAGGTAAATGGATAGAAAACTGAATTAGCGTTTCCAGTAGATCCTACTAAGAGTAATATTGCAAAGGTAATAAACATTAGTTCGAGAGAGAAATTTTTGGGTAAAATGTGCCATAGTTCAGCCTTATTAAATTTTTTGACTACAAAATATCCAAGACATGCCACTGAAAATGCCTGGAGGGAATATATTCTTAAGGAAGGACTGGAGAGCCAAATATATGCCAACAAAACAGGCATCAAAAGTAATAATGTATGTTTTATTGTGGACATTGTATTTAGTATAGCCTAGTAGATATGGTACGTGCAAATACATAGATGCGCGCTATAATTAGTGATCAAGTAAACGGGAATAAATCATGTACGATCAGAATAAAGTTGAAGAAAAATGGCAACAAATTTGGGACAAGAACCAGCTTTTTCAGCAAACTGAAAATGGCAGTACGGTTGGCGACGGCAAAGGCGGTGCCGGTGATGGAACTGGCGGCACGGTTGACGGCGTCGGAGCCAATGACAGTGAGAATATTTACCTTTTATTTGCATTTGCCTATCCATCTGGAAGTGGTTTGCACGTTGGTCATGTAGAAAGCAAAACTGCTTTAGATATTTTAGCCAGATATTACAGAATGAAGGGCAAAAATGTTTTCTTCCCAGTTGGTTGGGATGCATTTGGTTTGCCAGCAGAAAACTATGCAATTAAAACTGGGGTTCACCCATCAATAACAACTGTTAATGCAATAAATACCTTTAGAAAACAAATCAAGAGAATTGGCATTTCTTATGATTGGGCAAATGAGATTGCAACCAGTCATCCAGAGTATTATCGATGGACTCAGTGGTTATTTTTACAGCTGTACAACAAAGGTTTGGCTTATCAAAAAGATGGCAAAGTAAACTGGTGCCCATCATGTCAAACTGTTTTGGCCAACGAGCAGGTTGTCGAAGGTTTGTGTGAGAGATGTGATACACAAGTTGAACAAAAAGACATGCGACAGTGGTATTACCAGATTACAAAATATCAAGACGAACTAATTGGTGGTTTAGATGATGTTGATTGGCCTGCGGCAACCAAGGCTCAGCAGTTGAATTGGATTGGAAAGAGTGAGGGAATAAACATTACTTTTAAGGTGGTAGATTCTGATGTTACTATAGATGTTTTTACAACAGCTCCAACAAATTGGGGAGCTAGTTTTATGGTTTTAGCTCCAGAATATCCTGGTTTAGAAAAACTAGTAACAAAAGAAAATAAAAAAGAAGTTGCAGCGTATGTAGATGCAACTAACAAGAAATCTGAGCTAAACAGATCAATTTCAAAAGAAAAAACAGGTGTTTTTACTGGTTCGTATGTTAAAAATCACGTTACTGGAGAAAATATGCCAGTTTGGATTAGCGATTTTGTTTTGGCTGGTGTTGGCACAGGCGCTGTTCAGGGTTGTCCAGGACACGATATGAGAGATTTTGAATTTGCTAAAAAGTTTAGGATTAAGATTCCTCGCGTTGTTGTTGGTCCTGATGGAAACGACTCTCCGATAGATTCTCCGGAAAAAGTTATTGATAAGTCGATGCCTGGAACAATGATCAACTCTGAATTTATAAATGGTCTCTCATATAAAGAGGGTCTTAAAAAAACTATGGACTACTTTGAAGAAAAGGGTTGGGGAAAGCGTGTCACTTCATACAGGCTTCGTGATTGGTTAATATCCAGACAAAGATACTGGGGAACACCAATTCCTGTTCTTTATGATCCTGACGGCAATCCTCATGCTATTAAAGAATCTCATTTACCTTGGGAACTTCCAACAGACGTGGATTTCAAACCAACTGGAGAGTCGCCTTTAAAATCATCTCAAGAGTTTGCTCAAAGAACCAGAAAATATGTTGTTGAGGTGCATTCTGATTTGATAAAAGAAAAAGGTTGGGACGCTTCTGGCGAAGGCTGGAGACCAGAGTTTGATACGATGGACACTTTTGTTGATTCGAGTTGGTATTACCTAAGATATGTCGATTCCAGAAATACCGATGTGTTTGCTAGAACTAAACAAATTGAAAAATGGTTGCCAGTGGATCTTTATATGATTGGTCCTGAGCATATTGTGCTCCATTTGCTTTACTCGAGATTTTTTACCAAATTTTTGCGAGACGAAGGCTATTTCAAGTTTAGTGAACCTTTCACAAAAATGAGACACCAAGGTATGATTTTGGGTCCAGACAATAAAAAAATGAGTAAATCTAAGGGAAACGTCATCAGTCCTGACGATATTATTACAAAGTTTGGCGCTGATACGTTGAGAGTTTACGAAATGTTTATGGGTCCACTTGAGTCAGATAAGCCATGGGATATTAGAGCTGTGATAGGAATTTACAAATTCCTACAAAAAATTCATAAGTTAACTGCCGAGCTAGAGTTGGAGGAAGTTTCAGGAGAAGCTAAAGTTAAGCTCCAAAGGAAACTCCACCAGGCCATAAAGAAAGTTTCGGATGACATTCCTAAATTAAAGTTTAATACAGCAATCGCTTTTATGATGGAATTTGTTAATTTATGGCAAGATGTGATGATTAAAGAGAACAAGACATTGTCTATAGAAGATAAAATTGCTTTTATAGGCGTCCTAGCACCTTTCGCACCATTCTTAGCCGATGAATTGTATGAGACTATCTCCAAAAAAGTGTCGAGTGAGGCTTCTTATGGCGGTGTGCACCAGACGAAGTGGCCAGAATTTAGCCAAGAGCTTGCAAAAGACGATCTGATAACTATTCCTGTTCAAATCAACGGTAAGGTTAGAGCTCAACTAGAGGTTATAGCAGACAAAGTTGAGGATGAAAAAGCTATTTTGGACATGGCTGAAGGCTTAGAAAGCATTAAGAAATATATAGATGGTCAAGAAATCAAAAAAAAGATCTATATTAAGGGCAAAATTCTTTCTTTAGTTATTTAGCTGTTATCCTTCCTATTCCTACAGTTTTTCCAAGCTTTGGATAATACATTATCATCATGTTTGATGATTCGAGTGATATTTCAATGGTTTTCAGACAGATAAGAAAAAATTTGTCAGTGCGCTTGGTAGTGCAAGTAGTTATTTTTTTGTTAGGTATTTCAATTTCAAGCTTTGGCTTGTTTCAGTTAATTAATAATGATGTTCAGGCATCACAAAGAGAAAATACGTTGGGATCAGATGCTGGATTATTGAGCGACTCAAACGATTTAGAAATCGTTCAGACTTGTGAAAAAGATCCTGAATTTGCCAGACTAACAGTTGATATCGGTGGAGCAGTAAAAAATCCGGGCATTTTTCAACTAGATTCAGGTTCTCGAATTAATGATTTGATCAACATCGCCGGTGGTTTTGCCAATTCTGTCGACAAATACTATATAAATAAAGTTCTTAATCTATCCCAACGTCTAAATGACGGAGAAAAGTTTTACATCCCAACGATTGAAGAAAGCATTGAAGTTCAGGAAAAGTTATCAAGCCAGCAACCCAGTGGTAATTCCACAACCGCATCAACGGGGATAATTTCAATAAATTCTGCTACTAAAGATGAGCTTATGAGTCTAACGGGAATTGGCGAAAAAAGGGCTGAGGATATTGTTTCTAATCGACCATACGATTCACTAAATAAACTTGTTGAAAAGGGGGTACTCACTGAGACGATTTTTGAGAACATAAAAAATGCTATTTCATTGTGACTTATTGGGACTTTACTATAGGTTTTATAAAAGTCATATGAGATTAGTAAAATGTTTGAATTTGAATAGAAATTTTGAATTAGGTCGAAAATTGTCAAAAAATATTATAAACACATCTAAAATATTCAAATGTAATGAAGCGTTTATAGCAAATATGTAGATATGAAAAATATGATTAAGATCACTATTTATATTATAATAATAACGCTATTATTGCAAAGATTATATAATAGACAAACAATTAACAAAGCGAATGAGATCCGACAGTCTATTTTGGTCTCAGTATTGCCATATGATTGCGTTTTTGAGACACCTTTGTATTTTTTCGAATTACCAGATTGTAAAGCCTATAAGCCTGGAAAAATCATTAAAATCAATGCTTCTATTGACCCTAGTTTTGGCAGAGAAGACACTGTCTCTGATACTGGTTTTTTTAACAAAAAAGGGTTGATAATAGAGTCAATTACTTATAACCAAAGCGTGTGGTCTTCGCCAGAGCTTTGGTTTGAGTATATTTTCTATCTTTTCCAGACGAAGACGAGGTTGGTGTTGACTGACTTTTTATCACTTTTTGATGCTGATGATAGCTACTTGATAGGACAGTTTAATCTGGGCTTTAGTCCGGTCAACTCAGAAAGAGTAAGTCACTTATTTAAAGTTACAGGGACTCAGTATTTAGCTTCAATTTCTGGATATAATCTGAGTCTTGTTGTTAGGTTTTTCACAAATTCAGCTAAGAATTTTTTTGGAAAATGGGCTGTCGGCATTATTTCATTGGCTGTTGCAGGCTTTTATTTACTACTAGTAGGTAATCAAATTCCTCTGGCAAGAGCCTTTCTGATGCTCTTTTTTAGTGTTGTTTCTACTAGTTTTTTACTTCGTCAAAACAACCCTGCAACTGCGCTTTTTTTGGCGGCACTCATTTTATTTTTAACTGATATATCAGTAATAAGTACAATATCATTCCAGCTCTCATTTACCGCCACCGCTTCTATTATCTACTTTATCAATCGTTTTAAGAATTTTAAAAACTTTCAGACAAATTCGCTGGCTGTTTTACATTTGAGTGATCTTTCAGTCGATGACAAACCTAGAAAAAGAAGCCATACATCAGGAATTATATCAATAATTACTAAATATTTAGTTGACTCAATTAAAATCAGTATTTATGTTCAAATAATAGTCACACCTCTGGTTCTTTATCATTTTAAAGAGTTTAGTGTTATCTCCCTAATTGTGTCAATTGCTCTAACTTGGCTTGTACCAGGTATAATAATGCTCACATTTGGTTTACTATTCATATATTTACTCGAGATAAATGGAATATTGTTTAGGTTATTTTCCTTACCTTTGAGTTTTTTGTCGAAAATATTTTTATCGATATTAAAATTATTTGATAACCAGTTATTTTTGGTGAAAGTTAGCTATTTCCCCTGGTGGTACGTTCTAATTTGGTGGTTAATTGTTTTACTTGTCGTTCAATTTATTACCAGAAGCAAGCGTATTCTACATCTGGTGGAGTTCATATGAAACTGCTTTTTTTCAAGTTGTTTTTTATTGCTTTTCTTGTTTGGGTGGTGATTTCCATAATTGAACAATGGCCCGACAATTATGTTCATATTATTTTTTGTGATGTCGGACAAGGTGATGCAATTTTAATTACACACAAAGATCAACAAATTTTGGTCGACGGAGGTCCAGACGAAAAAGTACTCTCTTGTCTGGAAAATCATATGCCATTTTGGGATAAATCAATTAATTTTGTAATTGCAACACATATGGACAATGATCACATTGGAGGTTTGCCAGCGGTTCTTGCAAGTTATTCGGCTGATATTATTTTGAAGAACCCGTCTACAAAAAAAACAGCCGTTTTTGAAGCTCTTGAAACAGCTGTCTTGAGGAAAACTGTTAATAATAATAATGATACTAAAGTAATTTCATCATACATTGGCCAGCAGTTTGTCATTGATGCTCTAGTTCGATTTATTGTAGTCTCACCTCGAGTTTTGTATCAGAACTTAAAAGTCAATAAAATGGCCGCTACCGAAACAACATTATCGGCTGAAAATGCTCTTTTTTATCCGATTATTGATAACAATACTAGTGAAAATGACCTATCTATAGCACTATTAATTACAATTAATGACGTAGTTGTATTAATGACTGGTGACATGGAGGAAGAAGGGGAATTGGCAGTAATTAAGTCTGGTATGACAAGGCCTGTTAATATAATAAAAGCAGGGCATCATGGCTCTAAATCAAGTTCTACCAGGCAATTTATAAGCATTTTGAGACCCGAAGTTTCAGTGATTAGTAGTGGTAAAAATAACCAATATAATCACCCTTTTCCTCGAGTAATCGATCTTTTTCGTGAGTTTGAGGCTAATATTTATCGGACTGATAGCCAAGGAACTGTCGAGTTTATTACTAATGGAGTCAAGTATTGGGAGGCAATATGACCCAAAATATGTTTTTAAATTTTTAATTTGCTTAAATAGAACTAAACCATGTTTAAATAATGTGTGCAAGTAGCAAAATTATCAATTTACGTAAAAAAACCGAATTGACACATTGTTTGTTGATCGAAATTTCTTCTGTACAATTTTTAAAAGTATGATATTTGAGCAGTTTTGAAATCATAAATTTAGCAACAATTTAAAGTCAAAATAGGCTATTACCCGAGTAAAAAAGTGCTCATTTTAGCTTACTTATCTTTAATAAATTTTTTCTAGGTAGAGATAAAAATTAATAGCTAAGGCTCTAATTCAATAAGAAAAAAGTATGATTTTTGTATAATTTACAGTTATAAACATCATAGCTGACGTTTTCAATTAATTAACCGAAGTTATGGCGAATAGTTTTAAATATATCATTATAAATGAACACAAATTATTAGTCTAGAAACTGAGACTATTCTACATTAATTGGCAAATTTAAAGAGTAAATAATATACTCAAACTTATTCGGTTCTTGTTCGGTATTATTGTGTGTTCACAGTTGAAAAAAAATACCAATAACTAGATTGTTAATCTTTCTATTTTGAAGTAAAATGGTAAGTAGATATGCAAATTGCAAACACACTTAAAGCCAAAATTTTTGAGTCGCTAACTAATTTAGGACTAAGCGGGGTAAGTGAAAAAGATATTTTGCTCGAACATCCCGCTGACAAAAATCATGGTGATTATTCTACAAACATCGCATTGATTTTATTTGGCAACAGCAAAGCAGAAACTAATATTAGTTCTGCAAAAGAATTGGCTCAAACAATCGCTGACGATCTTCAAAAAATGTTGAATGAAAGCTCTTCTATTTCAAAAGTCGAAATAGCTGGTCCAGGATTCATCAATTTCACACTTTCTGACCAATTTTTACTAGTAAAAATGGGCACGGTAGTTAAAAACCGTGGAGATGTAATAAAAAAGAAGTTGAGTGGCAAAAAGGTGATGATAGAGTTTACAGATCCAAATCCATTTAAAGAACTCCACATTGGTCATTTGTATAGCAATATCGTTGGCGAGGCTATAGCAAAGTCTTATGAAGCTCTGGGTGCAGAAGTTAAACGAGCTTGTTATCAGGGAGACGTGGGCATGCACGTTTCTAAAAGTATTTGGGGTATGAAGGCTCTATTCTTAGAAAAATACCCAGACAAAACCGTTCAGGAAGCCCTTGCTGAACTCGAGCTCGTCTCGCTCAAAGAAAAAGTTTCTTTCCTTGGAAAATCATATGCTACTGGCGCAACTGCTTACAAAGATGATGAGGTGGCAAAAGAAAAAATTAAGGATATTAACTATTTAGCTTTTATCTCTGCTCAAGAAACACAAAAAGAACTGAATGGTTTCGAGTCGCAGGTAGATTATAAAAAAAATATTTCAAACTTTTCTCAAGATTCGAGCGAATATCTAGAAGTTAAAAATATGTATGAATCTGGCAGGCAGTGGTCTCTAGATTATTTTGAGTCAATGTATTCGAGGATCGGAATGAGTTTTGATGAGTTCTTTTTTGAAAGTTTAGTGGGGGAGTTTGGTTATAAAATTGTAAACGAATATCTCAAGAATGGAATTTTCGAAAAGAGTGACGGAGCAATTATCTTTCCTGGTAGCAAGTATGGACTTCACGACAGGGTTTTTATTAATTCTTTAGGATTTCCTACTTATGAGGCAAAAGAGTTGGGTTTGGCTCCAGAAAAATTTAGAAGATTTGCATATGATAAATCGATTGTAATTACTGGAAATGAAATTGATGAATATTTCAAAGTTTTATTAAAAGCCCTTGAGTTTACCAATCCTGATCTTAGAAAAAAAACCACACATTTGTCTCACGGAATGGTTAGACTTCCTGAAGGTAAGATGTCTTCAAGAACTGGAAAAGTGATTACGGCCGAGTGGCTTATGAATGAAGCTCATGAAAAAATTAAAAAACATATGGTTGGAATAAGGGCAGAATTTACTGAGGTAGAACTTGAAAATATTTCAGAATTAGTTGGTATGGGTGCTATTAAATTTGCATTTTTGAAGCAATCAATCGGTAAAGATATTTCATTTAGTTTAGAGGAGTCTTTAAGTTTTAGTGGAAATTCTGGTCCATATATTCAATATACCTATGTCAGGTGTCATAGCGTATTAACAAAAGCCCAAAATACCGTGTTTAAAATTGTAGAAGCCGAGGTGGCTGTTGATGGAGATAGTAGTATTGCTGATTATTTTGATACATTACTTAATATTAAATCATATTTAAATTACCATCCGAATAAAGAAGAGAAAGATATATTAAGAAACCTTTACAAATATTCTGATGTAGTTAGTTTGGCAACGGATGAATATTCGCCACACTCAATCGTAAACTATCTTTATGAGTTGGCACAGAGCTTTAATACCTTTTATGGTTTACATAAGGTTGTTGAAGAGAATAATGGAGAATCTAATAAAGAAACGCTAGAATTTAGATTGCTTTTGGTTCAATCTATTGCACAGGTAATAAAACATGGTCTACACATTTTAGGAATCGAAGTTGTTGATCGAATGTAGTTTGATCTATTGTATAATTCAGAATATGCTAAGCCATAAGTTTTCCAAACTTCCTTCAGGATTACAAATAATTCGTGTTTCTATGCCCGGAGTTGAATCAGTAACAGTATTGGCTCTTTGCAACACTGGCTCCAGATATGAAACCCCAACAGAGCAGGGAATCGCTCATTTTTTTGAGCATATAGTTTTTAAAGGTACTAAAAACTATCCAGACGCACAAATTTTAGCAGCCACCATTGATGAAATTGGGGCAGATTTTAATGCTTTTACAAGCAAAGAATATACTGGTTACTATGTAAAATCGGCAAGTAAGCACATCGAGAAGTCTCTTGACGTTGTTTCTGATATGCTTTTGAGACCACTTATTAGAGCAGAGGACATAGAACGTGAGAAAAGTGTCATTTTTGAAGAGATAAATATGTATCAAGACACGCCAATGAATCTTGTGGGGACACTTTTTGAAAAAATGATATTTGATGGTTCTGGTTTAAGTCATGATGTTTTGGGTTCTAAGGAAACAATTAGCGCAATAAAAAGAACTCATTTCATGAAATTTTTGGAAAAATGGTACTCTCCTGGAAATATGGTTCTGGTTATTGCTGGAGATGCAAAGTTAATCGAATCAGAAAAAACTCTTGATTTAGTCAAAAAATATTTTGGAAAAGAACACGCAGAGAGAACTCCAGGCAGAGTTGATACTCATGCATTGGTTACTAAAGAAATTCGTTTTTCAAAATCAAAACTCCATATTGAGTACAAAAAAACCGAACAAGCACATCTGGTATTGGGGTGGCCGGGCTTAGATAGAAAAGATGAGCGAAGATACACATTAACCTTATTGGGCACTGTCCTTGGCGATAATATGAGTTCCCGTTTATTTACTGAGGTGAGAGAGAAACGAGGTTTGTGCTATTACGTTCGTACAGATGTTGATTATTATCATAATACTGGCATTTTTGGAGCTTCTGCTGGCGTAGATCCTACAAGAATAGAGGAGGCTATAAAAGTTATTATTGATGAATTTACATACATTGCTAATGGTCAGAGACCAATAACCTCAGAAGAGCTAAAAAAAGCAAAAGATTACATAAACGGAACTATGGTTTTAGGTCTTGAAGACAGCAGAAGTGTTGCACAGTTTTTTGGTTTGAAACAAGTACTTTCAGATGAAATTTCTTCTCCTTCGGAAGTGCTTGAGAAGATAAATAAGGTTACATTAAAAGAAGTCAATGATCTTGCCACTCAACTAGTCGTGGCCGGGGAAGCTAGATTAGCAGTTATTGGACCTTACAAAAGTGAGAAAAAATTTATAAAGTTAATAAAGTAAAGGAAAAATATTATGGAATCATCTCGCACCGCAGTTTTAGTCAAACCAGATGGACTTCAAAGAGGTCTGATTGGTGAAATTATTAACAGATTTGAAAAAAAAGGCCTTAAGTTGGTTGGACTCAAGATGCTTCTTATGAGCGATGAGAAACTTTCGGATTGGTATGTAGAACACAAAGATAAAAGTTTCTTTGGAGAACTCAAGTCTTTTATGGGCTCAATACCAATCGTTGCAATGGCTTGGGAAGGCTATGATGTAGTACCTGTTGTTAGAAAACTGGTTGGAACAACTTTGGGTAGAGCAGCTGAGGCCGGATCTATTAGAGGTGACTTTGGAATGAGTCAACAATATAATTTAATTCACGCTTCTTCAAATGCAACAGATGCAGAGAGAGAAATTGCAATTGTATTTTCTAAGGCAGAACTTTTTAATTATACCAATGTCATGGATGCTGTTATTTATGCAGATTATGAGTTGGATACCTTGAAAAAATAGAAGAAATAAAAAGACTACAAAAATAACTATGTAGAAATAATACGTATATTTATGACATCTGGATGCTAGTTTAATATAGATAATTATGACATTCTATTGTTAGATAACGAGGCTATTCTAAGTATTTTTGAAACCTATGACATAAGTACTTATCGGCAAGTTTTGGGTATAAATAAAGTCATTGTTCTTGATGAATTACATCTTTTGTCTAATCCTGGGAGAGCGGTAAAGATAATTTATGACCAGATGCCAGAGGTTAAGTTAATTATTACAGGCTCATCTTTATTTCATATTAAAAATAAATCAGGCGAAAGCATGGCTGGTAGAAAGATTGATTACAATCTTTATCCATTAACTTTTTCTGAGTTACTAGTTCAAACTGGAGTGACGCAAGATTTGGACTACAAAATTCTTGAAAATATTATTACAAATAGTTTGCCACAGCCTTATTTATTTGATAAAAATAAAATTCTAAATAATGTTCTTTTGTATGGTCTTTATCCAGAAATTATTCAGTTGGCTCAGGATAAAAAATATTTATATAATCTAGCAGAAACAGCAATTTTTCATGACATAATTGAATTGAATTTAATTGATAATAAAGCAAAAGCCAAGGAATTGTTAAAATTACTGGCATATCAAATAGGAAACCTAATAAATTATTCTGAAATTGCGTCTACACTAGGAATTGATCAAAGAACTGTGAGGAGATATATTGAAATTTTTGAGCAAAGCTATATTATTTTCAGACTTTATCCTTACTCAACGAAGAAAAGAAGTGAAATTGGAAAAACGCCAAAGATTTATTTTTATGATCTGGGTCTAAGAAACGCCATAATAGATAATTTTGATGATTTAGCTATTAGAACAGATGCTGGTGCAATGTTCGAAAACTTTATTATTACTGAAGTATTGAAATGCAACCAATACCTTAATAATGGCTATAAACTGAATTATTGGCGATTAACCACCGGTTCAGAGGTAGATTTAGTGATTAGTAATAATCAAGAACTATATGGTTGTGAGATAAAAATGAAAAAAGGTAATGTATCGACTGTTTTTTCAAGAAGATATAAGAATGCCAAGAATAAGCTAATTAGTAGTGACAATTATTTTTAACATCAGATTAATCAATTTTTGAGCCTGCTTTTTGAGTGGTTTTGGTGTTGATTTAGAAGTTTGCCTGGAGTTCGACCCTGAAACGCTGTTCAAGATCTTATTGGTAAGAATTACATCTGTATTGCTGGCTGCAACTGAAATTTCCTTAGCTGCAATTCCAATTCTGTCTATGTAGTCTTTTCTGACCTTTGGGAGCCACTCATTAGCATATTGAGAGAACTTCATATTCGGTATTACGAATACTTTGAGAATAAATGGTTTTTCTCCAACATATTCATTTTTAAAATAGTTTTCTACTCCTGGCCAGCCGTCTTTCATCTCAACATGTGAGCATACCACTGGCTCTGATCTTAGTAGGGCATCATCAAAAGAACGTTTTGGAGAACCATAGAGATTTCCTCCAAAATTTGTTTGTTCAATGAACTTGTTATTTTTTGCTTCCTGAAGAAATTTTTTTTCATTATAAAAGTAATAATCGACCTTATTTTTTTCATTTTTCCTGATTTCTCTGGTAGTAGCGGTGACTGCTTTAAATAAAAATCCGGGTTTTAATTCTTGGATTTTTTCTCTAACAGCGTCTTTGCCGCCTGCAGAAATTCCAGATATGAGTAACATAATTTTTTGGTGTTTTCCAAAGTTTTTTGTTAGTCGAGCAAGAGTCTTATTTTGTGTCCATAAACTATAACTGTTCTCAATCTTATTGAAATCTTTATATTTAGGAAATATTTTAGATAGTTCATTAGGTGTAAGTTTGGGGTCCACAAGAAATAGTTGTTTTAAGAGGTGCTGACTATTTATTTTTTTAGTTTTTTTCACAAAATAAAGTATAACAGCAATGTGTTTCCTAAGCATTTTTAATCCACTCAGGGTTTTATTCTAGATCTAGTGGATCTGATGAACACTTTTTTACCAGATTTTAGGAGACTTTAGCTGGCGTACTAGTGATCTATTAGTATGGGGAAGGGAACTTTTCAGTGATACAATAAAACTAACTGATGAATTATCAAATAAAAAACATTAATTTGATAAAAGATAATACTCCTATAGATTGGGCAACAAAAGAAGGATGGAATCCTGGAGTTTATGACGCTAAGGCTTTTCATATGGTGGATAGTAGTGGTTTTTTTGTTGGATATTTAGGTGATAAGGTAATATCTTCTCTTTCGGCTGTTTCATATGACAAAACTTTTGGATTTTTAGGATTTTATATTGTAAAGCCAGAATATCGTGGTAAAGAATATGGTATTAAAATTTGGAACGAAGCTCTAAAACATTTACCAACTCAAAACATTGGTCTTGATGGAGTAGTTGGGCAACAAGATAATTATAAGAAATCTGGATTTAAATTAGCTTATAAAAACATTCGCTATCAAGGCAAAGGCATTGATAAGATTTTACCTATAAAGCAGTTAGTTAGTTTATCAAAAGTTTCTTTTGATCAGTTGCAAAAATATGATGATCAAATATTTCCAACCTCTAGACCCTTATTTTTGAAGGAATGGATTAAGCAACCAGACAGCCTTTCTTTAGGATATGTTGAATCTGGAGAGTTGATAGGTTATGGAATGGTGAGAAAATGTAAAGATGGATTTAAGGTCGGACCATTATTTGCAAATAATGCAAACATCGCTCATAGTTTATTTCAAGCATTTAGGTCGTTCGTGGGGAAGGAAGAAACAATTTTTTTAGATGTTCCTGAACCAAATAAAATGGCAATGGAAATGGCGAAAATTTATAAAATGAAGCCAGTATTTGAAACAGCTAGAATGTATACAAAGGAATTTCCTAAAACTCCAATTCATAAAGTATTTGGAGTAACGACATTCGAATTGGGGTAAAAATATGGAAGTCAAAGATAATAAATTATTTAATACCATAGTTCAAGTAGCCATTCCAGTTCTAACTATTTCTGTTCAAATTGCTATCGCTATGAAACTTCCTCAATGGGGTTTAGTTATAAATATGTTAGCTCAACCTTTTTGGATTTATTCTGCTTGGAAAGCATATAAACAGGCAGGACAAATTGGTCTTTTGATAACAACGGTATTAGTTACAATTGTAATTGCTTTGGGACTGATTAATTATTGGTTGATTTAAAATTTGATTTTGTTTGTTAATTGCTGGTGCCCCCGCCGAGAATCGAACTTGGAACTAGCGCTTAGGAGGCACTTGTTATATCCATTTAACTACAGGAGCATCTAAAAGTATTTTACCAAACTTAAACTTTTTTACTACAAGACTATTGCGAGGGGGCGACGACGATTAATTATTTTTTTAATTCAATAGCGTACAAGTTGTTTGGAGAGTCAGGACTAAAGCTGGTTAGGACAACTAACCTATCTCCATTTGGCCATGGATAGACGAATTTACCCATAAATGGACCGGAATAAATACTGGTTTGGTTTGTGGTGTCGTACTCCATGATTTTGACATTATTTTCTTCAATATAGATCAGGTGTTTTGAATCTGGAAACCATTGATATGTGTCGGCTGATAACGAGCTGTGATAGACGTTAAATCTATTTGCAGTTTCTGCTGACTCAGTTGCTTGTAAGGTGGTAAACGCACTTGGGGAGGCAGAGAGCAATGGAGAGTTTTTATCCAACATATCTAGCGCCAATAATCGTTTTGCTAATGTTTCTGTTTTGTTTTCTATCACTTTTTCAGTTCCCACTCTGAAATTTTTATCTTCTTCTCTGTCGTAAACATAAATTCCTCCGATGACCAGATTTCTTTCTTCAGGCTGTGAGCTGGTTACCGGAACTGTTGGAGTAAGCGCAGGTAATTCAAGTTCTGCGATGGCGGTATAAAGCATTCTTTTTTTATCAGGAGAGATATAAATATTTTTTGCACTTACTGTTGCGACTGAAATAATTTCTGGATTGAATTTAGCAAAAAACTCTCTTTCTCTAAGATACATTTCTTGTTCCCATTCAGATAGAATTTGTTTTTTTCGGTAGGAAATGTCTTGTAAAATATCTAGGGAGTTCATTGTAGAGATATCTAGTAAAACCTCTCTTTGATCGGTAACGAGAATTACTTCATTGCTGTCTGGTGACCAAATAAATTTAGCTGTTTCTAAATTAAAACCTGGAGAATCACCGGCGATTTGTTTGGCTTCTTTTTGAAATGATAACGGATTATTAACTAGTTCTAAAAGATACAAACCATTTTTTCTTTCAGAAGAATTTGAGTTTGAATAAAAAATAATTTTTTGTCCATCTGGCGATGGGGAGAGATTTTCAGCTCCTGAGAAAGTCAAAGTGCTTAAGCTAGGTGCCTTTGGAAAAAGAGTGGCATTCGTTTGAACCACCAATTCCTTTTCTATTTTGATATTTTTTGTCCAAGATGTATAACCATCTTTTTCTATTTTAATGTTATAGTTTCCTGGTTCGAGATAAACTGTATCGTCAGTTGCTGTGATAAACTTGTCGTCAATCAAGACTTCAGCTGCGGTTGGGAAAGAGTTTGCTGCAAGTAGGCCTGTACCTTGGATAAAGCCTTCTGGAGTAACTCGAAAGCCTCCCTTAGCATACTGAATAGCTATAGCCGTACCAACCAAGATCACAAATGCCGATAATGCAGTATAAATAAAACGTTTGTTGACCCCAGTCATCATATCTGTATTATATAGCTAAGTTATGAAAGAATCTAAATGAAAATACCGCTCCTATCTAAAATCAATAAAAAAATTGGCCTAGATTTGGGTAGTAAAACAACTAGAATTTGGATCGAGGGCAAGGGAGTCGTTTTTCAAGGACCAACTTGCATGGCAGTTGATACCCTGAAAGGAACTGCTGATAGTGATAAGAATATTATCGCTGTAGGGGCCGAGGCATTGGAAATGGAAGGAAGAGTCGGAGACCATATCAAAGTGATTTATCCAGTTAAAAATGGTGAGATTTATGATGATAGAGCAATCAAAGCTTACCTAAAAATTTTGTTGAATAAATGGGTTGGATCAACTTTAATGTTGAATCCAATTATTATGGTGAGCGTACCTGCCTCATCATCACAAGCTGATCGAGAAATAATTACAGAAATAATTTATGATCTAGGCGCTGCTGAAGTTTATACAATTGCTCAACCTCTAGCTGCAAGTATTGGTGCTGGTGTTCCAATCGCTGATGCTTCAGGAAGTTTTTTCTTACACTTGGGAGAAGGAGTTGTAGAGGGAGTAGTTATCTCTTTGGGCAGCATCATTGCTTTGGTTTCAAGTGAATTGGGAGGGGAATATTTCTCAAATAGAATAATATTTTTCCTGAAAGAGAACTTTTCACTTAATATTAGTAAGTCTGTGTCAGAAGAAATTATTCGTGACATTGTTTCAGTTAATAAAAGAAATTCCAGGGAAAAAATGATTGGAGGTCAAGATAATAAGACAGAAAGTCCTAAAGAAATTATGATCAGCTCGGTTGATTTGATGTCTGAAACACTAAACTTGATGAGTAAAACTGAAGAATTACTAAGAAGTTTATTATCAAAGATGCCTCCAGAACTTACGGTAGATGTAATTGATAAAGGCTTGCTTATATCCGGTGGTTTGGCCAAAATTGACAGCATTGAAGATTATTTTGTTGAGAGATTGGGAATTCCTGTGACTGTTGTAGATAATCCCGAGAGTGTGGTGATCGAAGGTATTGGAACTGCGCTTGAGCATTTAGATCAATTTAAAACAAGTCTAGGTTATGGAGAGTAGCCCCAGAGCCAAAATTATGTGCTTTCCTTCACAAATTTCTTAAATTGATCGCCTCTATCTTGATAATCCTTAAAGTGTCCAAAACTTGCAGCCGCTGGACTAAGCAAAACAACATCTCCATTTTCAGCAAAAGATTTGGCAACGGCAACCGCTTCTTTCATATCATTAACCGATGTGGAACTGATTTTGCGTTGGTAAGTTGATTCAAGAGCCTTAATTTCTTTGAGAATTTTTTCTCCTGTATCAGGTAGAAAAATCAAGTGTTTAATATTACTTTCGAGTAAAGTTTTTGCTAGTTCATCAAACTCAAGGTTTCGATTATGACCACCGGCAATTAAAATTATTGGCGCATTATTGAAGCTATTAATTGCAGCAATACACGACTTTGGCGTTGTTGAGAGTGAGTCATTAATATAGAGAATTTTATTGGAGCTACTAACAATCTCAAGCCGGTGAGGCAATGTTTTGAACGTTTTTAAACTTCTATTTATATCTGTAGTTCTCAGCCCAAGTTCTTTTGCAATGATAATGCTAGGAATTGAGTTTAAAATATTGTGTTTTCCAATCACAGGAAGCTGATCAATATCAATAATCGTTTCATTTTTGTAAATAATAGAGTTGTTCGAAATATTTTTTTCAACGTTAAAGGTTATTTGTTTGGCATTCCCTAAATTTGCTAGTTTTGTAGGAAGCTTTTGTTTGTCATTAAAAATTATTAAGTCGGCATCAGTTTGAAATCTAGAAATTTGAGATTTGGCTTGGATATATTCATCAAATGAATCGTAATAATCTAAATGTTCAGGAGAAATATCCAAAATGACTGCAATTGATGGACTAAATTTGAGGTCGCTCAACTGGTGAGATGACATTTCAAGGATCACTGCAACAGGTTTTTTAATAAATTCAACTTCACCTTCTTCCTGCAAAAGCTCTTTGATTTCTGGCCAAAGAGATAGGGGAGGAATACCAATATTTCCTCCAAAAAAAGTTTTTAAGCCACAGTCAGTCAAGACATGATGGATCATAGAAGTCGTAGTGCTTTTTCCTTTTGTGCCAGTGACGCCAATGGTTTTTATAAGAGGTTTATTATTATTCTCGTCAGAATTTAGGGTTTCTAAAAGTTCAAAAAAAATGTTCGTGCTTGAGGTAAGTTGTGTTTTGAGTTTTCTGGCCAGCAAAATCAAAGGATTTTTTGGAGATAATCCCGGCGACTTAATTGCTAAAATTTTGTTTTTATCAGCATTTTCCAATTCAAAGTCTTTTTCTTTGGAGAGGTCTTCAATTTCGGTGGCGAACACAACATTAGTATCGTTATTATTAATTTTGTTCCAGTCACTTCCTAGTTCAGAAATTTGTTTTTCGTCAATGAGATATAATTTTTTATTTGGAAAATTCTCACGTAGAAATTTGTAAGTTGATAAGCCCTCTCTTCCTAAGCCAAGAATAAGAATTGTTTTAGATTCTAGATTGTGAAGCAAATTCTCTAGTTTATGATTGTTAGATATTCTCTGGGGATTTTTTTTTAGGTTTATTATGTCGGTTTTACTATTCTTATAGATTTGAGAGCTTTCTTTTGTTTTACAGCTCTTAATGTGTTTTTTAAGCAAATCTGAAAACTGATCTGGAACAGAGTTATCTTCATTCCAGGAGTTTAATATCACCGAAGTTCTATTTTCGAGATCTGTCTCATTTGCAATTATATTTTGATAAACTTTTTTGAGTAAGGCAGGAAGCTCTTGATTGTTGTCTAAATATTTTTTTATAGCAAGATAAAAAGTAATAATTGTTTCTTCATGGGTTCCGACGCATTCTAGTGGTTTTTTTGCGCCAACTCCGAGTAGTTCTTGAGCAATTGGCCATAGATTTTCGTCATCCAACATATCTTTACCAAAGTAAGAATGAATTTTTTGGTCTTTTATAAACGGGTAAGTAATTACGTAAGCGAACAGACATTTTGAGCATTCTCCACACCAAGAGTTGGTTTTTTGACCTCGATTGCAGCTCCTAAAAACTGGGTGGTATTTTTTCATTCCTGAGTTCAATTTTGAGTTTCCAGAGAATATTTTTGCGATTTGAAGTTCGTACAAAGGTCTTAAGAATGAAAAATAAAATGGCGCACCCTCTGGTAAGTATTTTTTGACATATTTTTGAAAGTCTTTTTCGAACTCATATGTTTTCGAGTATTGATGATTTATTTCTCGGTCACAGAATTGAACGTTTCCTTCATTTGAGCTTCTTTCATTTGAAATTGCGACGTGGGAATAATCAAAAAGATCCGCTACAAAGACACTTAAGAAGGCAAAGAATGATGAAATTGGAACATGACCATTTAAGTATCCCTGATTGTTTAAATCAATTAATTTAGGGTCAATAGTCCTTTTAACCTCAATTGTATTCAAGTTTTTTTTGGCAGAAATCAGGTCGAGAGCCGCTTGAGTTGGGTTAACTACAAAAGTTCCGACTGGAATTTTGTCAGTAATTACAGCTTTGTTGGTACCCTCAGTATTACTTAGAATTTCTAGAGTAACTGACGAGTCTTTACCTCCACCGATAGGAATAAGGATTTTTGTGTTTCTTTCCAACACCCGGTGGTTTCTCCCTGGCCTTGATGGATTTATACTCGAACCCTGACTATTTTCGGAGCTAATTTTTACAAAATCATCGTTAGTAAATTTAATATT
>PFJN01000057.1 GCA_002783105.1 Candidatus Pacebacteria bacterium CG_4_10_14_3_um_filter_34_15 | reverse complement strand
TTGTACGCATAATGAGTGTATGCATAAATCATCACTCTCTGGGATATTGGGTCTTTCCAAATACTCTATAATCAAAATTGAAGAACTTGAAAATATTTTCTGATTTTAAAAACAAACTACTACATAGACCTAATTTCGTTAAGTCTATCTAAGCTCTCAATAGATAATTTAACCCAATTTCTTTGAATACCTCCAAAAGCTCTTTGAGTATTCTCCAAAACATATACATCATTAATACCATTTAAACATTTGTATAATTTTAAATCCTGTTTTATCGTAAACCCAAATTTAGGTTTAATTTCGTCAGAAGGTAAGTCTAGAGGCTCGCCTACTACTTTCAAACCCAAAGTCATTTCAATTGTTTGCTTGCGACCACTCTTTGTCCACATTCCATAAATAAAAATGATAAAAATGAAAACACCCAGTAAAAAAAATGCTAGTTCAGGTAAATCCATAATTGAATTCTATATTATTTTAAAAATAAAATCTATTAGTAAGTGCCAACTGGTTCGCCGGTTGGGTTGATTTTCAAATACTAATTTATTGCCAAATTCTTAAACTTTTAATAAAATTTTCAACTTTCACTTTTTGAAGTACATTATCTTTCGGATACGATGTAGTAATTATTAATATTTTATCCTTAAGATTATGTATAAAATATGAAATAATAACCGTTTGAGCTTTTGTTACTTCTGCAACTCCTTCTCTCTGACATTTATAACCCTTAATAGTGCTTTGTGGAAATTCGCCCACTAATACTGAAAATTTACCCGTTGGAATAGTTGGAGTTTCTTTGCAAGATTCCTTTTCAATTTCCATCATTCTTTCATCATTCTGCAACTTTAGTTTGGGAAGAAAACGTATATCGCTATAAGAAACAATAACATTGCCATTATGGGTAACAAATGATTTATAAGCGTTTTCTTTAGGATCAATTTGCTTCCAGCCTGTTGTGTTTGTTAGCATAAACTGATTTTGAAGATCAATATATATTTTATCTTTAAACAAAAAGGCTAATATAAAAAAAATAGTCAAAATAACTAGAAAGATTATAAAATTCTTCATGTATAATTCTCCTATCAAAATAATAACATAAACTTGGTACATTAAGTACCAACTGGCTCGAGAATCGTAACTCTAATATAACCATGCAGTTGTAGTGAAATCAAGCATTGTCGCCGTTTCTATATTTTGATATTCTTAATGCATGAAAAATGAAGCTCAATCTATTACTCCCTCAGTCCAATTGCCATCTCAAACCCCAACACCTGTTACACCAACTACTAATCAACTAAAAATGCTGATATATTCTCTTCGACCTAAAAATATAATTGAACTCATTGGTATTTTATTGCTTTTTTGGATGTTATCCGTGTTTTTAGTACCTTCCTGGAATAACCCCAAATACCTACTAATTAAGATCGCTTACGATACTTTCACTCTTCCTGTTCGTCTTGCCACCAAATTCCCAATTCCTATCCCCCAAAATGCCGAATTAGGAGCCATAGCTTTTCTACTATTCAATCTTATACTCATTGTCGCCATAATAAACCTTTTGACCATTATTATTTACCGATTAGTTACTCACTCATTTTCATTTACTATAATTAAATGGTCGATCCTCATGATCCTTACTACCATAATTATCACTTTTGTTCGCTCAAAAATTAACAGCATTAATTACCAAAAAGAATATACCGAAAACAGCCAGACTGCAGATCTCATAAATATTGCTGTCTCTGATTGTTTACAAACTACTTCGTTACTCAAAAACATGTATGGTATTAAATGCACTGTGACTCTGTCCAATCTACCCCAAGATGTCAACGACCTAGAAACAACCTACGAATTTAAATTTGGTTCTGCCGAATACTCTCAGTATTCGGAAAAAGAACTTCAAAAAAAATTAAGCAAGGGAGGTACAGACAAAGAATACTTGATTAATGTGTTTAATCACCAGTTGCCTAGCGTCGAACAACTGAAGGACCCACAAATTCTCAACACCAACAGCGTCACTGGCACAATTTTGGTAAACATTGACAGTAATAACAACATTAATCCCAAAAGTGTCTATCTCCAAAGTTTTAGTTTTTGGCGCGGCTTTGATACTTATAGTTCTAGCATTGATAGAAAAATCTATCTACAACCCATAGTCGAAAATTCAACTCCTACTCCCCCTATGGATTCCATCCAAGCACAAAAATGTTTCAACGACAAAGATTGCCAAAGCAACACCTTCTGTGATTACAGTAATCCTGGAGGAATTGGTCCAAATGGTTTTGTTTCTGGCCAACCGTATGGTTCTCAAAAATGCATTTTAAAGTGTCAAGATGACAATCAGTGCTCGAATGGTCAATGCCAAACTTTCGAAATAGTGATTGGGGATATTGTCATCAATCAAAAAGGGTGTGTTAGTCAAAACGATCAGATTTTAGGAATACAAATAAACGCATGTTGTTCTTGTCCGATAAAAGTAAGAAAATCCTTAATCAACATAGATGGCTGGGTAATCTATGAGAAAGACAAAGACTATTCCAGTCTTCGACCTACTGATTATTGTAAGAAAACCGTTTGTACCCCTTGCCCGCCCTTAGAATAAAAAGGGGCGAAACAAACAAAAGACTCCAACAGTTTTAATATTAAATTGAGGCTAAACTTGGTATATTAAGTGCCAATTGGCTCCCCCTATTGAACTCATTGCGGAACGGATACAATGAACTAATGAAAAAAATATTACCCATATTGCTTTGGTGGCTTGTTCTTTCAATCTTATGGGGAATTTTCAGATTATTTGATTCAACAGAAATAATTTTCGAATTAATAGCAAAACCAATTATTTGGCTGGGTATCACAGCTTTATTTTTGAAAATAAAAGTTATACCTAAAGACGTATTATCAGATTTAAAAAATTTCTACCTAACAAAAAAGCCTATTTTAAAAATCGTCGTACTTCCAATTATTGCCATCACATTCTATTTTATTTTGATCAATTTTAGACAGCTTAGTTTTATCCAATTTAAATTTACGCTTTCAACTATTTATTTATTAATCTCTTCAATAATAATCAACTTCTCTACCGCTATCGTTGAAGAAACGATTTATCGGGGCATTATGTATATCTGGTTGCTACGGAAAACTAATGAAGTAATTGCTTTTATTCTAGTTCAAGTTTTATTTTTACTTGGACATCTACCGATTTTACTACTTACATCAAATTCAGTATCAGATACCTTAATTAGATCATTTTTTATTCTACTTCTTGGATCAATCCATACGGGAATTTTCAGATTAAATAAATCGCTTTACTCATCAATCCTGTCCCATGGGGTGTGGAATACTTTAATTGCTGTGCTTCTTTTGAGCTAAGGAATTTTGGATTTTTGATATCTAAATCACGCTGTTGGACTATGCGAAAGCCTCTATAACTTTCTCCAACCCAACACATATCTCAACAAAACCATTATTTTTATAGTATTTAATTGCTCTTTTATTTTCCCAAAATGCTTCTACATACAATCTAGCTGCACCTTGACCCTTTGCCCACTCTTCCGAAGCCTTCATTAATTTTTCACCAATTCCTTTGGAACGAAAGTCAGGACTTACTCCAATATTTTCAATTTCGATATATTTACTTTTTCTCCAACCAAAATCTTTAATCACTAAAGCTACATAGCCAACTGCTTGACCATTTATTTCTGCCACTAAACAGTTTCCATATGTACCATCAGATAGACTTTTATAGTATTTAATTCCCTTATTTGAATATGGCCAATTCAAATCCAAGTCAGAATCATTGTTTTTATCATTTTGAAAAACTTCGTTATTTAATGACTGAATTGTTTTCCAGTCATTAGAGTTTGCTTTGCGTATTTTTATGTTCATACATTGAAATTATATCAAACTTTAAGATAATTATTTGCTTTCAACTCTGACTTCTGACAACCAAACATTTTTAGGTCTTGATGCCATAAAAACAACAACTTCAGCTAATTCATGAGTTGGAATAAACCCATTATATTTTTCTTTTGTCCAATCTTCACCAGCTTTTTCAAATAATTTTGTATTAGTTCCACCCTGATATACACCACCAACTCTAATATTAGTTTCTTTGAGGTCTTTTTGCAAAACTTCAGTAAAACCTCTAACCCCAAATTTGCTTGCTGCATAGACAGATTGACCATTATCAGCAAAATATCCTGATCTTGATGAGATATTTATTAAGATTGCTTCATCAGCAAGAAGTAACAGTGGCATAACGTGTTTTGTTAATAAGACTAAACCAGTTAAATTTGTTTGTAATACGTTAATAATTTCTTCGTCTGAAATGTTTTCAAGATTGTCTTTTTTCTGCCAAATCCCAGCATTATTAATCAATCCTTCAATTTTTTTGTACTTTTCAGAAATTTTTTCTACAGTTTTCTTAATATCTTCCAAACTTTTTAAGTCACAAACATAGTAACTTGATTTTGATCCAATCTTTTCGATTTCGCTTTGAACTAACTTGAGGTTTTTTTCATCTCTACTAAGCAGCAATACATTAACTCCATCTTTTGCCAATCTAAGAGCTATTTCCCTACCAATTCCATCACTTGCACCTGTCACAATAATTGTTTTATTTTTAAGATTCATATGTTGAGATTATAGCAGATAAAAAGTTCAGAAGTTTTAGTTGGAGTCTTGAGGTGATCACACTGTTGGACTATGTGAGAACCTCAGACAATACTCTAACTATCTAAGTATCTTCAAGTTTTTCATCAGCATTTATTTTAAATCAATGGTGTAAGTATCTGGAATAAGAAACGATTGATCCTCAAATGCCTTCCATTGTTTAATTGTAACTTTATTTATAGCGTCTTTTCTCATCATTAATTGCGTAGAGCTTCCGTTTATTCTTTTCAAAGCAATGTAGTTTGAATCTACTAATGGTTTTAATATTTTAGAATAACTATCATTATTAAAATCAAAGTAAATAAAAGTCGGTGGATTATTTTCAATCATTCCCATCCATGCTTCTCGCAAATATGGAGTGCGATAAGCCCACTCTAAATGAAAATTTTGCCTACCTGCCAATGGTAAATCTCCCATCATGTTCATGTACCCAGATCCATTTGGACCAGTTAAAAGAGTATCTCCTGGACTACTTATAGTCTTTAAAGCCGTCCCATACGATTGAAAAGTATCATACTTTATATAGTAATCACTAAGCTTGTCTCTTTTTTCCCATATCCATGGCAAATTGTTAAAGAAAAGCAATCCTAAAAAAATGCACTCGACAATAAAAATAATCTTCATATTTTTTGAAAACTTGAAAAGCAAAAATGTGTCATTAAGAATTAAGGAAATTAATACCGAAATTCCTGCTATATACGGAAATAAGTGAAAAATATTGTAAGAAACGACGCTCGGAACACTCTCCCTTGGATTTAGTGAAATAATCAATAAAGTTGATATTAAAATCTTCACTCTTTTCTCTTTATTCTCAATTATTTTTTGTTTAAAAATAATAAATATTGTGATTATTAATATTACAAATGCTATATAAAAACGAGCTATTTGGCTTTTGAAAAAAGTAAAATAAAGTAGAGGGTAAAATAATATTCTGAAATAGTGTTCAATACCATTAGTAGCTTCATACGGTAAAAAAAACAAAACGTTATTAATTATTGTTTCTTGCCACCAATGAAATGGATTTATAAATAAAAATAAAACAAACGTTGGTACTAAAAATCCAATTAGCACTAATTTTCTAGTCATTTTTTTACTCCAAAAATAATAGATATTGCTCAAAAGAACAAAGGGCCAAAGTGGTAACAAACTAAAAGTTATCCAAAATGAAGAAACTCCAAAAATAATCTTGTCTATTAATAATTCCTTTTTATCAAAAATTGTCAATAACATCCAAATCACCGATGGAACTACTAATGATTCAGCTAACACATGCCAGCCAAAATAATAGTGACTTAAACTATATGTCAGTGTCACAGATATTAATCCTATCCATTTAAAACGAAAAACAATAATAATTGATGTTATTAATGCAAAAAACCACATGCTTATACGCAAACCATCAATAAATATAAATAAAGTATTGTAAGAAATAAATTTTGACAACGACCCAACAAAAATTGGCAATGGCTGATGATTTGTACTTAAATTTGTATAAAGCTGTCTTCCATAATCAGTTATCATCCATCCCAATGTAATGTGTTCAGTTTCATCTTGAAAATACCATGATTGACTTTGATTTTTGACACCAAAAAATAATAATCCAAAAAAGATAAAAAGCAGTAATAATGATAAAAATTTGGTCTTAAAAATTTTCATATAAATTAATAATAATTATAACAAACTATAAGATATTAAATT
>PFJN01000028.1 GCA_002783105.1 Candidatus Pacebacteria bacterium CG_4_10_14_3_um_filter_34_15 | reverse complement strand
TCAAAAACGAGGTGAAAGAAATGTGCGAAAGGTTCCCAGTACCGGGGATTGAGTAGAGGGGAAGCGTTTATAATGTAGTTATATGAAATATCTACCAATAACATGAATGACCAAAACGAAATTAGCGAAGCCCAAAAATACGGATTAAGTGTAGAAAGATATCGTGAGTTTTCTAAGTTAAATTTACTTAGAAAATGCGTACCTCTTGAAGGCGCAACATGTGGCTCTGCAGAGGGAATTCTAAATAGTTTATTAGATCAGTATAATGTTGATGATTTAATGAACTTAAAAAATCCCGAACACAAAAAAGGTAAGGAATTGTTTTTATCTTGTCTTTTTGCATACATATTAAGACATTTAATCAGTAACGAAATGTCCGTATGCATACCCACCGAAGATCGTGGTATTGACATATATATTCGTGCAATAGACGAAAATAACAAAAAAATCATACTAAAGCCAATTCAAATATGTGAATTCCCAGAGTTTCACATAAAAACAAAGACAGAAGATTTTACTCTTAAAATTTTCGAGTTTATAAAAAGTACTAAGTTCAAATATGCAAAAAGCCACGATGCCTTGCTGCTATGGTTAGAGCCAGAAGAAAATAATAAGCTTGATATAAAAAAATTAAGAGAACTTTTCCAAAAAGAAAAAACAATTCCTTTTACACAAATAATAATATTCGGAAAAAACAACAATTTGTTCAATGTATGTTGCGCCTATTCAAGAGATCCGCAAAATTATTTCTGTTTTGAATATGATTGGCAAAAAGATGAAATTATAAAAGACTAATTATTGGTAGATACAGCTTATAACAGAGACTATGCGGTTCATTCGCTACACTCTGCTTCGCTCATTCACCCATGTTTTGCAGTGGCTGCGCTTTCGCGCTATTATACCACTGCAAAACATCGCATTAGTCTCGGACGTTAGCGGAAATAAGAAAAAGTTAGATTATTTTATATTAAAGCAATTTTAAAAAATTAAATCATGATCAGACCTGAAAAGAAAACCATCGAGGGAATATTAAAAGGGAGTGACTATAAATTCTCCGTTCCTCCATATCAAAGAAGTTTTGATTGGGGAAAAACTGAATTACAAGAACTAATGGATGATCTCAAGGAGACAAAAGGAGAAGATACAAAAGATTTATTTCTTGGTAATTTTATCTTCGATATTTCAGAAAAAAACAATTACAAAATCGTAGACGGTCAACAAAGACTCACTACTATTTCAATTATTCTCATAGCATTAAGAGAACATGCGAAAAAAATCAATGAATCAGAATTTGCAGGTGAATTGCAAGGATTGATTGCAATAAGTTCAGCTTGGAGTGGAGAACAAGGTAATAAAATTTCAGTATCAGAAAATATTAGAGATATCTTCGAATACATATCCAATCGAGAATGGGATGGAATATTTCCAGAAAAAATTGGAAACAAGTCTGTAAAACGACAAGTCAACAAGGTTAAACCCATTTTTAATTATGTGTTAAATGAGTTATCTAGTTATAACAAGGCAGATTTAACCAGCTTTACAAAAGCACTCCTCTTCTCCTACGTGATTGTGATTGAGGTAGAAAATACCGAAGATGTTTTTTCAATTTTTGAAAGAACTAACGCAAGAGGATTAGATTTAAATATTGGAGATCTATTAAAAAATTATATTTTTTCTTACGAAGTCGAAGCCTTTGAGGAAAAATGGAATGAGATAATAGCTAATGCAGAAAGCTCTCTACAAAGAATGCTAAAATATTTTTGGATTGCAAGAAGAGGACATATCCAGCAATCACAACTCTACAAAAGCCTTAAGAGTTATGGAAAAGAACTTGGAATTGAGCAATTTGTTAATGATTTATATTCATTCTCAAGGTATTACAAAGCTGCCCAATCACAAGATCAAGACATCGTAAAAGACTGGCTCGAAGAAGTTGAAATGACAGATTTATCCAAAAATGAAGACTATTACAAAAAGATAAATCGAACATTTCAGGCACTTAAACTATTTCGAGTTACACAGGCTTATCCTTTGATTTATTCAATATTTAAATCATATAAGGAAGATGGTGCGAAAAATTCAAAAAAACTCTTCAAAACATTAGAAACCATTGAAAATTATCATTTCGTTAATAACGTAATCTCAGGGAGAATAGGAAACGAAGTTGAAAAATTCTATTCAAACAACTCCATGAAATTTTTCAATGGCAATGAAAATTTTGCCACTCTAACCGATGCATTCAACAATGGATTAAGGAAGAAGAAGGCGCATAAGGAAGAATTTGTTTCCAATTTCATAGAAAATGTTACCTATGAGAATATCCCACTCATAAATTATGTTTTCGATCGTATTAACAATTTTGACACAAAGGGAGGACAGCGTGTCGATATCTTTTCACCAGAAAAAGATTTAAAAAAGAGAAATCTTAACATCGAACATATATTGTCTCAAAACCTTAAAAAACAATACGGCAAAGAAGAAGATTTAGAACTATTCGACAAAATTGGCAACTTATTAATTATTTCACGCCATTCAAATTCAGGCTTGCCGGAAGACCCAGCAGAAAAAATTAAAGTTTTTGAATCCGATCCAAAACATTCTGCAAATCTAAGATATCTTCATGATTTTTTCAAAGAATATAAAAACGATTTTGAAAATTGGGATTTCGAAGTAATTAAAAAAAGGTCAAAAAACATTGCAGAAAATGGTTACGATCAGGTCTGGAATTTTTAAACATTGCGGAATAGGTTACTCTTTGGTACATCCGACAACAGCAGTATATCTAGCTCAGTGGTTTTTTGCGTGGCTTCGCACACGCAAACACCTCGCCAAACTTGAGGAGTGGTTGAAAATTGTACCACTCCTCAAGTTCAGATATACTGCGAACGCGATATGATATACATGTTTTTCTTTTTTATAGAGGGGAATAAAGCGGTGTTTCCTCCGCTTCGCTCCGGAAACGGTTTATTTTTCAAGAGGAAACGAATACAATATAATCACTTACTTGATATAGATTATGCCAAGAAAAGCAACAAACAAATTATTACACAAAGCAAAAAATTCAAAAAACGATGAGTTTTATACTCAATTTTCTGATATACAAAAAGAAATTGAGGCCTATCTTGAGTATAATCCAAATACTTTCAGAGATAAGGTTGTTTACAGTAATTGTGATGATCCATATGAGAGCAATTTTTTTCGCTATTTCGTACTTAATTTCGATAAACTCGGGCTGAAACAACTTATAACTACTAGTTATAACCCATCACCAGTAGCTAATACGCAACTAAATTTATTTGGCAATGACAAAACCCTCATACAATCAAAGGGGCGTACTAAAATAACAGCTAATAAAATTGTTATTAACAAAGTGGGAGACATAAATGGCGATGGAGAATTTAATTTAAAGGATATTGCGGAACAATTGAAGGCAAACAAACACAATGAATGGGAGCCACTTGAAGGCGATGGTGACTTCCGTAGCAATGAATGTATAGATTTACTGAAAAAATCCGACATTGTAGTAACCAATCCACCTTTTAGCCTGTTCACTGAGTATGTGAAACAACTCTTTGATTACAAGAAAAAAATTTTAATTATTGGGAACATTAACTGTATAACTTATAAAGAAGTCTTTTTAAAAATAAAAACAAACGAAGTATGGCTGGGTAATGGTATGGGAAGATGGATTTCTGGATTTATTGTGCCAAAATCCTACGATTTGTTTGGTACAGAAGCTCGGATAGATGAAGACGGGAATAGAATTGTTTCAACGAATAACTGTTTGTGGCTTACAAATCTTGACCACGGGCGTCGTCATCAGCCCCTTGCTCTTATGACAATGGCTGATAATAAAAAATTTAATGAAAAAATATCAAAAAATGAAAATAGCTATAAAAAATATGATAACTACGATGCAATTGAAGTTCCCTACACTGATTCCATTCCAAGTGACTATGATGGTTTAATGGGTGTGCCGATTACTTTTTTAGACAAATACAACCCTGATCAATTTGAAATTATGGGTTGTTCATATGACTATGGACGACCAGATGATTGGAACGAAAAGATAAATATGTCTGGCACAATCGACGGAATCGCTATTTACAAAAGAATCTTAATCAAACATAAAAAATAACAATATGCAAACTACTTTAATAACCACTATCTCTGTCAAAGAAATCTGCGACGGATTTGTGTATAACGAACTGGAAGGAAAAGGCTTATTCGGTTTGTCCGGTAATCTTACTATTCAGCCGGAATATCAGCGCAACTATATTTATGCCTCTGACGGCGGAAAAAAAGAAATGGCCGTTATCGCATCAGTTTTGAAGGGCTATCCAATAGGTTTGATTTATTTTAATAGAGTAAGCGACAGTAACCTTGAAGTTTTAGACGGACAGCAGCGTATTACCAGTCTTGGAAGATTTGTAACTGATAAATTTGCTATCAAAGACGAAAATGGCATGGAGCAATACTTTGGTGGTATGGCAAAAGACAAGCAAACCAAGATTTTAGAAACGAAACTGCTTATTTACGAATGTGAAGGGACAGAAAGTGAAATAAAAGAGTGGTTCAAAACAATCAATATTGCTGGTGTTCCTCTGAATGATCAGGAGCTACTCAACGCCGTATATTCCGGCCCATTTGTTACACTCGGCAAAGCTGAGTTTAGTAATAGCCAAAATGCCAATATCCAAAAATGGAGCGCATATGTAAAAGGTAGTGCAAACAGGCAAGAATTTTTAGAGCGTGCGCTTGATTGGGTAAGTAAGGGGAATATCGGCGACTACATGAGCCGTCATCGCTACGATGACAATATCAAGGAACTAAAAACCTATTTCAATAGCGTTATTGATTGGGTTTCCAGTGTATTTACTGATGTTGAAAGTGAAATGCGCGGGCTTGAATGGGGCCGACTCTACGAAGAGTATCACAAAAAGGCATACAATCCGGCTAAGGTATCTGCCGAGGTTCACAAACTCTATGCTGATCCGTATATAAAAAATCGCAAAGGTATTTTTGAGTATATTCTCGGTGGTGCTGTCGATACAAAATTGCTTGAAGTCCGAGTTTTTGACGAAGCAACGAAAAAAGCGGTTTACGCAACACAAACCGCTGAGGCGGAGAAAAAAGGTAAATCAAATTGCTCACATTGTGCTATTGGACACGACACAAACAAAGCAAAAATTTGGAGTTTGAGCGATATGGACGCCGACCATGTTTCAGCATGGAGCAAAGGCGGAAAGAGTGATATTAAAAACTGCGAGATGTTGTGTAAGACACACAATAGAGCAAAAGGCAATCGGTAACCAAATTTATGGAGTGTAAAAAGATTAATTATGCCAAGAACAATAGAAGAAGGATTCCGAGACTTCCACGACAACCTAAAAATTGTTAAAACGGAATCGGAATCCGTTAAAAATCATAGAGCCTCAATAAAAGCTTGCATGGAAAGTAATTTTAGCATGAACCGTTTTTTTAGAACTGGCTCAATTGGTATTGGTAATGGCACAAATATAAATGGTTAGGCTATATAAAGAAGCAATCAACAAGTATTCAGACGAAATAGAAGATGAGGAAATCGAACTTCCAGATGAAATAGAAAATCCTGAAGTTGAAGAAAATGGAAACGATAATGTTAGCGTAGACGACTTGCCATTCTAGCCTTGTTTGATATTGTGTTTTGGGCTCGGGGCAATTCACCCCTTTAATTCCCCTCTTGCCCCTCCCTCAAACCAGAAATAGGTGTTTTGGGGCTATCGCCCCTTCTACCCTTCTTCTTCATCACAAAGTTTTTTTCTTCAACCTGAACGACCTTAGAAGGTTAGACGCGGGAGTGTAAGTTAAAGAAAAAATCCCCCCTACACCTTCTTAATCACAACCACCGTCATATCATCTAGCTGCAAAGATTTGCCCATGAACTCTTTCACATCTGCGAGGAGTGCGTTTTTTATACCATCGGGGGTAACAAGGTCGCAGTATTCGGAGACGGCGCGTTTGAACCTCGGCATGCCGTACTGTTCATCGTGATTATTTCTGGCTTCTGGTAGTCCGTCACTGTACAGGACAATTACATCACCTGATTTCATCGGGATCTCGTGTACTGTTAATGTTTTTTCGATATCCAAGACCATTCCGAGAGCCATACCACCCGTTGGGAGCTCTTCGACTTTGGCACCATCCGCATGGTACTTAAGCACTTGATTATGACCTGCGCTTATATACTGCAGATTACCTTCGGGAGTGATCTTTGCCATAACCATAGTCATGAACATACTCTTTGTCGTTTTTTCGGATAAGATCCTGTTCGCACTTATAAGTATGTTCTTAGGATCATCGCTAAAACTCGTAGCACTGTATATGAGAGCATTGGCAACGGAAGATATAAGTCCCGCGGCAATACCATGCCCCGTCACATCTCCAAGATAGATATAAAAA